>JALGVJ010000074.1 GCA_029838195.1 Promethearchaeota archaeon
GTCCGAATCCGCTTGATGTTCGAGTCCCTTTTTTTCATGAAATAGAAAAGCATTAAAAGGAGGAAATAAAAGATCTAACTAACAACCATTAAAAAAATACAAAACTTAAGTTATTAAATTGGTCACTGCTGTTTGAACGAATGAATTGACAATCCCAAATCAATATTCTATTCTTAATTATCTTATATTGATACACTTCTTCAAGCAATTGAAAGAAAAACTGCTTCAATTTCTTTAAAGGGACTACCCGAAGGGCATTACTGACGAAATTTACATCGGGGAAATAGGTCGGGTTATGAACCACGCTCGAGAGATAATTAGCTTGAAAATACCTAACGGCATTCACGTAAGAAGTATAATTATCAATGCCGATATGAATGCGGGAAAGTTCAAAAATGATGATGTCATACAAGAATCGATTTCTAAAAGAAAATCCCATTGTTTCTAATTCTTCCTGAAGCTCATCAAAAAAGGAGAAATCATTGCAATAAATCACGTGTTCAAAAAAACCGGTAGATCCAGAAAGCGCTTTCAGCATTAATTTTTCGACTTTACTGATGCTCTCGTAGTGTATCTCTGTTTGATTCAGCACCGGCACGTCTCTAAACCTTCTAAGATATTTCAGTTTAATCCCCGTTAAATACGCCTTTTTGATGAAGTAGTCCATCTTATAGAATAATTTAGCACGATCTCGCTTCCTACCTCATTTTCGGGGTGCCCTTTGGGGTACGCTATATAAGAGTTTCATCGCCATCCTGTATTCTTTTGGAATGTTCATCCGGAAAACTTGTATTTTAGGAGTAGAGAGGTAATCATTGAGCTGCATTTGGATGACCAAGGGCCTTTTTTTATATTTTAAGATGAGCAATTGTTTTCCTCGTGTTTTTAAGATCCTTAATCATGGGGCTCTTTTAAATGTTTTGGCATGATTCTGACCTTGAATTGACATTTTTCATTTGATAGGATTTTTCATTTATTTTTTTGGCTTCAAATCTAAAAAAGTTAAGTTAGAGCAAGGATGGTACATGAGATTTTCAGCCCTTTAGAAACGTGCTTTTCCGAAAGGGCGACGAAATCAGATGTGATATAATTAAGAGTTTTGTCAGAATGAGACTCAAAAAACTTAAAAAGCAAGCTAAATTATAAACTTAAAAATACCCTTAACTAATAACTTAAGATTTATTAAAAAGTAGAAAGCAAGAAAAACTTACTATAATGCTTTTAAATGATAAATATAAAAATGATGGGATTTCTCTCATCAAACTAAATAATTTACAACGAAAGATTAAAAAACAAACTTGCACAATTTGTAAAAACACAAACTTTCAAAAACTTGCTGAAAAAGATAGATATGGTTTATATAACCCTGTTGTAATTTGTAAATATTGTGGATTAATCCAAACAAATCCAAGAATGACTCAGGATTCTTATATTGAATTTTATAATAATGAATTTCAAAAATTATATGTAGGAACAAAAAATCCAAAAAAAATGTTTCCACTACATGGTAGTAAAAATGGGGTAAAAATTTATAATTATCTTTTAAAACATAAGGTATTTAAAGAATCTAATAAATTCAATTATGTTTTCGAAGTAGGATGTGGAGCTGGTTTAAATCTTCTATTCTTTAGAAAAAAAGGTTTTAAAGTTCAAGGTATTGATATCTCAAAAGAAGCGATTGAATTTGGTAGGAATAAATTTAAACTTGATTTATATCATGGTGTTTTAAAAGATATGAAATTTGATGCAAAACCTAATATTATTATATATTCTCATGTATTAGAACACATACTTGATTTAAATAAAGAATTGTCATTAATACACGATATACTTTCCGATGGAGGTATTTTGTATATTGAAGTACCTGGAATAAAAGATATATTAAAAAGCCATCTATATTTTTTAAAATATCTTCAAATTGCTCACGTATATCATTTTACCTTAAATACATTAAATACTTTATTGAATAAAAATGGCTTTGAGTTAGTTTTTGGAGATGAGAGTATCAGAAGTGTGTTTAAGAAAATTAATAACCGTAATCCAGAGATTAAAATAAAAAATGATTATGAGGAAGTTCTTGAATTCTTATATAAATTGGAATATAGGATATTATTATATTATATGATTTATATGTTGAGGAAAATTAAAGATAACCTAAAAGATTTTAAAATTAAAGATAACCTAAAAGATTTTAAAATAAGAGAAATTTTTTCAATAATCATGAAAGATATTAATCATTATAAGAAAAGAATTTAATTGTATTTTAATAGGCAATTAATAATTTAATTTATTAGACCTTAACTCATTCTTATCAAATCTTATTATTAAATATCTCTAATACTTAACTAAAGTTCGACAACTTAAAGTATCTTGGAACCTTTATAAATCCTTGCACCTCTCTTTCGGCACGAGGGAGGTACGCGTGAAAAAAGCGCGACATATCACCCTCATCATGCACGCTTTTATAAGAAAGGGAGAGCCCTTTATCTTAAAATGCTAGTCGTGGAAAAAAACCCGCTTATCATGAATTTTTTTGAAGAACATAGCTTGCGTTTACCGGCCACTAAGGAAAAGGCCGTGAAGGCATTTGTTTACGGCCTCTTAGTGAATAAGAGAGCCTCCATCAAGAATATTGTTGAGAATACCATTCGGGGGCAGAGCGAGAGATATGCTCCTTTACAATCTCCGTTTGCTTCAGACCATTTCTTCTCTTGCCATTCGCCCGAAAGGCGTGATTGCACTTGACGAGCATGTTATTCCCAAGACGGGCAAGGAAATCGAAGGCGTTGATTATTTTTATTCCACGACTCACAATAAAGAGATACTTGGGCTTTCTATGATCACCACGCATTACTACGGCGGTCCTTTCGAATATCCTCTCGATTGCTTGCTCTATCGACGTCCGCTGGAATTAGAAAAACGGCACCACTCCAAGCGGTACGTGCCGAAAAATGAACTTGCCCGCCACCTCATCCACGAGTATCATGCTATGGGATTTCCCTGCAAGATTTGGGATTGTTATCCTCATATCACCCGGATGTGGACATGTTGGGCAAGAAACGGGCGGCTTTTCGCCGATTTCACGAGGAGGTCTTTGGCGCCTGGATTACCTCCTTAAAAGAAGAATGTAGGGCGTGCAAGATGGCTCAAGTTATATACACATTAATCCATGGAGGGAATCCGCATGCTATAGACTCCTTTTAGGCGAGAAAGCAAAAATTAATAGGACTTGTCGAACTTTAGTACTTAAAATATGCTTAAATATTTACATTATAATTTTTATGAGCATTTAGTTTACTTTTTATTTGCGAATTAAACATTGTGAACTAGACAAGCTGGCATCGGATATAGTCTTCCAATATCCTGAAGAAGTAATAAGACAGCTAAGAAAGCAATTAAGCGCTGCCATGCGGGAAATAAGCGCTATTGGTCGGATAAGAAGCAAGCAATACAGGGAATTTGACATGGATGTGAATAAGCATGTTCGACAAAAAATAAAAAAAAGCGAGGCGGCAATTTAGTCGGAGGTGAGATTTATTAGATACCTCATATTTTTTTTTAAATTCTAAAAATATTTAATAATTAATGGTTCCTGATTTTTGACTTTACATAGATAAATTTTCCCGATTTCTCATTAGGTATCTCATCAACAATATTTATTTTTACGTCCATCGCAGGTAAAAATTTTTCAATGTACATTTCTAAAGATTTTTTATCATTATTATTTAATTTCCTATCTAATACTAAATTCCAAATTAATTCTAATTGCGACTCTTGGATTACTTGATATTTTTTAAGATTATATTTAAATGAAATTTTACTTTCATTTAATAGATGAGTAAAGAATTCCGGATGTAATGCAACTCCTGTAGGAGTACATATAATATCGCCAATTCTTCCTTCAATATTTTTTATTAATGGTAATTCTCGACCACAAGGACATTTTTTATTCGATAATAATGTACAAATATCCCCATTTTGATATCTTATAAAAGGCATGACAAAGTTATCTAAATCAGTAATTATTACTTTTCTTGATCTTGAATTTGTATTAATTTTCTCATCCATCACTTCAAAAATAACACTCTCTTGATTAATATGTAAACCTTGATGGTAATTACATTCCTGAGCAATTAAATTGATTTCTACACATCCATATTGATTAAAAGTTTCACATCCAAAAACATCTTTAAATTTTTTACGATGGAAATCTTGTAAAACTTCACAAGTAGTAGATACTGCCTTAAGATTTAGTTTTTTTTTAAAATATTTTTCAGCTATTAACGCAAAATTATAGACAGCATTACAATAACCATGAATATGCAAGGGTTGAATTTTATATAATTTTTTAAGATGTTTTATACTTTTCTCAGTTGATATGTTGAAAGCATTAATTCTATAATCATTTTTAAGCCAATCAGATACGTTTTTTAAAAATTGTATTTTGTAATTTTTCCCAATAATTCTTTGACCCCATATCGTAACTCTTGGATCTCCCAAATTTAATCCCATCCATTTATAAAATCTATAAAAAGAAGCACGTAGCCATGATTCAGAATAAGAATCTCTAAATACAATCAAAGGCGATCCTGTTGTTCCTCCCGTCGTGCTAAAATTTAATGATTTATTTATATGAATTTGGGAGATCATATGAGATCCTTGATTTTTAACTATATCCTTGGTTAAAATTGGAATTTTCTTTATATCTTTTGGTGATTTTATTCTTTCAAGGTTAAAATTAATTTTTTTAAATAATTTATGATAGTATGGTACATTTTCATAACAATGTTTTAATAATTTTTTAAGTTTTATTAGTTGGAGATTTTCAAGTTTTTCTTTACTCCACCATTGTGTTTTTTCCAAAAATTCTGATGTTTGCAAAATGTTACATTTAGTCACTAAATCATATAGAGGATAACCTATATTTTTAGCAATTAATCTTCTCATAATAATGTTAATAATTCTTTTGTTCTTTAAAGTTTATGAATATTAATATTTGGATTTAATTAAAAATTTTTTTTCTTCAAATATTTTTAAATTTATTAATTTAAGTTTTGTAAAATTATAATTTTTAAAGATCGAAGGAACTTCCATCTATGTTATCATCGCCAAGGGCCATACGACCCACAAGGTATTGGGACTGAAAGGCTCCCCAAGGCGTGCCGAAAAGGAAATTCTGGAGGTTTTATGGGAAGCCAAATGCAACACTAAAGGACCAATTAGCGTGCTGTCATCCGATTCTCTGAATGCCACGCAATCTGCTCTGAAACATTTTAATCGGGAAATCCTTCATATCATCCATCCGCACGAAAAACCATTTAATAAGACCATTATCAGGCATTTTAAATATGAAAATGGCGAACGCATTACGATCAATATCAGAGTGAAAATGGATTTTTTAAAGAAATAAAAAAAGAAGGAATTCTGCTATATGATAACCACTATGAATTTAATCGACAAACTAAAGCGGAAACAGGGATGTCCCAAAGGAATCAAGACTAAAAAAAGCAAAAAATCCCCTCTTCTCCCAAGAAACCAGGATGCAAGGGACTCTATAACGTGCTTTCCAAAGGAACATAGGGATACGCCACGATTGAACTATGTAGGGATAAATCCAAGGTAAAAAAGTGAATGTCCAGTAGGGTGGGCGCCGTGCTGAACAAGGCATTAAAATTATTTGCTTTAATATCACTCCAAAATAATCTTTTCGAGAATATAAATACTTTCCTCAGCTTTTCTCTGCGCCTGACAAGGTAAAAAAGCGTGGTATCCGTGGTACGACGCATTATGGCAAAATTAATCCTTCGAAATCATCCTGAACTCTTACAGATGATCATCGTTACTCATATCCTTCAAACATATTTTATCGATAAAAACTTGAATGTAATGGAGCATATCAAATTACAAGAAAAGAGGATTCTGACATTAAAAAATAAAAAAAGGGGGAATTTATAATTGTTCCTTCATTCTTTAAATTACCTAAAAATTTATTTTAATTAATATTGAACAATCAATTTATGTTATTTCAAGAGTTTGTTTTAATTTTTTTAATATACATCTATAGAGACGCATCATTAAAATATATTTTGCGTTAGAAGAAATGTTCATCTCAATGACTTATTTTTGCTCAAAACCTTCATG
>JALGVJ010000075.1 GCA_029838195.1 Promethearchaeota archaeon
AAATGCTTAAGTCCAATTCACATCGGGGACGGCACAGAACTTGAGCCTTTCGAATATGTAATTAAAGATAAAATTTATAAAATAAATTTAAACGAATTCATTTATTCTCTCTCAAAAAATTTATTGGCTAAACTAAAAGAAATTCAAATTAGAAATGACCTAACTGGCATAAGAAAATTTATTAGAGATTACATTGATATTAAAAATTTTACTGAATGGGAAGCTGTAGTCTCCGAAACTGTAAGAAATATTTATAATGAGAAATTCAATCAGCCAAAAAATCAACTGATGCTGAAACCATTTATTAGAAGCAATAATAGGCCTTATATACCTGGCTCTTCAATCAAAGGAGCTATAAGAACAGCTCTATTAAATCAATGGAGCTACAGAATTAAAGACGAAATAAAAGATAAAGCTCAAATTATTGAAGGAAAAATTTTAAATACAGTAGAGTTTGATCCAAGAAAAAAGAGATTTGTCTCTAAAATTGAGAAAGATCCTTTTAGAGCATTAAAAATCAGAGATATCTTTTTCCCAAGTAATAGCACAATGTTTATTAAAGTATCAAATTTTAATATCAACAAATATAATTCTCTTCAAGAAACAAATATTCAGATTATTGTAGAAATCTTAAAACCACATTTCTTTGGTAATTCAGAAGAATTTGAACTGGAAATATTGATAGATAAAAAATTATTTGACAACCCCACAACAAACTTACAGAGAAGAAAATTTGATATAAATTTCTTGCTTTCTGCCTGTAATAATTTTTATTCTTTCGTCCTTGAAAGCGAAAGAAAAAGATTATTTAATAGCAGAGAAAAAAATATTGCAGCTATTTATAGAAATATTAAAGAAGAAGCTAAAGGAGGCTATCTTTTAAGAATAGGTTGGGGAAGCGGATTTGAATCTATGACCTTGACAAGATACAGAGTTCCTAAAAATCCAAGAAGAGGCAGAGGCGGTTGGGGCTTTTCTAAACATTTAGGAGAGGGAAAATATCCCTTTGGATGGTTGAAGTTGAGTCTATAATAAAATGAAAATATATAGTCTCTATAGGAATAAATGTCTATTAAAATTATTATTTTAGAAATATTTCCTTCAAGTACCTCGCTAGCCTAAAATATGGATAATACCCTTTGAACTAATCAAACAGAAAGGAGTAAAAAAGTAAAATAATGCCAAAGACATTAATATTGAGTGTTGGGGGTTCCATTTCTCCTCTTATTTATTCAATTAATTATCATAAGCCAGAGTATATTATCTTCTTCGCTTCCACGGGGACAAAAGAGCAGGCATCTGAAATATTGCAAGACGCTGCTCATAAACCAAAAGGGCATGACCTTATAATTACAGAAAGATCTGAATCTCTTACTGCATGCCTCAATAAGCTTCTTTCTCAACTTCCAGAGAAAATCAGAATATGGAATATAAAGCCAGAAGAAACAATAATTGATTATACCGGCGGAACAAAATCTATGTCAGCTTCTTTAGTATTAGCTACTATTGAACTTAGTTCTAACTTTTCATATGTTGGAGGAGAAGAGAGAAACAAAAATGGCATTGGAGTGGTAATAGATGGTAAGGAAAAGATGCTTTATCTTAAAAATCCTTGGGATGAATTGGCTATTCTTGAAAAGAAAAAAATAAATATTCTCTTTAATACTGCCCGCTATCAATCAGCCCGAGACACAGCTTTAAAAGCCGCAGAAAAAGTTTCAGAAAAAAACCAGGCTTTTTTCAAAACCCTAGCATTATTAATAGAAAGCTATATGCTATGGGATACATTTAAATACAATGAGGCGGGCCATAAAATAAATAATGCTCTTTCCAAATTAAAGATCTACTGTGCAGGATTGGACAATTCCCATCCATGGCACTTGCTTCTTAAACATATAGAAAAAAATGCTGAATTCCTAAAAAACATTAAAAAAGAAGATAATATTGTTCTTGATATTTTAGCCAACGCCAAAAGAAGAGCCGAAATAGAAAATAAACATGATGATGCTGTAGTCCGCATTTACAGAGCGTTAGAAAAAAGGGCTCAGCTTGAATTAAAATTTTATGGTATAGACACTTCTGATGTTGACCCCAATAAGGTACCTTTATCTATAAGAGAAGAGATAAAAAGCAAATATTTTAATGAAGATAAAAAGAAGATAAAAATTGCTCAGTATGCTTCTTACTTGGTATTAAGAGAAATAGAAAAGGAAAAAGGAATAAAAAAGTATGGTCACAAATATTTTGAGAAAGAAAAGACACTGATTAAAGAAATAATGAATTATCGAAACCTCAGTATTATAGTCCATGGAGATAATCCAATTGATAAAAGGAAATATGAAAGAGCTTGGAAAAATATACTTGAATTTCTGGACATAAAAGAAGAAAATTTACCAGTTTTTCCTCAATTAAATATCTAACCAGAAACCGTGCTAGTTCCTGGAACTGCTCTTTGAAAATTTAATAGAAAGGACACAAAAATGGCTGTTATTTATCTTCTAGAGCAAGGTTCTACCTTAAGAAAAGTTTCCAGAAGACTTGTTGTTGAAAAAGAGGGTCATATTTTACTTGAGATTCCTGAGTTCAAGATAGAAAGAATAATCATTTTTGGAAATATTCAGCTTACAACTCAGGTCATGAAATTTCTACTTCAATCTGGCATTGAAACTTCTTTTATGACAATTCACGGAAAGCTTATAGGTAAATTATCTCCTATAGAATCAAAAAATATTGAGCTAAGAATGTTGCAGTATAAAAAATTTCAAGATGAACACTTTCGACTTTCCTTTGCCAAAAGCGTCGTCAAAGGAAAAATAAAAAATTCAAAAGTAATCCTTCAAAAATACCAAAGAAATCACCCTGAAATAAATTTTGAAAATCAAATAAAAAAAATGGATATCCTATTGAGAGAACTTAAAAGAAAGATAAAAGTATCTTCTGTTTTTGGCGTCGAGGGCAGAGCTTCTGCAATTTATTATTCCTGTTTTGGTAAGATGTTTAGAAAAGAACTTAGATTTGAGAAAAGAACTAAGCATCCCCCTCTTGATCCAACAAATGCTCTTCTGAGTTTAGGGTATACTCTAATTACTAATGAAATGATTTCAATATTATCTTCTATCGGATTTGATCCATATATTGGCTATTTTCACGGCATAGAATATGGAAGACCTTCATTAGCTCTTGACTTAATTGAAGAATTTAGAGCACCAATAATTGACCGCTTGACTTTAGAAATCTTTAATAAAGCGATTCTTTCTAGCAAAGATTTTGAAAAAAAGGGAAATGGCATTTTTTTGAAGCATATTGTAAGAAAAAAATATTATTTACAATATGAACGGAGGATGCAACAAAAATTCAAAAATTCAGAGAGTCTAAAGGCTAAAAATTATCGAGAAATTTTTTTCACCCAGGCACAGAAATTTGCGAATACTCTAAAGCTCAATAAAGTTTATAAACCTTTCACAATAAGATAAATTCCAATGAAAAATTCTTCTTTTTGGATAATTAGCTACGATATTAAAGATACTAAAAGAAGAAATTGCATTTCCCAAGAGCTTAAAAATCATGGCAGTCGAGTTCAATACAGCGTATTTGAATGCCTTATGCCTAATGAAAAAGCAAAAATATTGATAAAGAAATTAGCAGAATTGATTAATCCAAAACAGGATAGCATCAGATTTTATAAATTGTGTGAAAGCTGCCGTAGTAAAATTCATGTGTGTGGTACCGGCAAAATAACTGAAGATAAAGATGTTTACATATTGTAGCGCTATTCTTATTTTTATAAGAAAGATCAAGAGTTTAGCGAATACAATTTAATTCATTTAGAATAAATAAATTTTATTAATAGTTTCAAAATTCTTTCTCTAAAAAATTTAAATGTAAATATTAAAAATATGAAGGTTAGCGAAATCTTTGTATTAATGTATTCATTTAAAACAAGATATAAATATTACCGAGAGAATGAGTGACCTGATGAATAAGGGATTGCGACATAAAAAATGAGTGAACATCAAGAAAGAGTGCTTTTTTGTGAGAGAATGAGTGACCTGATGAATAAGGGATTGCGACTAAATAAATTTTTAACCTTGCCTTGCCTTGCCTCGCCATGGAGAGAATGAGTGACCTGATGAATAAGGGATTGCGACTCTGCTCCTGTTTAGAGTGATAGTAAATAGGAAGTTCTATAGAGAGAATGAGTGACCTGATGAATAAGGGATTGCGACTCCCATACTTCCCATTTTTCTTCTAATTCTTTTACCAATTCTAGAGAGAATGAGTGACCTGATGAATAAGGGATTGCGACTTAGTATCGAAAGTGCTGTAGAATTCATTGTCCATTGTAGTGACGAGAGAATGAGTGACCTGATGAATAAGGGATTGCGACCCTTTGAGTGCTTCTAAGGTTTTAGCGTCCATTTATTTCGAGAGAATGAGTGACCTGATGAATAAGGGATTGCGACTCATCATTAGCGGCATCTACGAAGAGGGGGTCGGAATCTGAGAGAATGAGTGACCTGATGAATAAGGGATTGCGACTCTTGGATGTCCTTGTTTGTTGTTCTTCTCATTTGATCAGAGAGAATGATTGACCTGATGAATAAGGGATTGCGACTTGACACACCAGCTCCAGATTTTAGTAGCCTGATGCCAATTCAGAGAAAATGAATGACCTGATGAATAAGGGATTGTTAATTGTCAATTCAGCCAGGATTAGTTTAAAATAAACATTGATGCCCCATTATTATATCGGCACGGCTGGCTGGAGCTATAAAGACTGGGAAGGCATTGTCTATCCCGAGAGAAAACCGTACGGATTCCATCCCCTTATTTTTCTGGCCAACTACATCAATATC
>JALGVJ010000021.1 GCA_029838195.1 Promethearchaeota archaeon
GAAAATGATCTTTGAGGTACTGAATTTGAATGGACTTGACTTGTTTTTCAATTTGAGTATCTACATACTCTTTTATTTCTTGCATTACATTAGGATCAAGGGTCATGTTTTTTTTACCATCTTTTAAATAACTCTTTCAATAACATAATAATTTATTCTTTTAAAAAATTTATTTTCTTTTTAGATAATTGAATCAACCAATTTGTTTCTATTGTATTATTTAATTTCACGGATTTATTTCAGAGATGGAAAGATACATGCTTTCGAAGATACACACCTTAAATTAATAGAAATGAAACACGATAGGCATTGGATGTCTGAAAAAAAATTCCTTTCCTTGAAAAACTGCTTAAAAAGGCACTACACCGAATTCTACGACTTTTTTCCCTTGGATTGCACGCTAGAGCATTTGGCAAAAATAAAAAAATATTCCCATAACACCCTCGAACTTTCTAAACTTGTTTAAATTTTATGGTATCCATGAAACTCATGAGCTTAACGGAACAAATGTGTAATTTAAAAAGCATTAGAATTGAAATGTGTTTTAACGTGAGGAATCGGTTTTTTATTTTTTACTTTCCTCTCGTTGTAGGACCTTTTGAAGATATTATAAGTGAAGAACAATTATAGCCTAAGAGATAATAACCGAATATTCTAATAGTAATCAATAGTTTTTTAAGACCAAGTAAATGTAATAAAAATAAAAAAGAGAAAAGAGAAGGATAAGAAAAATAAAAAAAAATATTAATGATAAATGTACATGAAACGCTCCATGTAATAAACAAACACGAGATTAAAATGAGAATTAAAGTATAAATCATTTGCATGGCCACAAAGAGGGAAATAAATTATAGCACATTCTTGGTTTCCCGCAGCGGTGTAGGTGTCTTTCCATCGTTGAGAAACCGTCCAATGAACTAGGGCATCTTGATATCCTTGGAATACCAAGCTTGGAGGACTCTCTGCGGTTATCATCAACTCTGGTCTCACGAGTTCGGGAGTCCCCCATTCATAAGGCAAGACATTTCCGGGATAAAATGGTATGATTCCCTTAACTTTAATTTTTGGACTAAAAAGGTATCTATATCTTCCACTATCGATTGCGAGAGCAGTAGCACATGCCAAATGACCCCCTGCTGAGCCCCCAGAAATAAATACGGAATTCAAGTTAGCATTGTACTGGTCTGCGTGAGCAGCAAGATATTTCGTGAATTCTCCAATATGACGGATCATGTCGTCTATGTTAAAGTTTCCTAAGACATTAACGGGCGTGAAGATATCTCCTTGCCTATTTGGGCGATGTAAGCCATATTGTATGTCAAAAACGATGTATCCTTGAGAAGCAAAATATTTATTCATCTGCATCATATTAGAAAGGCCTTTATCATAAGATCTCCAGCTTCCTCCATGAATTCTTATTAAAACCGAACCTTGACCTGGTAAATCTTCACTATATTCTTTAGGATAATACACATCGAAGTATAATGTAATATTTTCATCTACTTCATAAGGACTCTTACTTCCATCAAAGTAAAGCACGTCTTTTTCTACAATATAATTATTGGATTTTACCCCTAAAAAGTATTGGAGCGTGGAGAATTGGGTTTTTAAAAAATATTTGTTTTCAACATCCGTAGGGATTTTATTCCGCCAATCTTCGCCAAATGCTTCTGAAAAATTTTTTTCAGCATCTCGAATTGCCACAGGAGTTAAAGCATAAGGCATGAAAAGAATTACGGAGATAATGAGGGTGATCAAGGTAAACACGTGATAAATTTTTCGGTTTTTTTGCCCCACGTCTTTAAACACTATAGCAGTAGCGGCAAAGAACATGAAACTGAAACCAAGCGCGAGTTCTGGAATCACCATGCCTAAAAAAGCCCTATAGCCAAATAGGACGATGGAAGCTAAATAAAATCCAAAGCCAAGTACGATGCAGAGAACGATTACATCAATGATTTTTCGTCTCAAGGTTTTATGGTACGTTTTTGGAGAGAAGTCCCAGAGCTCATTTACCTCGATTTGTTTAAATATATATGCATTCAAGAGCAATCCATACGTTAATGAGCCAAAGAACCCTCCATAAATCAAAAAATAAAGCTGATAAGCATCAGAAAAAGTCGTAGAATAGGAAGAAGAGAGGAAAAAGTTGCCAAACATCATCATGGGCATGGAAACGCTCTGAATTAGTAAATAAAGGTATAGCAATGCATTAATTATTTTTGCCGAGCGATTTTTTTTATTAAGATTATGGCTAATGTAATAGAAATAAAAGAAATTATAAAACAGTAAGAAAATGTACGCAAACCCGCCAATGTCCCATGAGATATTGTATCTTGTAGAAATGGCATAAATTAAACCTAAGGCTATTGATATTACATGAAAGCAAAGAGATATGAGGGTTATATTTTTTACATTTAAGTATTTTTTCATGATATAAAGCCTCAAATCTATAGTCTATAATTATAGTTTTTATTTAAATTAATGTTAACGTTTAAAATTTAAATTTCTTAAATCTTCAATAAAATTTAAATACTATTTTTAATATTTTTAAAAACTAATTATAAAAGCTTGAAAACTCTATGCGACTCAACTCTTTTGAGAAACGAAGAAAAATTGAACTAATTATTTCAGCTATTTTGGGTTTAATAGGGGTTATTCTTGTACTTCTTAAAACTTCTAAATATGGAGTGGGCATGAGCGTTGATGGAACTCGATATATTTCCATTGCAAGGAATTTAGTTTCTAATGGAAAATATGAAAGTTTCTTAAATGATCCCGTGCCTCAATTTCCTCCTCTTTATCCCTTATTGTTAGCATCTTTAGGTTTTTTAGGAATCGATCCTTATGTTGGAGCAAGATTCGTGAATGCAATTGCGTTTGGATTGATAGTTTTTTTGTCTCGAGAAATTTTTTCGAAATTCATAAAGTCTTTAATCTTGGTTATTGCAGGCCAATTACTCATTCTATTCTCAATTCCTCTCTTGTGGGTTTCAAAATGGGCTTGGACTGAACCAGTTTTCATTTTATTATTAACTTTATTTTCAATTTATTTTTTTAAGCTTATTGAAGCTCCAGAAGACCAAAAAATGAAACATGTTCTCATTCTTTCCATAATTTCAAGTCTATGTAATTTACAACGCTATATTGGCATGTTTGTCATTATTGTTTTTGGGATTCATTTTCTTTTTCTAGAAAAAAATTTTACAATATCTCGGAGAATTACAATAATATTTCTCTTTTGTTTAATTTCTGTAGCACCATTATCACTTTGGATCTTAAGAAATTTTTATATAACGGGAACTTTTATTGGAACGAGATCAAGGCCGAGAGCTTTTTCTGAAAATATACTAAATTTTGTCTATACAGTTACATTATGGATCGTATCACCAGACATCATTACTTTTTTTAAATCCTTCCTTTCGAGTATGATTAAATTAAGTTTTCTTATAAGCAGTCTCATCATTATTGCTATTTTATTAATTTATTTAATTTTCTTAGATTTTAAAAAAAATAGGGAAAATGTAATTTACATAAAGGAATTTTATCATATTGGACTCATGATGGTAAGTTTTGTTTTCTTATTGTTCTATACCTCCCTTCAATTTAAATTTGATCCAATGGATAATAGAATAGTATCACCCCTGTATTTATATTTCATTACAATTATTTTAATTGTTCTCAAAAATTTAGCTCATTTAATTAAATCTTTATTTGCTTTTCTATCAAACAGAATTAATTTCCTTCCCAAAATTTTAAAAAATAATCGAATCGCTAGCTTGTTCGAAAAAATAATTATTATTGTCATGATATTAATTCTTTTCGTCCATCCTTTTTTCTATAATTATAAAAGTCTTATCAGGGAAATGCAGAAAGGAGCAGGAGGATATACCTATTATTATTGGAAGGAATCAGAAATCATTAAATATGTTCAAAATAAAGAATGGGATGGGAAAATTTATTCAAATAATCCTCACTTGATATATAGCAATACGGGCGTAATAACTTATAACTTACCCGTGAAAGGAGAAGATATTTCAGAATTTAAAGAAACAATTAAAAATGAACAGAAAGTTTATTTGATTTGGTTTGGAACAAGCGAAACGTCAGTTGCTTACTACGATTTAACCTACATCAAACAAAATTTTAATTTAAAAATTATTCAGAGTTTTCCAAACGGAACGATTTACCAATTTGTATAGAAGATTTATCCTGAATAAAATATTTTAGAATAGTTTTGTTTTACATGTTCCGTTAAACTTTTTAATATCTTTCATGTTGTTTGATGTTTGATTGATGAGTTAGTATTTTTAGGAAAAAAACCCATTAATAATTATATTCAAGAAAAAAATAATTGAATACTATTTAAAATACAATATATTAATTCCAGAGTAGCTACCCTATTCTATAATAGTCAGCTCTTCTTTATCTTTAGGACTTTTTGCCTTCTCTAAAAAGTAAGGATCGATTATCCGTTCGATTTCTTTAATATCATGATGCCGTGGAACTATGGCTTTTAATCGACAAGTTGCTGCACATCGTCCGCAACCACGGCAGATCGCAGGATTTATATACGCTTTTTTGGTAGGTATGCTCACATCTTCATATTCTTGTCTGATATCCACGAGAGAAATTGCTTCAAAAACACAAACTTCGGCACAATTTCCACATCCATTACATTTATCGAGGTTTACTTCTACATCTTTAAAGAAACATTCGATAGAGAGGAGAAAAGAGAGGATTTCCAATCTCGTGGCCGAAATTTCTTTCATAGTTAAAAATCTACTGGCTCTACCCGCTGCGGCGTTCGCCTCTATTATGGAATCTTGAACATTTTTGGGCCACTGAGCGCAGCCACACACGAAAATACCTTCCGTAACAAAGTCTAGAGGTCTTAATTTTTCATGAGCTTCTACGAAAAATCCATACTCATCGATTGGAATTTTTAACATGGAAGCAAGTTCATGAACTTCTTGTCGAGGGATCAAGGGTGTTGAGAGAATGATTAAATCCGTTTTAATATGGATGCTCTTCGTAGGATCTTGATAATCTTGTAAGGTAATTTCGTATTTTTCAGGATCTTTATTGATTTTCTTAATGCGAGGAATGTTTTCTAAATCATATTTTAAGTAAGTGGCAAATTTCTTTCTCTTGGAAGCAAATTTTTCAAATTCTTTTTTCGCCACGTGAAGTTCTCTAATTAAAACAAGAACGTCTAAGCCGGGTTTTAATTCTTTCAAAATATTAATGTTTTTAATAGTATTGCTACAACAAATATTAGAACAATAAGAATATCCTCCTCTCTGTCTTGCATTAACGCACATGATAAATGTAACATTATGAATGTTATCTAACCATGAAACATCTTGCTTTTTTAATAATTTCTCTAATTCCATGTGAGTAAGAATGTTATTATTTAATTCACTATATTGAAAGAGCCCATGAGGCTTGAATTCTTGAGCACCTATGGCCACTATAATAACGCCAACTTTTATTTCTTGGTACCGGCCATCAGAACTTATTATAGAAACATCATAATTTCCAATGGACCCCTTAATCCTTTCAATTTTTGATTTTAAAAAGATATGGATCTTCTCATTAGCCTTAATTTCTGTCATTGTTTTTTCTAATAAAAGGGATGCCTTTTCCTGTATGGGATAAAGAACATTCACGTGATTAAGATTTCCCCCTAATCTACCTTCTTTTTCAATAACATACGTTTTAAATCCTTGATTTGCAATGTTTAAAGCTGCCGTCATTCCCGATATTCCTCCTCCGATTATTAAGGCTACTGGATGAACTCGAATGATTTCTCTTTCCGATAAAATGTCTATTTCTCTATCCCGCGTTAAAGAATGCCTTTTTGCTCGTAACATGGTCGCTACTTGAGAAGCTACGCCACTTGCATCAGCGACGGTTTCGGAAATATTCATGGGGCCATGACAAAATCCGCATAAAAACACTCCTTCACGTGTCGATAAGGACTTATTAAAATAAGATTTTTCCTTAAAAAAGCCAAATTGATCTAACTCCACCCCCATGATTTTCGCTAACTCTTTAGTACCCCTTGAAGGAACGAGAGGCGCAGCTAAGACTGCCAAATTTGCTCTAAATACTTTATTTTTATCATTAGTTTTTAAATCATCATAATAAATTAAAATATCATTCGTTTCCGGGTCTTCTTTTAATTCGTGAACTTTGGAAAAATAATAGTGAATTCCATGTTGTTTTTCAGCCTCTTTAGTGAATTCATAAAAATTTTTTCCAAATACCCGAATATTATGCCGAAATATCGCAATCTGGGCATCATTAATATAATTTTTAGCTAAAATTCCATTTTTAGTGGTGTACATACAACAAACGCGTGAACAATAAGGTGTTTCCCGTTTTGAATACCCCGAACTCGCACAATGAATAAAAGCGATTGTCTTCGGTTCTTTTTCGTCACTCGGGCGTAATATTTGTGCCCCGAAAGGACCCGTAGGACAAGAAATGCGTTCAAATTCCAACGCATTGACAACATTCTTGTATTGATATCCCCACGTAGGTGCCAATTCTTCACCTAACATGTCAAATCCCGTAGATAAAATAATTACTCCTATTTGTAAGGTGAGCTGCTCGGGTTTTTGATCATAATCAATAGCTCCCGCTTTACATACTTTTGAACAAACTCCACACACTCCACGTTGCATATACAAACATAAATTAGAATCTATTAAATATATCGGGGGAATTGCTTGAGGAAAAGGAATGTAAATGGACTTTCGCTTCCCTAAATTCATGTCAAATAAATTGGGTGTTTCTACTTTTGGACATTTTTTAGCGCAATCTCCGCATGCCCGACATTTTGTCTCATCCACATACCTAGGGTTTTTTTCAAGCGTGACTGTAAAATTCCCTGCTTTTCCTTTAACTTTTTTTACTTCGGTCAAGGTATATAATATAATATTAGGATTTTTATACACGGCAACCATCTTAGGAATGAGAGAACATAAAGAACATGACATGTCAGGAAATAATTTATCTAATTGTGCCATTCTACCGCCAATTGAAGGAGATTTTTCCACCAAATAGACTTTAAACCCCAGTTCCGTTAGATCCAAGGAAGCTTGGATTCCCGCAATTCCAGCACCCACCACTAAAACTGATCCAATGGTATCTTTCATGAGATAACCCTTCTTATTAAAATTTAGTTTAATATCTTCCTATTTTATAAAACATTTTGCGAGAAAATGATAATAAAATCTTTTCCGTTAATCTTTAAATAAGGAAAAACGGCTATTTAAATTTTTCGTTGAAAAATGTAGGATTACGATAATAATTATTTATATATCTTTTCTTTTATGATAATCCTGAGTTTTCGTTTTGCCATTATGGATCAGATTTAGTGATTATGATATACGGTTCCTGGCATTACTAATGAGAAGGATCACTAAAGACAAGATAATTGATCCGATCCCAAAAAGATCTTAAATAGATCTTTCTAAAATCATCAAGTGAGAACCACTAACTCACGTTCACTTAAAAAAATAAAAGGAATATTTAATGAGAGTGTTATTGTTACCTGGCCTTCCCATCCAAAATTAAGGAATTTTACTATTTTAATGAATTTATTTAAAGTTTTTTGAGAGGGCCTAATTCTTTTATCTGATTCGTAAATTCCGTTATTAAATCCGCAAACTTTTTTCCTTCTGAAGCACTAACCCATTCCAGTCTTACTCGCCTACCATCAATTCCTAATTGCTTTATAACAATTTCATGTACTTTTTTAAAGCGCTCACGAGTATATTCATTTCCCGAGATATAATGACAATCGCCAATATGACAGCCCGTTACGAGAACACCATCTGCCCCCTCCTTTAATGCTTTTAAAATAAAGGAAGGATCTACTCTTCCCGAGCACATTACTCGAATGATT
The DNA here is from genome assembly GCA_029838195.1 of Promethearchaeota archaeon. Taxonomy (GTDB): domain Archaea; phylum Asgardarchaeota; class Lokiarchaeia; order Sigyniarchaeales; family SOKP01; genus JALGVJ01. Next base: position 7,919 of record JALGVJ010000021.1, read on the forward strand.
CTCATGTTAGGAGGATATTGGAACCGTGAGACGCCCGCCAAATCAGCTCCAGCATAGGAACACCAATTGCAACAAAACACTAAGATTTCTGGGTTAAACTGCGCTTTATTTTCTTTTATTTTTGATCTTGACATTTTTTAATACATCTATTATAATAATTTTATTATTCTTCTAATAAATAGGCTTCAATCATCTCATAGATCTGGTCAAAATCGTAATGCTTGACCGAGATTGCTCCGTTTGGGCAAGTTGCTGCGCAAGTTCCGCATCCCTTGCACAGTGCTGAGTTGATAAAGGATTTTTTTAATATGAGACTTAAATCCTCGAATTCCATGGAAGCTTCTTTAATTTCAATTGCATTATAAGGACAGACGGATTTGCATTTTCCGCAACCCACGCATCGCTCGAGGATTACTTCTGCGATTAGCCCCGAGGTTTTAATGGTTTTTGCACTCAAGAATCTACTTGCTCTTCCGGCAGCACCATTGGCTTGAGCAATGGTATCTTGAATATTTTTTGGCCATTGAGCGCAACCAGCAAGGAAAATTCCATCAGTAGCAAAATCAAGAGGTCTTAATTTTACATGGGCTTCCAAGAAAAATCCATTTTTATCGAGCGGGACTTTTAACATCTTTGCTAGCTCCGTCAAATTATCTGCTGGAATCATGGGTGTTGAGAGGATGATGGCATCCGTTTCAAACTCAATTTGATCGTGTAAGTTTACGTCCCGCACTTTAATTTTATATTTTTCTCCTTTTCCTTTTAATTTAGAAATAATAGGCATGTTATCCAAGTCATATTTCAAGAACATGGCCTCTTTTCTCCGTTCACGATAATACTCTTCAAATTCTTTTTTAGCCATCTGAATGTCCCGATAGAGCACTACAATTTCGAGGTCAGGTTTTAATTGTTTAAGAATTGCGATATTTTTCATGGCTATCCCGCAACAAATATTTGAACAGTAAGTAATACCTTTCGGTTGTCGGGCATTAACGCAAAGTACCATAGTAATGCGTTTTAATTTCTCTAACCACGATGAGGCATCGTTCTTTAATTTTTGTTCCAATTCTAATTGAGTGAGAACATTTTTATTTTTTGAAGCATATTGAAAGAGTCCTTCGGGTTTTAGCTCTTGGGCCCCCGTTGCTACGATGATTGTTCCAATTAACATTTTTTGAACCTTGTTCTTTGAGTCCTCAATGGAAACCTCATAATTTCCAATATATCCTTTAATATCTTTAATCTTGGATTTGAGTAAAAGCGTGATATTCTTATTTGTTTTCACTTTCTTGATGGTTTCCTCAAGAATTTTCGAAGCATCTTGATGATTTGGATACAAAACATGAAGATGTTTCAAATTTCCCCCTAACTCCTTTTCTTTTTCCACGAGAAATGCTTGAAATCCTTGATTGGCAATGTTCAAGGCTGCGGTCATCCCGGCGATGCCTCCACCAATTACCAGCGCAGTCGGGGATATGTCTAATTTTTCTTCTTTCAAGGGTTTTAGCAAGCGTGCTTTCGCGACCGCCATTCGGATCAAATCCTTGGCTTTTTCCGTGGCGGCTTCATTATCTCCCATGTGAACCCAAGAACATTGATCCCGAATATTCACCATTTCAAACAAGTATTTATTCAAGCCCGCTTCTTGACATGTCTCTTGAAATAGCGTTTCATGAGTCCTCGGCGTGCAGGAGGCTACAATGAATCGATTTAAATTATATTCATGGATCATTTCTTTAATCCTCGCCTGCGAATCACTGGAACAACTATATAAATTCGCCTCGCAATGAACCACTCCCGGTAGCTTGCTTACATACTCCACCACGCTCGATACATCAACGTATTTCCCAATGTTTATCCCACAATGGCACACTAATACACCAATACGGGGAGGATCCGTGATCTTCACCTCTATCTCGGGGACTTCAATAGTTTTTTCCTTGATGTTAGAATTTTTAACGGAATTTAATAAATTTGCCACTTGGGCGGCTACTCCACTGGCATCAGCAACGGTTTCGGGAATATCCATCGGCCCCTGACAAAAACCACATAAAAAGATGCCTTCGCGGCTCGATAAGAATTTATCAAAATAAGAACGCTCTTGGAAGAAGCGATATTTATCTAATTGAATGCCTAAAATCTCAGCTAATTCTTCAATTCCCCTCGGAGGAACTAAAGGCGTCGCTAATACAACCAAATTTGCTACAAACGCTTTAAATTCCCCCGTTTTCAAATCCTCATAATGAATTATTAAATCTTTTGTTTCCGGAACCTCTTCAATCTTGCTTATTTTAGTATTATAATATTGTACCCCATATTCTTCTTGAGCCCGCTGCGTGAATTCATAAAAATTCTTACCATAAGCCCTGATGTCGTGCCGGAATACGTGACATTTAGACTTTTCCGAATGCTCCTTCGTTATGATCGCTTCTTTAGCCGTGTACATGCAGCAGACCGAGGAACAATAAGGAATGTTCTCATGTAAATCTCGAGAACCCGCACATTGAATGAAAGCTATGTTTTCGGGCTCATCATGATCGCTTGGCCTAAGCACGTGCCCTCCAAATGGACCCGAAGCACATAAAATTCGCTCGTATTCCAAGGCCGTGACGACATTTTGAAATTTATAACCCCATCGAGATGATAATTCCTCGGAAAGCATTTCAAATCCGGTGGCTACAACAATGGCACCCACTTTAATTTCGATTTCTTCCGGCTTTTGCTCATAATCTATGGCTTCCGCCTTGCAAACTTTTTGACAGACGCCACACACGTTTTTTGTCAATTTCAAGCAAATTTCAGGATCTATGAGATATACAGGAGGGACTGCTTGAGGAAAAGGAATATAAATGGACTTTCGCTTCCCTAAATTCATGTCAAAAGCGTTAGGTACCTCTATCTTTGGACACTTTGCCGCGCAATCCCCGCACCCCTTACATTTTTTCTCATCAACATATCGTGGTTTTTTAAGTACGGCTACAGTAAAGTCTCCTGCTTTTCCCTCAACTTTTTTTACCTCATGATAAGTCATGAGCTCAATATTGGGATTTCGGTAAACTTCTACCATTTTAGGGGCAAGAATGCATAATGAGCAATCGTTTGTCGGAAACGTCTTGTCCAATTGTGCCATGCGACCCCCAATAGACGGGCTTTTTTCGACGAGGTAAACCTTAAAGCCTAATTCCGTCAAGTCAAGAGAGGCTTGAATTCCCGCAATTCCCCCTCCAATTACCAATACACTTCCTTCCATGAATAAATCCTCTTTTTTTATTATTTTTCAATTTCCACGTGATTTATTAAAAATTCAGAAAAATCTTTTATTTCAAGAGATTGTAAACTTTCAAAATCATCTCGCAAGCAATTAAGATGGATATTACATTTAGGGCAAGAGGTTACGAGAATTTCTCCCGCATTCTTGGCTTCTAACATCCGTTTATATCGAAGTGCTTTGGATTTTTCATTACAGTTTAACCAGCAACTAACCCCACAGCATAGGGAATTTGCTTTATTATGTTCCATTTCATGAAATTCATATCCTAAATTTTTAAATTCTCCAAATATTTCTCGGACTTGTTCCGTTATCATGTTTTCTTTAGGTAAAAACCTGCTAAGCCTACACGGATCATGATATGTAAAAGGAATAACTTTGTTTTCCTCAATTGGTTGCTTGAATTTTATCTTTCCGGCTTTCCAGTTTTCATATAAATATTCAATTAAATGCTTGACTTCAAATTTTTGATTAAAATCTTCAAACAATTGAGCATAATCGATTTTTAATGTTCTGTAACATTCTGCGCATGCCGTAATTATTAATCGCACGCTTGCGCGTTCAAACATTTCTAAATTTCTTCGGGCTAATTTAATAAACGTTTTTAATTTTCCTTGCCCCCAATAAATGTCATGACCACAGCAAATCTCGTCCTTGAATACCACGATGGGCTGGTCTTCAATTTGACAGAGCAATTTTAACGTGGAGGTGGCGATGGAATCCTTATTGTCAAATTCATAATTGAAAAAGGAAAGGCATCCCACGAAATACAAGATCTCGCCTTTATCTGCAATTTTACATTCTTTAGGAACCCATTCCATAGATCTGGCTGGTTGGATGTAGGGACGTGCCATAATTTCCGTGATGGTCGTGTAGATGCTCTTATGGGCCACGATCTCTTCTGGTTTTTGATTATACTCGTGACGCATTTTGTAACGTGCCATGCGCACGAGATCCGCAAAATTTATATTTTCCGGGCAGTCTTTCAGGCATTGATTACAAGTAAGACAATCCCACAACACGCCGCTTTCGAGAACTTTATCTTCAAATCCTTCTAAAATCATTTGGATAATCCGACTGGGCGTAAACTTTTCTACTTTGCTTAATTGGCACACTCCAGAACAGCGGGCGCATTGATAGCACTTTTCCAAGAGTTCTCTTAAATCGGACGTGTAAATTTTATCCAAATATTCAAATGCATCCTTAAATAATTTTTTACGTTCGATTTCTCGTTTTGATTCGGAAATAATTTTCTCCTCTTTTTTTATTTAAGTTAGATTTTTCATAAATTCGATTTTTCGTTTATTTTTGGAAATAGAAAAATGGGTGATTAATTCAATCATTTTTTTCTTCTTTTCTTCACTCAAATCGGCACATCTTATAATGCCGGCGTCAATTGCTTCCTTGAAAATTTTTTTCCCTTTTTCTGTTCTCACGAGCACGGTTGTATATTTATCAGGGGAACCTAATCCTCCGAAAGAAAGGTCCGCATAGATATTGGTGAAATCATTGCATGCATGACAAGCGGCTCGCATGTACTTATCTAAATGATTAAAAGGGATGTGAATGATTTTTTCTCGTCCCTCTTCACTCTTCAATTTAAAGATAACATCTTCCTTGATGTTTATTTTTTCTATATCTGCAAGTTTAATGTTATAATCATTTTCAAACTTCTGAAGTTGAGATTTATCAAAAAAGAAATTTTCATAACAAAATAATCCCAAACAAATTTCTATATTTTCCGAGGGCGTGACTCCTAATTCTTGCATGCATTTAATCGTATAGATTTGACAAGGAGTTCCCACTACGGCTAATTTCTTGAATTTATAATGATTTAATTTCGGAATGGAATGCGTGTAGGTGGAAAATTTTTGAATCTCATCCAAGTGGGATGCTATTTCTAATTTTGTCCCAGAAGCTTGGAGTAGATCATGCTTGCTATCTGCAAAAGTAGCCTCCCGGGAAAAGGCAGTATCCATTTTCGATACAATTGCTCCATCAATTTGCTTCCTTTCAATTAAAAAATTAATCAAGGAATTCACGACGCCCCCATCCGTCCCCTTATCTAAGAATGCTCTATCAGTGGCTTGACAGGAATAAATTTCTTGAAAGGGACCTATGGGCATGGTGGTAAAATCTGAAAAATGATATTTCTTCCTTAGTTCCTCATCCAAAGCATGGGTCTGCGGACATAATAAATAACATATTCCGCATTCAAGACAAGCATCTTTATTGATATATAGAGGTGGCGAATAAGGATCTTTAAAACCGATAACATGATATTCTGCTGAGCTACAAAAGCTCGTGCAACCACCACATTCTTGGCATATCCCTTTTTCATGAACCTCTTTAATGAGATCTTCAAATGTTTTCGTCATGATGATTATTTTAAAAGTTATATTTTTTATTTATTTGGAAGGAGCTAATTGTACGGGTTTACATTTTGTTCTTTTGGTGCTTGCGATTTTTTCCACGAGGAATTGCCCAGGCTTGACTTCAGCTAAATTTTTAGCCTCAATTAATCCCGCTTTTATAGCTCCTTTAAAAACTTTTAAGGCAGCCTCTGACCTGATAACCACGGAGGAAAAACCAGCCTGAGACCCGATAGATCCAACGGAAATATCTGCATAATCGGATGTTAAATCTTCGCAATAATGGCACGTATCACGGGCGTACGATTGTACTTCTTTTAAGGGAACAGCTAATTCTTCGCCACTTTTTAAATTAATGATGAATTTCCCCTTATCTATATTCATCTTAGTCAACTCGTTGATGTCTTTTTCGAATTTTTCTTTTATAAGCTTTTTCGTGTTTTCATAGGAAAACGATTCCATACAGAAAAGTCCAATGGTATATTTAATGTTTTTTAAGAACGAAAATCCGTTTAAAAATAAAGATGCTTTATAGATTGCCTTCATCATGCAAGGCACGCCCACCACGGCGATTCTCGGATATTCTCTTGCTTTATCAATGATAGTCAAGGAAGGGGAATTCGCATATTTGGTGCCTGCCGTCTTGTATAAATCTTTCACTTCAGTCACGATCACGGGTTCAGGTTTCCATGGCTCTTTCGAATGCCGAACAGCAATAATTGCATCTACCAGATCATTTTCCAAGAGATATTGGAGCAGCGTGGTGACGATTCCGCCATCTTGCCTCACTTTCTTGATTTCTTCTACCTTGGTGCTGGCAGTGTAAGTCTCAATGTATCCTCCCATTTTTTCTGAAAACTTCAATTTTTTATCTAATTTCTTTATTGCATTATACACTTGCTCGATGGAAAACGAGCGCGGACAGGTGGAAAAACAAAGCCCGCACTTGATACACGTCTTTTCGTCAATCTCAAGCGTGTCGGCCGTGACCGTGATGGCATCCAAAGGGCAAATCGAAGAGCAACAGCCGCAATTACAGCATGCGCCCGATTCATACACGATGGAAACAGGTTCGAAGAAGTGTTCTTTAAAATCTTCTGGTAGGGTTTTAGCTTGATATCGGTAAAAATATTCTTTTACTTCGACTTCTTTTTCTTCTCCCTTAATTTTTTTGATTTCTGTATGGGTCTTGACTTCCACGAGTTCGTCCACGTATCCTTGTTCCTTCAAGTAGATGACATCTCGAATGACGTTTTCGGGGGGAAAGTTTTGGATTAACGCTGCAATTTCCTCCAAGAATAAGGGTTCTTGTCCGATTAGTCGATTTAAGACGATTTTTCGTTCGGTTTCTGCATCGATCATGGCATCTAAGATTTCATAGAATTCTTCTTCAGAGAATTTTCCATGCTTTAGGATATCTTCTTTTGCCTCAAAAAATGCCCGTATTTGAAAATTTTCAATAGCTTTATAGGTGGCTTCCATTATTTCGGCGGGAGAGCTTGAATTAAATTCCACATTCTTTACGGTTTGTACCATTTCCTCATTTCATCCTTTTCATTATTATTTATAGTAATATTTTTTCCATTCCAAGAAAAATATTGATAATAACCCCAACCCTCGCACGAGTGAATCTTCTTGTAACTATAATTTCCTTACAAGAATCATTTTCCGGGGTTAATTAGAATTTCGGCTTTCTCTCGAGCAGATTTGGCTTTCTCTCGAACAGATTTGGCTTCCACTTGTTTAAGGGGATTCACTCCCATGCGTTTCACCTTTTCGTAAGTATCTTCTACACTCTTCACGAATTTCTCGCTTTCTGCGCTACTTAACCAGTACATATTGATCCGTTGATCGCCAAAACCACGCTTGCTCAAGATTCTATTGGCAAAATCGACATGTTTCTGGGCAGTAAAATTGCCAAGCTTGAATTGACATTCGTTTGGGCGTCATCCTACCACCATTACACCGTCCGCACCCGATTTAATGGCAAATAGGAGGTGCCGCACGTCAAGCCTGCCCGTGCATCGAATTTTTATGATTTTTACGGAACTGGTATACTTAAAGCGAGATACGCCTGCCAAATCCGCCGCCCCATACCCTCATTTTACACAGCAAAATGCGATTATATCGAATTTTTCGTCCATCTTGTTTAACCTCCCTCGAGTAATCCTTTAATTTCCGCAAAAATTTGATGATCTCTATAGTAACGTATGTCGATTGCTTGCGTGGGACAGCATGCGCTGCAAATTCCGCATCCATCGCAATCTACTTCAGAAACTTGAGCCGCTTTATTATCGACCACTTTTATAGCTCCTTTTGGGCATTCTCTCTCGCATCTTCCGCACGCAATGCATAAATCTTCATTTATTTCCGCAGTGATCATTTCCAAGTCAATAACTCCTGGTGCAGTTAGTTCTGCCACTTTACTCGCTGCAGCTCGAGCTTGAGAGACTGCATATGCGATATCTTTAGGCCCTTGAACAAACCCTGCAATAAAAATTCCTTTTGTCTTGGTCTCTTGCGGCATGAGTCCAAAATGCGATTCTGTTAAAAATCCATTCGTGTCCATATCCAAGTTTAATACCTTGGCAATCTGCTCCGTTCCCTTCGATGGTAATGCCGCCGTCGACAACACCACGAGGTCCGCATCAATATTGATGATTTCATCCGTTAAAGACGAATATACCCGAACCTTCACGTTTTTCGTCTCCGGATCTTCTCTTACTTCCCCTACCTTACCCCGTATCATCCGAATACCCGTCTCTTTCGTTTTCTGATAATATTCCTCAAATCCTTTCTCATTGGTCCGCATGTCTATGTAGCAGATGGTGATGTTCGCATCAGGAAATTCGTCTTTCAAGAGCTTGGCATTCTTTAATGCCAACATGCAGCAGACCGCACTGCAATACGTTCTTTCGGTGTCTCTCGACCCCACGCATTGAATGAATACTATTTCGTTCAATTTTTTATCGTCAGATATGCGATGTACGTGCCCTCCGAGAGGACCGTTAGGGGCAAGCATACGCTCTAATTGGGCTTGCGTGATAACATTATCATATTCTCCATATCCATATTCTCCAAACGGTTCGTAAATGTCCCACCCCGTCGCAATGATGATGGTACCTACCTTGAATTCTATTTCTTTTGGTGTCTGACTGAAATCGATGGCTTTTAACTCGCATGCATCTACGCATGAAAAACATTCAACACAATAGTTCCTCTGAATATCATATAAGAAGGGAACCGCTTGACCAAAGGAAATATCGATTGCCTTGCGAGCTCCTAAATTTTCATCGAAGAAATTTGTTGTATAAACAGGACAGACCTCTGAACAGGCTCCACAGCCGTTACATTTCTCGGGATCGATATATCGGGGTTTCATTTCCACGGTAACATCATAATTGCCCACGTAACCCTCGACGTGTTTCACTTCACTATAGCTAAAGATATTTATATTGGGATTACGATTCACTTCGAGCATTTTTGGGCCACAAATTCAAATTGCGCAGTCATCTGTTGGGAACGTGCGGTCGAGTTGTGCCATTCTTCCTCCGATCGTCGTTCTTTTTTCGACTAGATAGACCTTGATCCCTTCATTTGCGAGATCCAAGGCGGCGTTCATTCCAGCAATACCTCCCCCCACAATCAGAGTCGCTTTCTCGACCGGAAAAGTTTGTACGGGAACTTCTTCTAACCGCCGTGCCCTTTCAAGTCCCGCATTTACAAGAATTTTGGCTTTTTCAAGGGCTTCTTCATTATCTTGGGTGACCCAAGAATCGTGTTCTCGCACGTTGACCATCTGAAAATAATAAGGATTAAGCCCAGCTTTCGCAATGGAACCACGATAAATGGGTTCGTGTGTCCTAGGGGTTCAAGCAGAAGCGACAATGCGGGTTAATTTCTTTTCTTTGATATCATCCATGATTTCATTTTGACCGCTTTCAGTACAGAGAAATGGATGCGTTTTAGCGACAACCACATCATCGAATTTCTTGGCAAATTCTACAAGTTTGTCACAGTCGATTTTTCCACGGATATTAATGCCTCACTGGCACGCATAATAGCCGATTCTATTCCGTTGCTGGTTATTGTTTTCCATTTTCTTTTTCTCCCTTCACCTCAAATTTGAGATCTAATTTTTATTTAAATTTAATAATAATTGGTTGTTTATTAACTAAATTTTGAGTATTAATTTACTCAAATGCAAGAATTATGTGATTATTTTTATTTTAGAATGTAGTTAACTATTTAAATTTTAATGATAATCATATTTATACTTAATTAAATATCTTTATAAGTTAATTCCGAAAACAAGATTCATGAGATAAGTCATTTTATAATATCTTGATAATTCATGCGAAGATAAATGCGTGAAAAGAGATATTATTGCCCAATAAATATTAATAACGGGTAACATTTTAATGTGACCTTTTTCATTTTATCAAAAAGCGAGAATTCTTGATATTTTTTAGAGGAATCATGTATAAAGTGAAAGAGTTTTAAGAGTATTTTGATCTTTCTCATATAATTCGGAAAGATTTTTTCATGGAGTGATATAATAAAAAGAAGCTACGTGGAAGGAAAAGTCATTATTAGTTTTTCAGGAGGAAGTAAAAGAGGGATCCATAATAGTACGAAGGAAAATTTTCTCGATATCGTGGAAAGAAAAATTAGGATGTAACTAACTGGTTCTTATTCTTAAAAAGAAGGATTTTAAATATCTTCGTGGAACACGATGGCAGCAAGGGTTGCAAGGAAGAGGAGAAGAGAAAAGAGGACCATCCATTCGAAAAAGGGAGTTAAAAGGTATCCATTGTAATATCCGAGTAAAAATAGTATAAAAGCACTTAGAGGTCCTAGAGTTCCATAGAGACCAAGAATTTTGGGAATACCTACATCGTAAAAAAGAATGATGAGGCCCATGAGAGTGGCTCCGGTTACGTAACCACAAACAGCAAGAGAGCCAAAAATAAAATGCAAATTCTGAAGATTTCTTTCCATGCTAAAGATTCCGGTCCCGATGAGACCCACATTTCCGATAATGCTAGATAATAAGACATAAGTTGTGATAGCTTGTTGTAATTTTGAATATCGGTTCAGTTCCCTTTCATTTTTTGGAAATGGTGCTAAAATTTTTTCCAAGTAGAAGTAAAAGGGTAAGGTTAAAAATCCGGCGACCGCTGAGGCAATATCATATAAATAAGGAATGGGCGTAAAAGAACTCGAGCCTAATTCTCCAATCCAATTGAAGAAAAGGGAATATTCACGAGAACCAAGATAAAAAGCAATGATCATGGCACCGATTAAGGAAAAAAAATAAGTGCCAAACCCGAACCATGTTGCTTTTTTAACAAAATTAAAGGAGGTTAATTGTTTTAAAGATATCGTGAAAGACTTGGTTAGGTTAGTGAATTTTTTATCCACCATCATGTCATTCTCAAAAAAAGTGTTATATAAATAAAAAAATAGAAAAAGAAAATAATTTTTGATTTTTAAGAGATGGCAATTTCGGTTTCGGATTCCGAAAGTTCTTTTATGGAAGCAGTGAATTGTTTTTGTTTTTTGTTAATTCTATTTCGCAGAATTAATCCGATGATGAGAGGTACCATGATGCTTACGGTAAGGGATAAAATGAGGTTCTGAGGTGAGATCCGCAAGATGCCATAAAGGAACAGCCATAAGAATATGGATGCTCCAATAAATAATCCCGATCTAATGAGTTTTCCTACCGGCACAACGCTTTTCCAATCCACGTCAATCAATTGTCCTTGGACTAAAACGGCAGCTAATTGTCTCACGGTTTTTTTTGAGAGCTTTTGATTGTTCACTTTTACCTTTTTACGCAGTTTTTTTAACCGTTTCTTTTTAATGAGAGTTAAATTAGACAAGACAAGCAAGAATGGCCATATGTTCTCTACCCACGTGGTTAAAGCTGTATCTAGATCAATATTGCATTCTTTATTCTTGCATGACCCTTTCTTTTTACTCCATTTCGCTCCACAGGCAGGACATTTTTTCATATCCCACGTTTCTTTGAGTAGGTCTTTTAATAATGCTTCCTTTTTAGCGAGATCTTCAGCACTTAAAGACACCTTTTCCGATTCTCCCTCTATTTCTCCGCCATCTTGAGCGACAGGTGGTACATTCACTTTATCCATGAAAGCTTGTAAGATCTCGTTGCCTTTTACTTTGGCTCTTAAAGGCACGCCTTTTTTAATGGCTTTTGATACTTCTTTTGTCGTTTTCACGCCTTTCCAGAGATTTTTTAGATCATCGAAAAATTTACCCGTCATGTAAGAGAAGGTAGACACGATGGTAGAAGCGGTCCCAACCGTGGCAACTGCAGCTCCTGCGGAAATGGCCGTTGTGGCGGCTCCTGAGGCAGAAGTAACAGTGTCCACCAATCCTTCACTCTCAATGTAAATCTCCGTTTCTTCGACAAACTCCTTCGGAACAGCTTCTCCATCGAGCGTGTAGCTTAATTTTACTTCCAATTCATGGGTACCTTTAATGTTGTCAATTATTGCATGAAGTTCTTCCGGAATAGGATAGTCATATTCTAAATGAATGGTGCTCCCAGCATTAAAATGTTGTTCATTTAATTCTTCAATGCGAATAGGCTCATGAATTCCGAATCCCGCCTCTTTTATCACGAATTCTAAAAAATGAATGGTTAAGCCATTAATTATGTTAATATCTCCTTTAAAATTAATGCTATAATTAGTCTCTTTTGAAATGGGGAATTTTCCTTCTCCTGATACGGCTTCATCCAAGCTTACTCCGTTGACTTCCAAGTCTAAAATGATATCGTCGTTCACGTTATATGCTTGGGTATTAGTCATGGACTTGCTAATGAAAAGTAAGGTTAAAAACGCGACCAATGTAATCAGGAGCACGTTTTTATTAGATAATTTCATTGTAAATTTTCCTTGTTTATTTTTATTATACAATGATCATTGAATATCTAATGAATTTTCTTTTTAAATTTTTTTACATTTTTCTTAACATTAATGATTTTTAAAAGAACTTTAAAACTTTAAAGAACCATAAATAGATGGATAAGACAGGAGGATCTTGAGTTTTTTGAATAAATGAGTTAAAAAAAACCAAAGAGAGAGAATATTCAATAGAAGAAATCATTTGAAATCTATATAATTGAAAGAGAATATCAATAAATAGGAGGCTTAAATTCTATGGAATTTTTATAGTGTAAATCTTTTTATTAATATTAGATCTTATATTGAATAACAAGGAAATGAAAAAATTAAAAGTGAATTGAGTTAAATACGCTACATGGGGGATGATAAAATTCTTCCCGAGGAAATATATGAAAAGAGGGAGCAATTGGGACTAGAGCACTCCATGGATTTATTAGTCGACGTGTTAGAGAATGCTAAAGAATTAGAGGATCGAAAGAAAGCGATCATGTACTTGGGATTAACCTCTCAAAATGCAGCAGGTAAGAAGAAAGAATGTCAGGAGATCTTGGAAAGTATTATAATTTCCGAGGAGAATTTAGAGCTTAAATGTGAAGCGGCTCTTGCTTTAGGAAAATTAGGGCATAAAGAGAGTTTAAAACCTCTTCGGTGGATATTAGAGGATGAGCATGCATCCAAGAGTAATGAATTAATATTGTCTGCACTTAAGAGCATTCCCAACATTAGATTTGATGAAAAAGAGATTCAATTATTCATTAATTACCTGGTGCATGCCTACCCTCCCATAAAAGAATTTGTAAAGAATCAGCTTCTTGCCCTGACGCCAGATGAGCTCATCAATAATCTCTTAACGGCTTTAAAAAAGGAAGAGTTTTCGGAAAAACAAAAAATAGCCATCGTCAACCTGATTGGTTTTGAACTGGCAAGTCTTAATGTCTCTTATGAAGATGCTAGTTTCTTGAAGATAAAATATTCGGACTTGATTAATGCCTTATGCGAGCATGAAACCCTCCTTTTAGAAACCATCGTGCCAAATTTGAAATTGAATGATGCTGAAATGATGAATAACGTGCTTTCCATTTTGAGATTGTTTGGCAATGAAATTCATGACAAGTTGATCGATTTTCTCTCATATGACGATTTCTTGATTAGAAAAAATGCCATCAAGTTGCTTGGAGAATTAGAGGTAGATAAGGCCGTAGAACCTTTATTAAACCATCTTGATGATATTTATGATGAAGTGAGCCTTGCTACCATAGACGCGCTAGGTAATATTGGAAATATTTCAGCCGTCTCCCATTTGTTAAAAGTATTAGATATCGAAGATGTGAATTACGAATACATTGATTTAGATTTCAAATTTTTTATTTTAGATGCCATTAAAAAAATTTACTTGAAAAGTGAAAAACAAGATTTTGAAATATTATACGCTATTTTAAAAAAAGATAATGATATCTTAAAGGAAAGCGTGGCCTACTTATTAGGCGAAATTGGTAGGGAAGAATTTCTAAATCCCTTGTTAGACTTATTAAAAGAAAAAAATTTCGATGTTCGAAAAAATGCGATCATCGCTTTAGGAAAAATTGGCAATAAAAACGCAATAGAACCCCTTCTTTCCATTATAAACGATAATCGCTCCTACTGGCTCTTGAAAAAAGTAGCCGTGGATGCCATTTTCAATATATTTCTCAAGCACCTCTATATTAATGAGGCAAAAAGAATGCATTTTGAAAGGGAATTCATCGCTTGGACAGAAAGATTAATTGATGCTTTAAAACTAGAAGATGATGAAAATTTCAAGGTAAAACTTGCTATCATAAAATTTCTGGAAGTTTTCGGTGGAAAATCCGCTTTAAATCCCTTACTCAGGGAAATAGATAATTTTTATCGCGTTGTTAGCATTGCAGCAACAAAAGCTATCAAGAAAATTGAAAAACGATTAGAACTGGAGGGACAATCTAAAAATAATTAACTTCACGCGTTAAAAAAATTATCCCGCTTTCCTTGAATCCATCTCATACAATTTCATGAATTCTCTTGATAAATCCTTTTTTGGATTTATAATTCATGAATTTTTGTCCTTTTTACTTTTACTATTATTTAATAAGATTTTTTTTATAGCATCCATTTTCTTCCATAGATTTCTTTAACTACATGTTTGAAAATTAAATCATGTCCGATGGAAAAATAGAGAACGAGCAAGCAGAAACAAAATACAAGTACTCTTTCGAATACATCCAGAAAAAACTCGAAGGAAAAAAAGATAGCTTCGGAAAATTAATGAAAGAAATTATTCGAACAGGAATCTGTACGGAATGCGGCACGTGTGCTGCCGTATGTCCAGTTCTTGAATGGGATCCCATAGCTGCTCAACCTAAATTAATTGGTAAATGTACGGGTTGTGGAATTTGCTATAATCAATGTCCGCGCACGATCACCGACCCCGTTCAATTAATTGGGGAATTTAAAACGGGGTATGTATCAAATACCAACATTCCTGAAGTGATTGGAGGTCAAGATGGGGGAACGGTGACGAGTTTACTATGTTATTTGTTTGATGAGCATTTAATCGATGCGGCGATTGTCACGATGAAAAATCCTAAAAAGCCGTGGTATCCTACAGCACAGATCATTACCACGAAAGAAGATGCCATTAAAGCTTCAGGTTCCATTTACACGCACAGTCAAACGGTGGATGCATTAATGGAAGCGATTAGGCGGGATTATCGATCGATAGCTTTTGTTGGCACGCCGTGTAATATTAATGCAGTGGATAAAATGATGAACTCGCCGTCCGGGATGCTTAGATATTTCATGAGAGCTAATATTTTGAAAATTGGGCTATTTTGCATGGATAGTTTTGCTCCTGAATCGCTTTATCCCATGTTTGAAAAAGATGGCATTGATTTATCGAAAATTGTTAAAATGGACATTAATAAGGGTAAATTCCATCTTTACGAAAATTTAGATGGAGAACCGGTGAAATCCTATTCCATTAGCTCCTTGCACAAATATAAGAGTTCTTCGTGTAATTTTTGTACGGATTTAACGGCAGAAAATGCGGACATTTCAGTAGGTTCTGTAGGGAGCGGGAATAAAAGGAATACCGTATTCGCAAGGACGGGAATTGGAGCAGAAATCATGGAAGATGCTGCAAAAAAGGGATATCTTATCATTGAACCGTATACTGCCATAAATTTAAATGCCGTGCTCAATCTTGCCAAGCTTAAAAAAGTTTCCAAATATAACATTCAAAAGAGAAAGGTATTCATCGTTCGAGATGCTGACGAGGAAGAAGAGATGAAAATAAAATCGGGGCCCGTGTCCGAGCAGACAAAAATTATCATGGACACCCGCACGCCATTTTCCGTTAAGAAAGAATTAAATGAGACGGAGAAGAAATTAAATCTCAACGTAACAAACACTTCGGGATTTACACTGGAAAATTTACAATTCAGAATTGCCACTATTGACGACATGTTTGAAAGCAATCCGTGGGTTACAACAATAAAAGAATTGTTTCCTTACGAGGAGGTAGAAATTAATTATCCCATTGAAAAATTAGAGGGCAGCGTGTTATTTGAGGCGTATTCGAAAGATTTTGGAAAGATTTATTCAAAATCATTGAAATTTGCTCCTAAGAAAGAATGAATTAGCCATAATTCTTTTTATCTTTTCTTTACTTCTCTGAAGAGGAGAAAGTAAGATAGATATTTAAAATCATCTTTCTCTTTTCGCAATGCCATGGTTTGATCACGATCATGAGGAGAACGTGGAACTCTTTTTTAGTTTTAAATTTAGCATCAAATTAAATTTAGGTTCCATAAAATAATCCGTGCTTGTTTCTCTTAAGATTTTTCATATTCCCTAAATTCAATGATAGAGTCAAATAAGGAAACGATATTTTCAGGAGGGACTTCTGCTGTAATGTTATGAATATTAGCAGCAATATGTCCGCCATTTGGCTTGAGGCAGTTCATGTTATATCGAACCTCATCCCTTATTTGTTCAGGAGTACCGAATGGAAGAATTTGTTGAGTATCGCACGCACCTCCCCAAAATGTTATTAAATGACCGTATAGTTGCTTCAATTTACACGGTTCCATGCCACGAGCAGAAACTTGCACGGGATTGAATGCATCATAGCCATTTTCTGCAAAATAAGGAATAAATGGAGAAACGGCTCCACAGCTGTGATAATTGATTTTAACAGGGGCTAATTCATGAATCTTTTGCGCGAGGGCTTTTTCATAGGGTTGAATGAGTTTTTCATATATTTTTACATCGATCCAAGGCCCATGTTGCGTTCCTAAATCTCCATTCACGCACACTACATCCAAATATTCCCCGATTTCGCCGAGGAAAACTTCATTATAGTCAATCCAATATCTCAATAGCTCTTCCATGGTTGCTCTAATCAATTCTGGCCGCTTTAGAGTATATCTTATTGCTTTTGTAAAGCCAAACAAAAACGTGCAATTTTCAAAAATGCAGCCAATGGGAGGAGAAACCAAGGCAAAATCCGTTTTTTCCCGTAATTTTTTTGCTTCCGCACGTAAATTCTTAAAAGGACGTTTATCTTTTCCATTGGGCCAATCATAATCATGAATTTCTTGAACACTTTCCACATCTTCAAGAGGATGGATGACGGGATCATAATATAAGATCTCCTCCACGTTTTTATCCGCAAAATTTCCATAGAAAATGCCAAATTGGTCATAAATTCCCACGTATTTGCCTTCTTGCTCGGGAACAAAATCTTCTTTTATCATACTCTCAATTGGCCTAATATATCGCGTGTCCACTTGGAAGCGTTCTAAAACCTCATTGCATGGCACCACATTTTGCTCTACAAAATCCGCAAATCGAATATTTTTATCTTCTATCTCTAAATATTCTAATAGTCTTTTATAAGCTTTAATGTGAATGCTTGATTGATCTCCTCCTAAGTCTATCGGTACTTTATCTGGTTCCACATGATTTAAAGCGCTATTTACTTTTTCTCGTGAATTCATTCCTGTACGCCTCTATTATTATTATCATCATTATCAATCATCATTGATCATTCATGCAATCTATTATAAAATTTTATTGAGAAGGCTTCCATAATGATTACATTTAAGAAATTTAAAAAAAAAAATAATTAAAAAATGAGCCCTTGCTCATTTAAAGTTTAAGCTCTTCGAGTTTCTTCCGTGTTTCCACTTTTTTCTCCGGAGTAATATCATATAATTTCCAAAATAAAACCACACCAATAAGCATGAGAATCATGGGAATCAATGCAACTTGAAATCGTAATCCTAAAATAGCTATTGGAGTTTGAGTAGGAGAGCCCGGTTCAAAACCCGTTGCAATATGGATGATTGCGAACGTGCTCGCTTGGATGATGATAGCAATACGCCCAAAAAATGTACGAACGCCCATGTAAATGCCTTCCTCTCGTCGACCCAATCGAAGGGCGGCCTCATCCACGCAATCCCCAAGCACGGGAAGCATGAACACCCAGAAGCCAATTGAGCCGATTGCCCAAAAAGCTACGGATAACATAACCGTTATTACTGTATTCACGAATAAGAAAGGAATAGCTAAAACGGTAAGTAAGGCTCCTCCGATTACAAACATTTTTTTATTATTATTGACTTTTTGCGATATTTTTGACCACATGGGAATGGACAGCAAGCCCACGACTATATATCCGAGCATTATTAACGATTCGGTTTCAGCTTCCTCATTTAATATAAAACGGACGACGTAGGGGACACTTCCGGTCATGAGCAAGACCATGGATTGATATAACGTGAAGATACAGAGATATGCAACGAACGATTTTTGTTTTAAAACGGACCTCATTATTTTGAAGAAATTTTCCCGTTCAATTTTAGCATCGACTTCCACGGCTCGTATTTTCATGTCTTCGGTTTCTCTTACCCCAAATAGCGTTAAGAGTAGGAAACCAAATCCCATGAACGCCACGACAATGGACATAATAAAAAACGTTGATTTATTTCCATAATCTATCAATAATGGGGGGATGGTGGCACCTAAAACCGTGCCCGTTAATCCTAAAGCTACGGCGAAGCTAGACTGTTTAATTCTTTGTTTATCCGTTCTGAATTTATCCGGGATGAGAGAATTAAAATTGACGTCGTAGATGGAAAAGAGTGTGTCGTAAAGGCATAGAATGAGGAGTAGATAAAAAAACAAGGGAAGAGCGTCCGTTATGGGATCGATATTTGGTGTTGCAAAAAACAGAATGAATATAAATGCCCAAGGGAGCCCTCCAGCCAATATCCATAAAAATCGTTTTCCATATTTTTTCCAAAATCCATGAGGTCTATCTGCAAGGTACCCTACGATGGGGTCGTTAAACATGTTCCATATCGCATATAATATAAGGGCGAGCGAAATGAGTCCTGTAGCTAGACCAATCTCGTTTTCATAAAAGTCATACACGCGCGTACCGAAGGCAGCTAGTAGGAATTCAATTAAGCATTGGCCAAATCCTACAGACACATAGGTCATAAGACCATAATCTTTTTTATCTTCCGTCATTTTTTTTTGGTTAAAAGTATTTAATAATAATTTTATTTTTTTGTAATAAATAGTTTTCATTTTCATGAGAGGGATTTTGAAAATTGAAAAAGATATTCACATCATTCGGATAATCCGTCCCAGTCCATGATGACGCTTAACCGTGCATCATTTTCATTGAAAATCATAAAGGGTTTATTAAATCCGCTTAATAACTGAACAATTTTTTAATTTTGAACTAATTAATGAAATTTTATTTAAAAGAAGCGTTATAAATTGGAAACTTTTGGAGTTTAATTAAATCATTATTCTTATTATTTTAAGAAAATTAAAAAAAAAAGTGGATCTTCTCTTAAGGAGAATTTCATGAATTCAATTTAGAGCTTCAATTCAGCGAAAATATCTTTTTGAACTTTTCATTTGGTTGTAGATCCATAGGGCTAAATCAATTTCATTCTCGGGATGCCACGCTTTCCAGGCCGATTTTGGCTCATAATCGACATCCACCATTAAATCCGGAAAAGGTCCGAGATTCTCATCATTCCACCAAATATTGGCGGTGATCACATGTCTCCCCTTGGAACTGGCATTTCTAGGTAATTTAAATTGAATGGGAAAGGTTTTAAATTCATTAGGAGGGATGGAATAATGTGCTGTTGAGGGAAAAGCTTTCCAAGAAGGTGGAATGTTTAATTGAAATTCTAAAGTAGCTTCATGATTAGAATAATTTCGCACGATTAAATTGGTAGAAAAAAATTGACCATTTTTAATGATGATTCTAATGGGTTTAAAACAAATCCAATTAGGGTCAAATCCGAAATTAGGGTTTTCTTGTGCCACGAGCTCGGCGATGATTGGTTCGTATGCGGCTACAAATTTCTTGAACCTTTTTAATAAATTTTTATTTACCTTTATGATCCCATAATGACTAATGGCAAGATATTCAGGATTACATTTTAAAAGAATATCGGCGCATTTCATGTAGCCGACATTAGGCCCTAATCTGCAAAAATTTAGGCAATTGAGGTTAGTATCGCGATCAACGAAGGATCTTTGGGTGATTGAGTCTCCTGTGAAAAAAAGGCGTTTGCTATCAATTGTAGTAAACAAACCCATATGATATTCCGTTTGTCCGGGAAAATGAAATATTTGAAATTCAAGATCCTCCCAAGTGAATTTTTCTCCATCTTTAAGAACACGGTCTACTTTTATGGGTTGATCGGTAAGGCAGCCTAATCTATAATGAGTCGGATTTTCTAAAACATCCACCATATTCTCCAAGGCATAAATTTTCGTGTTAAATTCTTTTAGTAACATTTTTATTCCGGCGGTATGGTCATCATGATAATGTGTTGGCAAGATAAAATCGATGTATTTAACTTGAAGATCTTGCAGGATTTTTTTAAATTCATTTAATTCATATCCGCTACTTTTATCTCCAGCAAAATCTAATAGGATACAATTATCGTTTTTTCCCTTGATGAGGATTGGAGGAAATTCTGCTTTGTGATACAAACGAGGAAACACCTTTTCAAGATCAATAGAAGGGATTGCTCTTTCATTTAATTGAGGTAATTCAACATGAATTCCCGAAAATTCTGAACAAAATAAATAGCGTGCCTTTCTAAATTTCTTTTCCAAAGATTGAATCTCTTTTTCTGGGTTAAAAATAGGATTTCCATGAGAAGGAAGTAAAATATCGGGTTCATGTGACAATAAGCGTTTAAATGATTTCAAGGAATATTTAATTCCTTCCTCGCCATTATCATTATATATGTATTCTAAATCATAATACGTGATTACTTTTGCTCCGGAATGGATTAGATCTCCCGTAAATGCTAATTTTTTCCCATTTATTTCCAAGAGATATGAAATAGAACCCGTTGTATGACCGGGAGTTTTTAAAATTTCGAATTTAAGTGAATTCCATTCAAAAACATCTTTATCTTTAAATGCTAAATAAACGGGGATATTTTGAGTAGATACAAAAAAGGTTGGTTTAAAATAATAAAGATCATAATATGATTTTGTTTCCCAAAAGTTTGAAGCTTCAGAAAATAGTTTCCTTTCTTTAGCGGGAACGCCTATTTTAATTCCTTTTTCCCTTGCTAAATTATCACCATAACACTGGTCGCGATGATAATGCGTGTGAAGAATATAGTCAACTTTCTTGATATGGAGGTCAGAGAGAATATTTAATACTTTTCCCGAACCAAAATCAATAAGGAGAGCAGAATCCTCATTTTTAATTACATGTACATTAACCGCGTCTTTATAAATGTAAACATTTTTCATTAAATTAAACATTTGTATTTACGTGCTCATGTTTTGTTATTCTTTAGAATACAAATAATTAGGCTAATTATTTGTAATCAAAAAAGGTTAATCTTTAAGTAATAAATCTGAATAATATTCTACTAATAGTTTAATGACTAATTCTCCTAGTTCTTTAACGGGTTTAACCCTTCCTTCATCTAATTTTCTCAATGCACGCAAGCAATTCCATAAACCATGAGAATCTTCTTTCTCCGTGCCAATGGCTTCCACGTATTTTCCGCCTGCTAATAGAAAGCCTCCCAATCCTCCGAGAGGGGGCCATGTTTCTAAAGCACCTTCAAAATCTTTTTCTAACTTTTCATTCATGATCTTTAATTTTTCCTCGTCTAAGACTCCTAGTGCTGCTCCCGTCGAGTGTTCAAAATGCCCAGCATGACCACTTCCTGTAAGAATGCTTACCAACTGCCTTTTAATTTTATTTGGTCTCTCTCCTTCTTTCGCTAATTTCTTGGCTAATTCGTCTAATTCTTGTAAGATGCGTTCCATATTTTCTTCTGCCAAATCTTCAGAAGGACCGATAATTAACTTATCCAAATTAAGAGCAGAACGTAACTCCTCTGCATGTTTTGCTAAAGGGTCATTACCTCCGTGTCCCGAAATGATAAACACTCTTGAAGCAGGCAACCCCATTTCCTTGTAAATATCAATGTGATATTTTAAAAATTTTTTTAATTTTTCGACCAGTTCTTCTACAGGAATGATCCGAGGTGCCCAATCTATTGCAACTGAAACAAAATTATCCGTCGCCCAAGGAATGTGAGCACAATATCTGGAACCTGTTTTGCAAGAAATGAGATGTGCAACCCTTTGAGAGAATAAATCATCAATATTGCGGGGTAATGCATATCCGTGTCCTTCTTCCGGATTTCCTATTGAAAAAATAAGCCACTTTCCTTCGTTTCGCCCAAATGGACCCCAATCATCCATTTTTCCCTTTAAAGAAATATTTTTTTGAGTCATAATGAATAAAAATCTTGAATGATTTTTAAGATTTTATTTAATTAAATGGTTATTATTTGTCTTTTTTATAAACTTTGGATTCCTTTTTCAGATTGCATCCAAATCTTTAAAATAGAACAAAAATAATAATTACCATGAAAATTATACTACAAGAGAAAAGAGGATATAAATAACATGCCTGGACCCGGAATGGAACTTATTGGGGAAGAGGAAAAAAGAGAAATATTAGAAGTGTTAGAGTCCGGCTATTTATATCGATATGGAGATTCATCGGATCCTAAATTCAAAGCAAAAGTATGGACTCTTGAAAAAGAATTCGCTTCTAAAATGGGATCTCGACACGCATTAGCGGTTTCTTCTGGAACAACGGCCTTGCTAACATCATTGTGGACATTAGGAATAGGGCCGGGGGATGAAGTCATTGTTCCCGGCTATACCTTCATAGCCAGCATTACATCTGTTATTTTTGCGCGAGCCATTCCTGTATTGGCAGAAGTAGATGAAACTTTAACGTTAGATCCAACGGATGTGGAGAAAAAGATCACTAACCGAACGAAAGCAATCATGTTAGTCCACATGTTAGGCAATCCGGGAAATATCGATGCGTTCTTGCAAATAGCGAAAAACCATGATCTCCTCCTTATTGAAGATTGCGCGCAAGCTTGCGGTGCTTCCTATAAAGGAAAATCCGTGGGAACTCATGGAATAATGGGAGCTTTTAGCTTGAACGTGTATAAAACAATCACGGCGGGCGATGGCGGAATGATAATTACAAATAATCAAGAATTGTTTAATAGAGCATTTGCCATTCACGATCAAGGTCATTTACCTTTCAGGCAAGGTGTAGAGCAGGGGAAAAGAACCATTTTAGGCTTGAATTTTCGCATGAATGAATTAACGGCGGCAGTTGCTCTAGCTCAATTAAGAAAACTTGATACAATTAAGGCTAAACTTTTAGAAAACAAGAAGATCTTGAAAGAAGAGCTTTCAGATATTGAACAAATAACGTTTAGAAAGATATTAGACAAAAAAGGGGAAGTCGGTACTTTATTAACTTTTTTCATGCCATCAAGGAAGAGTGCGGAGAAATTAGTTGCCAGTCTTGGCTGTACGACCATTGCAAGGTCTGGATGGCACGTGTATAATAACATGGAACATTTACTTGGCAAAATGACGGTGACAAAAGAGGGGTGTCCTTTCAATTGTCCTTTATATAAAGGGGGAGACATGAATTATTATAAAGGCATGCTTCCGCAGACGGATGATTTATTACAACGGGGCATTAACATCAGTGTGGGGGTTTCAGATAAGGGATTGGGCAGTGCTTTTGGGATTAAAATAACGAGCACGCATGATGAGATAATAGATATTGCTCATCGGTTAAAAAAAGAGATAAAAAATGCATTATGAATCGTTTTTGAGAATATCATTCATCATGCTCTCATTTAATTAATTACCCAATACATTTTTTATTCCTTACTTTTCTTTTTTAACTCTCACTATAACCACCTTCATAAGCATGTATTTTCGAGGAGGCTCGCTTTAGGTTCATGAGAATGCATGAGTAATGAAATTAATCTTAAAAATTTCTGTAAACATGCCTTTGGTTATAATTAATTATAAAAATGAAAGAAAATTTTAAATCCAATTGTTGAATTCACGTATATAATTATAAGAGGTAGAAGTTAATTAATGCAGCCTAAAGGCATTCAATTATTAACGGATGAGAAATTAAGATGTGCCGCCATGCCCTTAGGGGGAATTGGAACCGGTTCCATCGCCTTAGGCGGTGATGGTTTATTGAAACAATGGCAAATCATGAATATAGTAAAACATGATGCTTTTGTTCCGAATAGTTTTTTTAGTATTTGGATGAGGAAAAAGGGAGGCGTGAAGGAAGAGTCCATTAGCAAGGCATTAATTTGTCCTAAAGTCCATGAAGATCCCAACTTTCAGCCGGCAAGGTCCGTGAGTGACCATAAAATTAGTTCTGGGGCAAAAAAAATGCTGGAAATTCTACCGGGTGTTGAAAAAATATATTATAATGGGGAATATCCCCTAGCATTTTTAGATTTCAAGGATCCATCTTTACCATTGGACATTTCATTAATTGCGTTTAATCCATTCATTCCTTTAGATCCAAAAAATTCGGGATTACCCGTTATCATTTTCCAATTTACTATATTGAATAGAGCAAAAGTTCCCGTTGAATTTACATTAGCAGGACATTTTCTAAACTTTTTAGGATGGGATGGAATAAAAATTCTGAAAGGAACGGAAAATGATTTATATGGAGGAAATGTAAATTCTCCAAAAATAATTGGTGAGTGGCCATCGATTTACATGAAATCCAAGATCCTTTTAAGAAATGACCGACGGTACGGAGATTTGACCCTTGCGATAGACGATCCAGATGCGTTTTCTTCAAAATGGGCTGATTTAAAGATATTTTGGACTCATTTTTCCCAAAACGGTACTTTTCCTCCATCTCCTAAGGTTGAATTGAGTCCTATTGGAAAAACATGGACTGGAAGCTTGGGCTCTAGAAAAATAATAGAACCAGGAGAGAGCAAGACCATCAAATTTATTTTTGCTTGGAATTTTCCAAATCGCGTGGTGGATTGGCGTTTAGATACTAATCAAATTCCTGATCAAGAGACAGAGTTTTGGATTGGAAATTATTATAATAATTGGTTTAGAAATTCCATAGAAGTTATTGAATACGTGCAAGAGAATTGGGATTATTTGAAGGATAAGACCAGTGCATTTCATGAAAGTTTTTACTCTTCTACTCTTCCTCCCGAAGTTCTCATGAGCCTTGCGGGACCCATGTCAACCATTAGGACACCTTCATGTTTTTGGATTAAAGCGGGTTCGTTTCACGGTTTCGAAGGATGTCATGGGGCATCAACGAGTTCATCTAAAGGGGGTTGTTGCCCATTAGATTGCTTGCATGTATGGAATTACGTATTCAGCTTGGCCCATTTGTTTCCTTCTCTTGAGCGTACCATGCGGGAGACAGAAGTTAAAATCCAGCATGAATCGGGTTATTTGCCCCATCGCGTGGTCTTGCCCTTGTATTTGCCCCAATTACTCAAGGAGGGGAGCTGGGATATGGTAGGCCCTGCCATTGATGGGATGCTCGGAAGCGTGTTGAAAATCTATCGAGATTTTCTAATAACGGGAGACAAGGAATTTCTTAGAAAGATGTGGCCTTTTATTGAAAAATTAATGACGTACATTTTTAATACCCATGATAAAGAACTAAAAGGTATCATGGAAGGAGAGCAACCTAATACTTATGATTGTATCCTTCATGGCTTCAATACTTTTATTGGCACCCTTTATTTAACTGCTCTCTTAGCCTGTGAACAGATTGCTAAAGAATTGGGAATTTCCGAATGGGTTGAACAATGTAGAAAAGTTCAAGAATCAGGACGGAAGCTCTTGGATGAGAAATGTTGGAACGGAGAATATTATATTCAAATTTACAATACCGACAAGGTAAAACAACATCAATATGGAAAAGGATGCCATTCGGATCAATTATTTGGTCAGTGGTGGGCATTTCAACTCGGATTTGAGCATATTCTTCCTCCAGAGCACGTGAATAAAGCGCTACAAGCGATAGTTAAATATAATTTTAAAAAATCGCTCAAGGGCATTACTCAAGCACCCCGAATATTTGCTTCTCCTGACGATGCCGGTTTGATGGTGTGCACGTGGCCTCATGGAGACAGACCTTCCGTTCCCACGCTTTACGTGGATGAAGTTTGGACTGGTTTGGAATATGAAGTCGCATCGCTGTGCATTCATGAAGATTATATCCAAGAAGCCTTGGAGATTCTTCAAGCCGTTCGAGCCCGCTATGATGGTTCTCATAGAAATCCTTGGAACGAGGTCGAATGTGGGGATCATTACGTGAGAGCCATGTCTTCTTGGACGTTATTGCCCGCTCTTACAGGCGTGAATTACTTGATAAAACAAAAACAATTTCAATTAGGACCAAAACTCAATCAGAAAACCTTTTCCACTTTTTTCATTACAGGAACTGCCTGGGGCCACGTGAAACAGCAGGTTAAGAATGATAAAATTAAAATTGAACTAGTCGTGTCTCATGGAAATTTGGAATTAAGTTCTCTTTATTTACGAGAAATAAAAGAGAGCTTGCATGTTACCTATAAAATTTTTCTTAAAGAAAGAACTGAAGAAAATTTGAATCCAATAGAAGGAGAAATATCAACACGGGATTCCAATATAGAAATAACATTCCAAAAAGTCGTCAAGATATCAGAAGGTGACCATCTGTTCATTGAAATAAATCTGCTCATTGAATGAACGTAATTTTTTTCTATTCATTTTGTTTTTCAATTCGGTATCATGAAATAAAATTCCCTCCTTGGAATTAACAGGGAAGAAAGAATGGATTAAAATACATCGATTTTTTATTCTCATATTGTAATTTATTTTGCTTGATTCAGAGATGAAAAATTCAAAATCAATTTACTTTTCATAATGCTTTCTGTTAAGATAAAAGTTTTAATTTTAAATTTTTAAAGGTCCCATTTATGGTAGCAGGGATGATCTCATGTGGATGCATGAATTCTCCCTTGTTTTTAAAAAAGTTAAATGACATGAAATATTATGAAAATTATATTATTCAAAAGTAAAACTAGATTATCTTAAACGAATAAAATCAAATTAATAAGAAGAGAATAGGAGAGCATTAAAATGAAGATTTCTCTCGTAGGATTGAGTGGATGTGGTAAAACATCTTTATATTCTGTCGCTTTTGCGGAAAAGAAGCCCGAAGATACTAAATCTCTTAGCCCCACGATCCTCTATGAAACGAGAAGACATCCATTTTTGGGATTACAAGTCGGCATTTTTGATTTTGGTGGACAAGAACAATATCGAAAGGAATATATGGAAAAGCCAGATGTGTTCAAGGGAACGGATATCCTCATTCCCATTGTCGATCTGCATGATCCAAATTCTTTTGAACAGGCAAAAGAATATTTTGAGGGTTTATTAAATATTTATAGAAAGAATAACGAAAAACCAAAAGTCTTTCTATTTTTGCACAAATTTGATTCAAAAGATTATGAAAAAGAATTACTGGATACGAACGTGAAGAAAGCTAAGGAGATCTTTTTAGATATTTTCAAGGACTATGACTTTGATTATAAACTCACCAGTATTTATGAACAAGACAAATTAGCAAAAATTTTTCGGGATATCTTAATCTCGTCGTACGAGGAATTAAAAGAACACGTGGAAAAAGCAGAACAAAAACTTCAAGACATCAATGCCAAAGTTATCATCACGGATATCTCGGGTAATGTAATAAGCCATAATGTCCAAGGAGTGAGCAGTGGCCTGACTCTTAGAGGAGATTTACGGGATTTTATAAATGCATGTAATATCGTTCGAGAAAATATTTTCATGTCAGATTCAGCGGAATTTAAGGGGCGAAATGAAGAAGGGAAGAACATTGAGTTATACATTTTTAAATATATCCTGTCCGTGATCATAATGAAACCAATAGAAATTGACATGGAATCTCAAGATAAAATTAATACCTTATTGAACGATATGAAATTGTTTGCTGATTTAATTATTTCGGCGCACACGGAATAAAAAATCAAAATTATTATTTTTTTAACCCTTACATTTTTCCTTTTATTTTCATGTTTTTCCTTAAAGAGAAACAGGAAATAAACAAAATTCTTAGATTTTATCGAAATTTCATAAAGTTCTCCAAAACATTATTAGTACATCATAAAAGAGCAATTAAATCGTTTAAAGTTCCCCGATAATTAGGTTCCGGAATGATTGGTGGTAATTTTGAATTGGAATTTTCTATAAAAAATGTCTTAATTCCCAATTTAGCAGCCATCATGTCTTTCATTTCGTCTCCTACCATCAAGCATTCTTTAGGTTTTCGCTCAATTTCTTCGAGAATCTGTTTGAAATAAAATAAATTAGGCTTAGTAGCCCTCATGTTCTCATATGACGTGATCAAGCGGTACTGAACATCGGCAACACCAGCCCATTCCATTCTCTGAAGAATGGCTGTGCGAGGTAAAATGGGCGTGGTTGCTATCACCAAATCGTATCCTTTCATAGTAGCTTTTTTTATGACCTCACGAGCTTCGGGCCGAAATGTCGTAAATTTTCTTAATTTAGGAAAATCTTCCTCATAGAATTGGTCAAAAATCGGCTCTAGTTCTTCTCGTTTAAATCCGATTGCCGGAAAAAAAGTTTTAGCATAAACATTTTCATTTGTATCGCTTCCGTCATTTTCTTCTACTTTTTTCGATGCCATCATGAGCTTGGCAATGAATTTTGAGGGTTTCATCAGATGAGACACTCGTTTTGAGAGCAATTTAATATATGCCGGGATAAAATTATCGTGTAATATTATTAAAGTTCCATCTAAATCAAAAAGGATAGTATTAATCCCTTCTTTCATAAGTAGGCTCATGGGCATGAGAAACACAATGGGTTAATTAGGGGTAAGTTTTATTGAAATTTTAGTATTGATAAAAAGGAAAATGAATAGTATTAAAAAATGATTTTTACCCTAATTTATGAAAACTATTTTTTTTATTGCTTACTTAAGATAAAAAATAAATAAAATCTAAAAAAAATCGAATTAGCAATAGTTATTCTTTCTTTATAATCATGTCCTTAAACCAAGAGGGTAACATGAATCCTAAATAGAATAAGATTGAAACAATGACCGCCATCGTTCTGGCAATTAAATAAATTAACACTCCCGTCGAAAGCAGTTCTAACGAAGTCATTACTATAGAGAGAACAAATGTAAATGTCAATACCTTTCCTTTTAATTTAATTTCCGGATTAGCAGAGGATAAGGATTTTTTTGAAAACCAGAGAGCCGGTACCATGAAAACCATAATTTCCACGGCATAATGAAGTTGATTATAAAAGGAGAGCTTCACTTGAATGGGCGTGATTTTTTCTCCCCATATAATAGGATTAGTAATGGAAAAATAGATATATACGGTGCTAAATATGAGAGCGATGATTGCTCCAATAATTAACAATTTTTTTCTGGTTGATTCATCATCCATGGTAAGAGATGTAATTCCGGCTACCCAGGCAAGTTGGGTAAAGGGAAGAGCTCCACCAATAACGAGCAGATGAACCGTTAGCGGCGTTGGAACATCAAATAATAATAAAGAGAGAAAATCTATAACAACGCCAATCCAAACCATACTGGCTCCAATCCAACCAATTCCTACATGGAGAAAAGAAGGTTGTTTGTAATGAAAATAGGTAGAAATTATTTTTAAACCGACAATCCAGTGAAACAAAAGGAATATAATAGTACACGTTCCAATAATCATTAAATCTAACTCAAGTAGCATGCATATTCAATCCTTTTTTCTTTTATATTAAATTTAATAGAGAGAGAATGATCTTTTCTATCTTGATTAAACATATTATATAAGATTTTAATATAAACATATTGATAATACCTAATATATAAATTTTTTCTGATTTAATTAATTATTAAGACATTTTTCGAGATTCTTTTTTAATTCTCAAATATAATTAAAAAATTTTTATTAAATTCAATGTTTAAAAACTTGCATAGCTTTTTCATGGTTTTCTGAAAATTTAAAATGAGATCTTCATGTTTAAGAGCATACTTGAGGGTGATCTTGGTATTTTAATCCCCTTTTCGGGATAAAATGCCAAGGTTTCAAGTGGAATGGCATGAATATCTGGATGAGCAAATAAAATTGAAATCAAAAGAGTTGTTTCGGAACGTCCCCAACCAACGAATAAAATGGGAGATTCATGAAACGTGAAGGGTAATGTAATGAACTTTAGTAAATTTTTAACTATGGAAAAATCCCTTTTAGATCTAGCCATCAGAGTAAAAATTTCTATAAAAAATCTTTTTAAGCGTTTCATTCCATTCAAATCTAGTAAATTCTAAGATATTTTATATACTAATTTAAGAAATAATAAAATTAATTGCAAAAATTTTAAACTATGAAATATATTCCATCTTAGTATCCCAAGAAATTAATAAAAATTAATCAACAATTAACAAGATAAAAGAATTTTATATTAAGAAAAGAAAATGATTGGTACCGAAAGAAGAATTAAAATAAGTGAACTAATTAAGGGAAAAGGCTCCATTTCCATTGAAGAACTCATAAATCGATTTAAGGTTTCACGAATGACTATTTGGAGAGATCTTAAAATTCTTGAAGAAGAGGGGCTTCTTAAAAAAGTCTATGGTGGCGCCATACGTCCTGATAGAATGGGGCCCGAAGAAAAGATTTTTGAAATCAAGCGTAAAAAAAATCTGGAACAAAAAAGAGTGATAGCAGAGCATGCTGCAAAAAATTACGTGAAGGATGAATCCATCTTATTTCTTGATGGTGGAACTACTGTTCTTGAATTAATTCCCTTTCTTACCAAAAAAAATATTACTATTTTAACAAATGGATTAAATACTTTACTTATCGCCTCAAGATATTTGCCCGATTTAAACGTAATTGGAACGGGAGGGGTTTTGAGAAAACCATCTTTAACTTTCGTGGGTCCTGAGACGGAACGCTTTTTAAAGCAATATCGGGCAGATATCGCATTCATCAGTGGTACAGGGCTTACAATCGAAGAGGGTTTAACGGATCCTCACCCATTAGAAATGGAAGCAAAAAAAGTAATGTGTAAAAATGCTAAACAAATTATTGTTTTGTTAGATTCTAGCAAATTTAGCAAACGTTCTTTATCCACGTTAATAGGGATTGATGAGATAAACGTATTGATCACGGATAGTAAAGCTCCACCAGAATTCATTGAACAATTGCGACAGAGGAACGTGAAGGTAGATATTGTTGAATTTTAAACAACAATGTTATCTTTACTAATTTCAAGCCTCTGAATTGCGATAAAAGAACTTATTCGCACGAGTGTGGAAATCCAAATAAGAAAACATGGATTCACAATTATATTATTTCAACTAAGAGAATTCAAATATAGGATAACCTGAGTCGTGAAATAGTCTTTTCATAAGAAACACTTCTGAATTGGATGTACCATTTTCAAGAGTATTTTTAATGATACATGCCTCTTTTTAGACCCTCATTTCTCTTGATATATACCCAAAGCGCATTAAAATGATAAAACAATCATGGAGTAGACTTAATACACTTCTAAAAAATATTTATTAAATTCTTGGGTTTTATATTAATATAGAAAAAATTTTAATCACTACCTTTTTGGTAAAAATCATGAAATTAAGCTTGATGGATTTAAACGATGGAACGGTACACGTGGGAAATAAATTAAAGATCAAAACGATTTTTGAATTTGATGAGGATACGCCTTTAATGTGGACAGGCGTAAGACTGATTACAAAACCGCCCTGCGCGAAAGAACTACAAGTAGGAAAAAAAGAAATATTTTCCTCGGGAAAGTTTGAAGCAGGCACCTATATTCGTGAAAAATCCTTGCTAATTAAACACAACGTGGTTCCGACCATTGAAAAACGGAATTTAAGGTACATCTTACAATTGCTTCTTAGAAAAAAAAATCCCATTGATCCCGATCAAGATTTCACGGTAAAACGGGAATATGAAATAATCATTAAGAGCAAGGAATTAAAACAATTGCCGGCCAAGCCTAATCCAATTTCATTTTCAATATCAGGATTGAATATTAATCTTGTCAAGGATATTTTCAGACCAGGTGAAACAATTAAGATTAATTATTCCTCAGAAAATTTAAAAGAACTTGAAGTACGTCTCTTGCAAAAGGCAAATTTAATATGTTATTGTGAGCCTTACGGAAAAAGTTGTAAAAAAATAGAAGAATTACCTCCATCAATAGCGGGAGATGTTAAAACAAAAAGCACGGAAAAAGGTTTTTTACTAATGACCATCCCACCCATTGCTGAGCCTTCTCATGATTTTTTATGGGAACCCGAGGAAAGAGAATATTGGGGCTTTAAGTTTGGCGATTATTGTAGATGGTCCTTACTCGTAATTGGTACGAAACGCCCCGAGCATGGAAGAGAGAAGATAAAATTTGAAATTCCCATCGTTATTTCCAAGCAACCACTTTCAGAGAAAGAAGGAGATGCGAAGCTCTTTTCTACGGAAGAAAAAGGAACACCCGCTCTATTTGGAGATATTTCCTCAAAATTTCAAAAACGGTTTCAAATGCTTTCCATCGACTCGGCTCATGATGCTACTTCTAATTCAAACGTGTATAAAATTAAATTAAAAAATATCTCAAAACAAAATTTAGAAGGTGTTACCGTTAAATTAACAGGTTTACAGGAGGATTTATTCGAAACCACTTCAAATTTAGTGGGATACAAGGAATGGAACAAAGAGGAAGAAAAAGAAATCATCTATGAAACAAAACAAAACATTTCTGCCATAATCTCTGTTATTGAAGATAATTCCCAACAGAGTGTTAGAATTCAAACACCCATCGCTTTTTAAACCTCATGTAACTCGCCGAAGGGTTTCGAATGTTCCATAACCCTTGGAGTTCTCATCCAATTTAAATTTACCAAAAGATTGGATGAGAATGGATTCATTACCCTCTTCATCTTTAAAGGGGACGGGAATGATGGAGCCCGCTCTTGCTTCTAAATAATGTTGTTCTCCCTGCAAATCAATGATCTCCAATTCCGAACTAACGGGAAAAATTCCATCTTCCCGAAATTCCTGTTGGATGATTTTAATTTCTTTCAGGGGGATGTTTTTCCCCTCTTTATATAGAAACCCTCCCGTGCTCGTGCGTCCATCATCCGTGATCACGGCGGCGGGATTAATGGCCAAATTTTTATCGAACCATATCACGTAATAAAACCATGCCCCTACTCCCGTCCAATCCCGCACTCCATAAGTATGATCTCTTTGTCCCAATTCATTTTGAATAGAATATTTTTCTTCTCCAATTTCAATAATTCCATTAATCTCCGCGATTTGCTCCCAATGCTTATCACCCGCTTTTTTTCCCACTTCCAAAGATTCAGGAGTCATGTATTCACTATATTCATATGTATCATTAATCGCTTTAAACTCTAAATCCATTTTTACTGATTTCATAGCTTCTACTAAGGAAGGATCTTCTCGAACTCGTGGTAAATCTTCAGAATTTTTAACAAAAATCATTTTTCCCTTAAAGTGATACCTCCAATAACCATCGTCAATATTTTCATGGATAATCTTTCCTACACGCAAGGGGGTTGAATATTCTCTTGCTTTATTTAATTGAAAATAACCCCCGCCCGCTCCATCGGGTAAAAATAAAAAGAAAAATGTCATGCCTTCAGGCTTATTTGGCTTAAATCCAAGCCGCGACATGCCTCCCAATTCATGTTCTTTACTATAAAATACAAAATAATACGATTCATTCCATTCTGGGTGATTAGTACGCAAGTGAAAATGAGTCAAGGGTTCCATGAGACTTTCAACTCCATGAGAAAACTTGTTCTAATTTTTAATATATCTCGAAATAACACCATGAGTATAACAATGATCGCACGATTTTAAAATTTTCAAATTTATCTCGCCCCTCGTGATAATTCTTAATTCATGACTTAGTTCATTCATCTAAAATCTTCACGGTACCCTCTTGACCATTGAGCAAAACCAATTGTCCTGTCTGAAAAATTTTACACGCGTTCTCAATATTTGTAACGGCGGGGATGCCGTATTCTCGACTTACAACAGCACCATGGGATAAGATACCTCCCGTTTCCGTTATGAGGCCACCAATCATGCTAAAAACGGGAGTCCAACCCGGATCTGTCCGGGAAACGACCAGGATTTCTCCCTTTTTAACTTTAGAGAGTTGATTTATTTCATTTAATATCCTCACGCGGGCCGTGATGAGTCCTTGACTGGCCGGGATTCCCTGGAAAACGGTATCATGAAATTCATGCTGAAGCACGTCATTAAATTCTCTTGAGCCAAGAAGGAATTTGGAAGGCAGAATGTTTTCATTTTGCTTGAATTGTTCATATCTTCTTTCTATATTGGTTATTAGTTTTTTTAGTTGCTGTTCAGTTAAAGTTCTTTTAGCAACCTTTTTTATTTCTTGTTTCTTGAAAAAGAAAATTTTTTCTTCAGTATCAATGATTCCTTGCTCTTTGAACATGTTCCCAATTGCAAGAAAAATTTTCCTGTTCTTTGTTATCCATCTATCTAAATTAAATCTTTGATTTTCACGGAAATTAATGTAGGTTCGACTAAAATTTAGAATCGTTGAGAAGATTTTCCATTTGAGAAATCCGAGTCGTTGGGAACGAATTTTAGACTCAACAAGATTCTCGATCAATTTTTGTCTTTTCTCTTTTTTCAATTTCAATTTTTCAAGATCATCCCATTCTTCTGAGATAAGAGATTTTAAGATATCAAATAAATTTGTCATGGGTGGCTCTCTCCAGCGGGGATAATAGATTTCACGAGTAAATCCTCTATCACCAAACAATTCTAAGAAATCATTGAATTTTTTTAAAAATGCTTGAAAGCTAGAATCTTTTTCTGATAAAAGGTAAGAATAGATTGAATCGGAGGGGAGTTCCCTCATCTTTTTTTTAAGAGCGGGATGCACGTTGATAAACGATGCTAACTCATGAATCTTTTCATTCGTCTCCGTTAATTTATTTTTCAAGCCTGAAATCAAAATGGGATAATACTGATTGCATTCTTCTTTACTGAGAAACTTGGTCAAGAGATATTGGACGAGTAAATTCATGCCGATATTATGAACGGGGATTCCATATCGAATGAGGCGAAAATGAGTAATCATTTTCTCTTCTAAAGCGCTTGCCAAATCCAATAAAGCATTTACATCTTTTTTATTCTTAATTTTCTCAAATCGTTGATCCAGTGAACGACAAAAGGGCACGAATTCTTCCTTAGACCAATTCTCATATACTTGGTTAGTTTTGGTGATAGAGCCATTCGGATCATGAATCATGATACGAAGTTCCGCCACAATTCGTCGTAAGGCATGAAAAGGCAAGTCTTTAATGGTTTCTTTTCCAAAAGAACCTTTCCCTTCCGGAAAATAATTAAGTAAATCTTTATTTCGCATTAATTTAGGGATTTCATTTTCCACTTTATTCTTTAATACGTTTAAATTAAAATATACGTGAGCTTTAAACAATTTTAAGAGCCGCTTGTCCATTCTTTTATAACCCATAATGGAATTTAATTCCATGTTCACGATTTTTGTAAGAGGATCTCCTAAAAGTTCAAAATATAGGGGAGATACATTATCATTCCAGTAATCGTCCGAATATCCTCTGCTCCACATGATTGCTTCTTGTTTGCTATGCTCAGGTTTTTTCAAAATGGTAATCGGTCGTGCTTGTAAGGGTATGAAGTTGTTTCTCTCATCAATTGCCCATTCTATATCTTGGGGTATTCCATTAAAAATTTTTTCTATTTTTACGCCCATTCGCGCAAGTTCGAGAATTTGGCTCGTCGTTAGTGAAGAGGTTTTATTTTCTTCTTCGGTTAGATGGATAACTTCCGTACCATGTTCATTTTCAGTGTTTTTTGGGATTATTGCGATATTTTTATTTCCAATTCGTTTATTGAGGATCCTAAAGGTTTCTTTTCCTTTTTTCGATTTTTTACGTTCCACAATATATTGATCGGGACAGCATGTTCCCCCAACGATTGATTCTCCTAATCCAAAATTAGATTCCACGATCATTTCATGTGTTTTAAACGTCATGGGATTCATGGTAAATAGCAAGCCCGCACATCTCGCCGGTATCATTTTTTGAATGATTGAGGCAAGTTTTACCTTCTCTTGAGGGATTTGATGGGCATGTCTATAGGAAATTGCTCGAGCAGTCCATGCGGACGCATAACATTTTTTTAAATGAAGGAGGACTTGCTCCA
The DNA here is from genome assembly GCA_029838195.1 of Promethearchaeota archaeon. Classification (GTDB taxonomy): domain Archaea; phylum Asgardarchaeota; class Lokiarchaeia; order Sigyniarchaeales; family SOKP01; genus JALGVJ01. Next base: position 44,250 of record JALGVJ010000021.1, read on the forward strand.
CCGATTTTAAATTTAAATAGGTATCATATTGTCCCGCAAAGGAAGCTTTAGGCAAATCTTCTGCTATAGCGGAAGAACGCACGGCAACTTCAGAAAACTTTCGATTTTTAAGTTCCTGTTTTACCATGGCTTCGATGGAAGGTGGAATTGTTCCTTTTACAATTGCATTTCGAATTTCTTCCGCTTGGCGCTCCAAAGATTCTGCATTGTAATGATCTATTTTGGATAAGAACTCGTGAATTTTCATCTCAAGATCATTGAATTGCAAAAATTCTTGATACGCACTCGTAGTTAAAACAAAGCCATCTGGAATTTTAAATCCATTCCTCAATAAACATGCTAAATTGGCGGCTTTATTGCCTACGACTTCCACGTTTTTATTCGAAATCTCTTTTAAATCCTTAATGTACAAGGAAAGACTCATGAGCTAAATATCATCTCTCATTAAAGGATTGATATTAATTTTATAAATCTGCATTAGTAATTAATTGTTTTAAAAACTTTTAAATATTTAATTATTACTTAGATGGTTTAAATTAACGCTGAATTTATCTCAATATGAGAATTTATTGTTTCAATTAATTCTTATTTAACAAGATTCTTGGCAAAAGAAATTGATTTTTCGATATACTTAACTTTCTATTTTTAAAAGGATTGAGTTTCATCATTAACTCAAGTTTATCTATACGTGCTTTTTTTTCTAAAGAGAGAGAATGAGAGAAGAATTTTTTTGTAACGAATTAGAGGGTATAAAATAAAAGAAAGAAAGAAACTAAGTTCGTTGAGAAACTGATGTAATCACATTGGCATGATATGTTCCCGTAAAAATCAATTGCAAAATCTCTTCGAAACAAGTTAAAATTCCCTCTCCGTTTACGGCAATCGTTTTTTTAACGGATACATTCTTATATTTCGCATGATTGATATCTTCTAAAAACTTAGATATTTCAAATTTCTCAGGCAAGTCTTGCTTGTTAAAGGCAATTACGATTGGTAATTCAAAGCTTCTTTCTCCAAAATACGAATTTAATTCATTCCATGAGATTATATTTCTTCTATATGCAGAACGTTGAGAATCCACGATAAAAATAATACCATCAACTGCACGCAGCGTAATTGGACGAGTAACTAAATAAAAGTCTTGACCGGTCGTGCTATACACGTGTACTTTTAATAACCAATCCGTATTCTGAAATTTGATGGTACCATAATCGAAAAATAGCGTTCTTCTAAGGGAATTTTCAATGCTAATTACTTCATTTTTATTTCCAAAATGTGAAAATAATGCAATTAGGGACGTCGTTTTACCAGAGAGTGCGGGACCAAAATAGACAATTTTTAAATTAATAATTTTCTCTAAGGGGTCTAAGATCATTTCTTGCTCATGCTTTTATTTTTTTTAATGTGTTTACATGAAATTATATAAAAGGCAAGATTTTTTCTCATCCATGAGGCGAGCAAGAAGTTTGATGGTTATAAATCCTTATCATGAAGGTTAGAAGGATTTTGGGAAAATATTATGGATTCTCCTCTAATCATACCGGGGAATTCTCCTCTTAAAATTAGAATTTCGATTTCCCTCTTGATGAGAGAATTATCCATTATCAATTGTTTCTTCTCTCGAACATGATGATTCAATTCTTCAAAGGAAATGGATTCTCTTGAATGTGAAAATTCATTGAGAATGTTCAAAAGAATCTTTTGATTATACAGGGAACGTGCATTTGAATCTAACTGATACAATGAGTGGGTTAAATTATAATCGAAATCACCTTCCCGCTCAATTTTCTTTAATTTATCGAGAATTTTAATTGCTTCTCCATATCGATCCTTTTGCATTAATTTGCGAGCTTCATTTAATTCTCGAATAAATAATCGTTCTGAATTTTCTCCTCTTTCTTCTTTCATGTTCGTTATAATTTAAGATGTTTTAGAGAAATTTGATTATACTAAAGCTGACATGCTACTTGAATTTATTGTTTAGAAATATTAAACAAGGTGCTCTATTATCAAAGTCGAAAACCCTTAATTTTATTTTATTTATATTTCTTAAGTGAATCAATTAAAAAAAAAATAAACATGGCTAATCATTCATGAAATAAAATCGTACGATTTTAATAGGTAATATCGTTTTATATAATATAGAACATGATTAATGGACTAGATAAGTGAATAAAATGGTAGATAAAGAAAAAATAAAACAGATAATTGATAAAATCCGTCCGCAATTACAAATGGATGGAGGAGATGTAGAATTAGTGGACATAGGAGATGATGGAACCGTTAAAGTACGGTTAATGGGACACTGTGCGGGCTGCATGTACGCCCAGGAGACCTTGAAGCTTGGAATTGAACGAGTCATAAAGCAATACGTCCCGGACGTAAAACAAGTAGTTAACGTGCCCTATTAAATCCTAAAGTAATTCAAGTGAATATTTTCCTTCTCCTTACTTTCTTTTTCCCGCAAATAATAGATAAAATGGAAGAATTTCTTTTAATTTCATCTTTAAATTTAAAAAATGAATTCCCTTTCAATATCATTCCGTTTTGGCAATGAAAATGGGTGGGATGCAGAAATATGCCATGGAACAATCGTTTCCTTTCATTTTCTTAGCTAATTTAATTGCCTCATCTAAATTTTTGGTAGCTTGATAACCTAAAGTAGTAATGACCTTTTGATTTTTTGCTCCGGCAACGATAATTTTACTCACATTTAAAAGTCCCAAGACGCCCCAATAATAAATTATAGGCGCATGGGTGCCGTGATAAGCAAAATTTTCCTTATATAATTTCAGATATTTTTTATCATGTAAATATTCTTGTTCAATGGTTTTTAAATTAAAGATATCAGGTTTTTGACGTAAGACATTTTCATAAAAATCGTAATAGGAGGGATGTTGTTTTTTATCAAATTTTTCATTAGCAGGATTAGAGATGATAATGAGTCCCTCTTTTTTTAGGGGCGGCTTTCCAATGTACATGTTATAGAGGTATCCCGAAACAAGAGCGTGTAGAAGCAAGGGATTTAAAGATGACCCGATATTGTAAGGAGAAACATTTGGCACGCCATAAATGATCACATCGTATTGATGTTTAATGGGGACAACAAGTTGTTCATGAAGTAAACTTAAAGCTTTTTCATGAGCTTTTTCAATCTCTCCCGCAAACACTCCAATTAATTCATAACCCGCTTTTAATCGTTTTCGAACGAAGGCCTTGAAAGTGTGAGGCATGAATTTTAAAAATCGCAAGGCAATCTTGCGCCATAGAGGAACTTTTGAATCGGGAGACTTTAATGGTTGATAAATTTTTTCGAAAATTCCCGTATAAAATCGTGTATTTAATACCATTTCCACGGTAAAAATGGTCAATTTATCTTTTATCATTCTTCCCATTTCCCAGATCATTTCATGCAAACGAGAGTTAGCAGGATCCATGAATGCACCTTCTTTTAATATTTCGGGCGAATGATGGGGAATAATCGTAGTGAAATCACCTAAACCCACGATGATGGATTTCCACCCACCATTAAGAGGAGTAAACGTAATATTCAAATAGATTATTAAATCCGCCTCGACTGCCAACTTGTTCATTCTAATTTCTTCTCCCGTGGTTAGCTTGCCTAAGGACACGTGATTATCCTTCTTGCTAACATCATTATTATATATTTGAGATTTAAATGCAGTGTATATTTTTTTCCCCAACATATGTTTTAATTCCCGTGGAGTACATTTTCGATGAAGTCCCGTTGCGCATGTAAAGCGAATGTTTTCCTTTTTTACTCCAATATCCGTTAATTTTTCAACAATTACTTCTGCGGCAAGGGCTCTTACATCTTTTTTCATTGGGGGCAAGGGAACCGAGATATCATCAAAACAAATGGAAATTTCACTAGCATTAGTGATTAATTCACCGAGTTTTTTTGATTCTATTGGATTTTCAATGGCTTCTTTTATCGCATTTCTTGCATTTTCAAGGGGACGCATGGGGTCCTTCGCATGATAAATATCGATGTTATCAGAAAAATCATGGAGAAACACGTCATCACCAAAATAAATTATCTCCTTCATGTTTATTCCACTTTAATCGAGCAATATTAGCAATTTGATTTAGAAATAATTTATTTTTATAATAAAGTTAAAAACCTTTTTAAGATTTATATCTTTAATTCTAGAAAGAATTAGTTTTTATTTACATCATGTCAGACGAAGAAAAGAAAGGATTTAAAAGTTCGGAGGCCTCAGAGGATAAAGTACAAAAAACAGAAGAGAAAAAGAAGCCCGTAAAAAAGACTCAAGCCCAGATCCTTCAAGAAGCCTTAGGATTGAAACCAGAAGACATTCAATCCATTGAACATAAGCTATTTATTGCCCGTTTTACCGACTATTTTTCTGAACAGCCCCTAGATTTCATTTATAAAGATAAACAATTGAATAGCTACAAGCATGAATTAAATGAGCGCATGAACATCTTAGAAAAAAGAAGTGAGGAGGACAAGTTAATTAAAAAAAGTTTCGAAGATAAGCAGATACCTAGTATTTTGGATAAATTAAAACAGAAAGCCGAAGAATTAGCACGAAATAATGGGATTAAAGAATCCTTTGATAAAAAGATGAGGAAATATAGCCTATTGACTACCCTTCCAATGTTTGGGGTTTTAATTTTGTTAACATTCTTGCAGATTGGGAATTTTTATTTCATTATTTTTCCTCTATTATGCTTTTTCTGCCTCATTCCACAGATAATACGGGGGAGGATCATGAAACAATGGTTTACCTTTAAAGAAGAGCATAGAAATGACTTTTACATGGAAAATCGAGAAGATATCATGATCTTAAAAGGTTTTACGGGAGATGTTCTCGCTAACTTGCGATCGAGTCTTCTTGAAATGAAGGCTCCATTGCAGATTTTCAAGTTCATGCTATATAGTCAAGATTATGAAAATTTAAAGTTAATAACGCAAAAAAGAATGAGAGGCGGAGGCGTGCAGTATTATTATCATTTTGAATATCCTGAAGGAATGGAACCATTTCCCATACCCGAAGAGTTAAAACAAGCATATCAGCCAAGAGCACGCCCCTCAGCTGAAAAAATTTCATCGCAAGAACCGGAGAAAAATTTCATTATTTTAACTGAAATGAAGGGGAAAGATGGCGTGATATCTTCCTTCGTTCCGGCACTAAAAGATAATTTAGCGGAAAAAATAAATAATGTCTTGAATGATTCAGAATTTCAAAAGATTTCAAAAAAAATTACAGAGATAATCCCTGCCTATTCTGAAGAGATGGCGATTTACTGTAAATGCGGAGAGATTGTGGAAATAGAAGATATTCATGAAAGTACTTGGAAAGATCAGTTTAAATTTTATCTTTTTGAGGGAGCTCCGTGTAAGTGTGGAGAAAAGATATATGCTCTTTCAAAAATGGATGAAAAAGTGGAAGTTCCTGGGGAATTAAAAGACGTTTTTGAAGATTAAAATAGCATATTTATTTCTTTTTTATTTTTGAATAATAATCGTAAAGTAAGCGATATCCTCGAACTGCACGCTCCACTTCGTTTTCAAACACGGGTATTTTCAATTCCGATGCCGTAGTTAACACTCTTTTTGAGCCTTCCCGTTCCGCTTGGACTAAAATGGCGATTATGGGTTTATTTGGATAATCTTGCTGTATTTTTTGGAAAATGCCGAAATCAAATTCTATTTCAAGAAAAAACTCAAGAGCCAAAATTAATCCGTCTACATTGTCATCACTCAAAAGAGTGGTTGCCGAAGTGTTATAAATTCCACAGATTTTAACACCTACAAACTTTTCTGGAGGCCAATAATCGACGGGATTGCCATATTCACAGGTACTTCCTCCGATTTTGTTTAAAATAATTGCCTGAGATTTTTTATTGGGTCTTGCCAAGGATAATTTTTGTTTTCGCATTTCTTTCACGATTAAATGGATGGCACCAGAAGAGGGGCCAATGATTCCTAATCTCGTGCCTCGTGGTTCCGGACACCATAAAAATATTTTGGCAATATCAAACAGCTCAATATAATTTGCTACGGGGATAGCGCCTGCTTCTATTAATAATTTTTCCCTTTCTTCTTCCTTCCCCACGTGGAAAAAAAGAATGGGTTTAATGGGTGTTATTTTTTTTACAACATTAACTAAGGAATTTGAAATTTCTCTTAAAAAGAGAGAAATGACTTTTGTGGTACTGTCTTCCAAGAGATATTCTAAAAAATCGGCTTCATCCACGTGAAAACCTTTACCCACGTGAATTACTTTAGATATGGGTAAATTTTGAAGCGGCATCCACCACCCTAATGCTCCTGCTAAACCTCCCGATTGAGCTATAAAACTAATCCCTTCTTGAATGGCCTTATTGGATTTCATGATGTGTTGACGAACAGGAATCATCGAGGTAGTGAAATTATCGATGAAATTAATTATACCGATCATGGAGGGGCCTAAATACGTGATCCCATATTTTTCACATATCATGTTTAATTTTTCCATAAATGAGACGTGATCAACCCCAGGTTTTAATTCGGATTGGATTGTAACATACTTAATTCCGAATTGCCCTAATTGTTCTAATATTTCCAAGATATTGCTACTTAATACGATTACAGCAAGATCGGGAATCTCAGGGAGTTCTTTAAATGAATGATACGATTTAAGCCCCAATATTTCGTTTGCGTTAGGATTAATTATATATAACTTTCCCTTGTAAAAAATTTCGAGTAAATTCTTCACGATGGTAAAACTGAACGTATAGGCTTGTCTTGAAACGCCCACGATCAAAATACTTTTCGGATTAAAAAACGGCTGAAGGTTTTTCACGGCTCATTCCTACTTGGAAAGTAATATCAGATCTATAAGAAGATAAGAGGATCATTTCTTAAAAGTATAATTTTACTTGAATAAAATTTAATTAGAATTACACTAATATCTTAAGTAAAGGGATTTGAGAAAAGAATCAACATTTTGCTCAGCTTTCCCTTTTGTAAAAGAAGAAAATTCTCTAAATATATTATATTTTTTAAAAGAACGTGATAAAAATAAGACCGATTAAGAAGGTAAAGTAAAATTGAAAATCATGTTTCTGCAGTTTCAAGTGAAACCTCATAGAGTGGGATTTCCCTTCTTTTCTTCGAATCGTATAAGGGCAAACCCGCTTTTTTTAAGAACTCCGCCTCCCTATATTTGAGAAGAACCACGCGGCATTCGCACGGAACCTTCATGCTTGCTACTCTAAGTCGATCCCGTACGATAGCGAGATTTTTCAAGGAAGTTCCAACATCCACGATGACGGATCCCACTCGCACCCGAGCACATACACCTGTAGCCCTTCCAAATGATTTTCTCATGCCCGTTTGAACCCTGTCTGCTCCAGCAAATGCAAGCATTCTATTTTCCCTAATTTTATGGAAGGGTATGGGACGGATTCTCAAACGAAAATTTTGTCTTCCTAATTTCTTCATGAGCATTCCATTAATGGAAATACGAATTGCCTCTAAAGCATTGGATGATATTTGAACATTCCTAGTAACTATTAATCCCACTACAAGATCCCATTCCTCCCAAGGAATGGATTTATTACCTCCCCAGTATCTCTGAATTTTTGATTGAGCTCCTCCTCGCGCATACTCTCGGCGATGGTTTGCACTTCTTTTATGTTGATAAGGGCGTCTCGTCCAGCGGGAATAACACTTCCAAGGGCGTCTATGAGCCATTTTTTTCACCAATTTTTTTTATTTTTATGTCCATGTTACAATGGGACAATTTGTCAAAATTTTTAGTTAGAGTTAGAAAAAAAAACGATTCTTTAGAAAAAAAGTTTTTCATGAGAATTCATTCAAGAGCCAATTTTAATTATATGGAGCATAAGCCATAAAAATTTATTGGTTCAAACACATTCATTCAATAAGATACTATGCGAATGGAAAGAGTAATGACCCAATTAAAATTACTATTTTAAGTAAAAATTTCGAGAGAACCGTGATGGACGATTATCAAGTATTGGAGAAAAAAACGGAATTACTCTGTAAGGGGGTTTATTTAAATCCAGATCTCGTCACCTATTATCAAAAACAAGGGATAAATTTAGGGTATGGTAGAAAAGGAGGAGCTGGTCCGTTAGGGGGGAGATATTTTTTATTTAAAGATCAAACCCTCGTTAACGTGGCTCTATGGGATTCGAATGAGCATACAAATTTATCTTTGGGAGTAAAAAAAGGAGAGTTTTTTCAAGTGCTTGATCGGCACCAAAATAATGTTTTTGCTGAATTAATCTTGGTCAATAATCCAAGATTTTATGATCGCAAGACTAGCGATGGAATTGAGATGAAAAAAATCGCATTGGTACATGGAGTTGATTGCTTGGCTACCACCATCTATCAAAAATGCGCCTATTGGACATGCGGAGAAGCATGTAAATTCTGTGGAATTCAACTGTCTTTAGAAAATGGAGCAACTATAGAAGAAAAAACTCCTGAGCAACTCTCAGAAGTAATGGCCGCTGCAATAAAAGAGAATAGATGTTCTCATGCTACCTTAACCAGTGGAACGACCGCTGAAAAAGGGAAGGGCGCGTTACGATATGTCCAAATCCTTAAGAAATTAAAAAAGGATCATCCCACTATTCCCTTACACGTGCAAATCGAACCATTAAAAGATTTAGAATACATTAATGAGTTAAAATCAGCAGGAGCAGATACCATTGGCATTCATATTGAAATCTTTAATGAAAATTTAAGAAAACGGTTCACGCCCGGAAAGGCTCATGTTCCTCGCGACCAGTTTGAACGGAATTGGACCCATGCTTTAGATATTTTTGGTAAAAATCAAGTAGAAACCTTTATCTTAGCTGGATTGGAAGATTTTAATGCGGATTTTATTCTTAATTTAGAGCACGTGATTTCCCTTGGTATTATTCCCTTTATCACGCCAGTACGCCCCATTCCTTCAAAAAAACCCATTGTTCCTCCACTCAACTATGAAAGGTTGTTAAAACTTTATGAATTAGCGGGAACCTTAATGAAAAATCATGGCGTAAATCCACTAGAATTTAAAGCAGGCTGCGTGCGATGTGGAGGCTGTTCTGCCATTAAAGAAGCTTATAGAGCCGTGAGTTAACGGGTGATGAAACATGGAAAAAGTATTTGCTTATAAAATGAACCGTGATTAAGATTTTTTCAAGCTTATAATTGGAATTGAGTTGAATTTGATTTCTTATATAGTCCTTTCCTTGTTAAAATGGGAATATTCCATTCTAATTCTTTTGTGGAATTTCGTGAAACGCCCCTTAGCCAGTTCACGATAGCATTAAAATGTAAATATCAATTAAAGAATGGAAAAAAATTATTAAGTATAGAATATTTCTTTCTTTGAATTATCTAAAGAAAGTGTTAATAATGACCGAATTATCCGGAAAAGAAATAAAAGATCTCGAAGAAGCCAAAACAAAATGGGAAGAAGAATCTTATAGTGAAAAAGAAGCAAGAAGGTCTTTTAAGAATCTTTCTGATATTGAAATTGAACGGTTATACACGCCACTTCATTTAAAGGATTTTAATTACATGGAACAATTAGGATTTCCGGGACAATATCCCTTCACGCGGGGTGCCTATCCTAACATGTACCGTGGTCGGCTTTGGACCATGCGCCAATTCGCTGGATTTGGCACGGCAGAGCAAACGAATAAAAGATATAAATTTTTACTTGAAAATGGTCAAACAGGATTGAGTGTAGCTTTTAGCCTCCATACTATTTATGGTTATGAAGCGACGGATGAGAGAGCCTTAGGAGAAATCGGAAAAGAAGGCGTTTCCATAGATACTTTAAAAGACATGGAAATCTTATTTGATGGGATAGATTTATCGAAAATCTCAACGTCCATGACCATTAACGGCCCTGCTTCCATTTTACTCGCCATGTACATCGCTGTTGCGGAAAAACAAGGTCATTCTCCCGACCAATTAAGAGGTACTATTCAAAATGATATTTTAAAAGAATATATCGCTCAAAAATCGTGGATTTTCCCCCCTGAACAATCCATGAGACTAATTGTGGACACGATTGAATATTGTACAAGGTACGTACCTCAATGGTATACGATTTCCATTAGCGGATATCACATTCGGGAAGCAGGGGCAACAGCCGTCCAAGAACTGGCTTTCACCTTGGCCGACGGGTTTGCTTATGTTGAAGCGGCGATGGAACGAGGGCTCAATGTTGATGATTTCGCTCCCCGTTTATCTTTTTTCTTCAATGCACATAATAATTTTTTTGAGGAAATATGTAAATATCGCGCGGCCAGGAGAATTTGGGCCCGTCACATGAAAGAAAAATATGGGGCAAAAAAATTAGAATCCATGCGATTACGATTTCACACTCAAACAGCTGGCGTGTCTCTTACTGCCCAAGAGCCGGAAAATAATATTGTTCGTGTCACGCTTCAAGCTTTAGCTGCCGTGCTCGGAGGAACTCAATCGCTTCATACCAATTCGCATGATGAAGCTCTTTGCTTGCCTACCGAAAAAGCCGTAAAAATTGCCTTGAGAACCCAACAGATCATTGCCCACGAATCAGGGGTCATTGATACTGTTGATCCACTTGCTGGTTCTTATTATGTCGAATGGCTTACAAACAAGATGGAAGAAGAGGCGGAAAAATATTTCGATAAAATTGAAAATTTAGGGGGCGTCATTCCTGCCATCAAGGCAAATTTTTTTCAGAAAGAAATTGCTAATGCTTCCTATAAATATCAACAAGAAGTCGAAAATGGAGAGCGCATTATCGTGGGTGTTAACCAGTTCAAACTCAGAGAACCTTGTTCTGTCCCCATCCTGAAAATCGATGAAGAAGTGGCTAAAAAGCAAATAGAACGATTAATCGAAGTAAAATCCCAAAGAGATAATTCTGCCGTAAAAAGAGCCTTAGAAGATTTAAAACGAGCCGCCATGGGCGAGGAAAATTTAATGCCTTACATTTTAAAAGCCGTGAAAACTTATGCCTCAATAGGGGAAATCATTAATCAATTAAAAGAAGTATTTGGCACCTATCAAGAGGATTCTATTTTTTAATTTATTCCCGATTTTTTCTGCCCCGCTCCCGCTCGACTTTTTCATTTTCTGCTTGTAATTTTTGGTTTTTCTTAAAAGGTCATGATAAATTATTTCGGTTTTAATCTCCCATTGAGAATGAAGTGCGTTGATTTTTTAAACGGGAAAGATTTAAAAGAAAACACGTAAGAACCTAAAAGAACTCTTGAAATTTGTCTCCTCATTTCGCAACTATTACCTTGACAAATTTTTTCCATTCTTAATTCTTTCATAATTCTTTATCTTAATGAAATTTAATAAAATTCTAATTAGTTCTATTTTTTTTATGCACATCAATTAGTAACCCAACATCATTTTTCACGGATAAAATGAAAGAAAGAAGAATTAAAGTGCTGGTTTGCAAGCCGGGCCTTGATGGGCATGACAGGGGCGCTAAAGTTATTGCAAGAGCGCTACGAGATGCTGGCATGGAAGTTATTTATACTGGGCTCCATCAAACGCCCAATGATATCGTAAATACCATTATCCAAGAAGATCCTGATGCCGTGTTGTTAAGCATTTTATCAGGAGCCCATAAAGCTTTATGCCCTCTTATCATGGAAAAACTTAAAGAAAATGGGATTGATGATGTTTTAGTTGCAGTGGGTGGCATCATTCCCGATGAAGATAAACCTTTTTTAGAACAGCATGGTTTAAAGGGATTTCATGGACCGGGCACGCCTCTGAAGGAAATTGTAAAGTTTGTTCAAGAAAACGTGAAAAGATAAAGAACATGGATTTTCAAAGCTTAATTGATGGATTATTAAAAGGAGATGCGCGTTCCGCTGCACGCTTAATGACATTAGTAGAAAATGATATTGAATTAGCTGAAAAAGTGATAAATTCAATTTATGACAAGACAGGAAATGCCTACGTTCTAGGGATAACGGGAGCCCCAGGAAGCGGAAAGAGCACCTTTATTGCGGCCCTTACCAAGAAACTGATTGCGTTAAGGAAAAAAATTGGAATCATATGTATTGATCCTTCCTCTCCATTAACGGGAGGTGCTCTATTAGGGGACAGAATTCGAATGAAGGAAAGTTTTTCCGTGAAAAATGTTTTTATTCGAAGCATGGCAAATAGAGGCCAGCTAGGAGGGTTGTCAAGAGCGACAGAGGATGTCATTAAGATTCTTGATGCGTATGGATGCGATATTATAATTATTGAAACAGTAGGCGTTGGACAAAGTGAAGTTGATATTTTCCACTCTGCAGCAACGGTTCTCGTGCTATTGGTGCCAGGATTGGGAGATGATATTCAAACCATTAAAGCGGGAATCATGGAAATCACGGATATATTTGTAGTAAATAAAATGGACTTACCTGGCGCAGATAGGAAAGTAGCAGAGATTCAACAAATGTTAGAATTGAACTTGAAATATCGATATGAAAACCATGATAACCAAAAATCATCCGAAAAAGGGAATCATTGGATACCTGAAATTCTCAAAGTAAATTCGTTGACTGGAGAGAATTTTGATGAGCTCATGAAAGCCATTGAGAGGCATCGTAATTTTTTAAACCAAAGCGGATTAATATCCAAATACTTAGAAAATCGAATAAAAAGTGAAACCAGACAAATCGTAAAATACAAATTAATAAAAAAAATAGAAGAGCTTCTTGAAAAGGATGATAAAATAGATGCTTACATGAGAGAAGTCAAAAATAAATCTTTAGATCCTTATTCCATGGCAAATAAAATTATTAAATTATTAGAGAATCCCAAATCATGAATTGGCAAGGAACTGAGGGCCGCAAGAAGAAAATGAATAACGACTACTTGATCGTTGCCGGAGGTGGAAAATTTGGCGAGATTGCGGTTAAATACGCCCTTAAAAAAGGATATAAAACGCTTTTAATAGATGCTAATTCTGATTGTAAGGCCGCAAAACATGCAGTTTTCCAAACGGATGATTTGGAAGAATTTTTATCCAAATTAGATTCCGTGAATGAAGGTACGATGATTTTTTTAAATTCGGATATTGCGGCAATTAATAGCATGGTGAAGTGCGTGACCCCAGAATTTATTATTCCGGTACTTCCCGTGCATTTATTATTGGTTTTAATAAAAAATTTTTTAGTTGAGCATGGAATTCGATTAAAGGCCTCCCCAGAACTCGCTAAATCTTATCTTGATTTAATGAAAAAAGAATTTATCTTAGGTGTTAATTTTGAACAAGGAGTAATTTATTTATCACATGCAAGGCTAACAGAAATTTGCCCCGACTATTGCCCGGGACCTCCTACCTTTTGCCCTCATTTTAAACGTGAAAAATCCATCCCCATGATTACCTATCTTAAAAATCTCTTGGACACGCCTGATTTGATTAGAGTGGAAGAGAATGAAGATTCACGGTTTTGCGTGGTCGCAGAAAGTCATCAAATAATACCAGGTTTAGGAGGTTTTTTAGGTACTGAAATAGAATTCATTTTAAATGCACTTACGAGTTCTTTACGTCGTATAAAAAAACAAACTCAATTTATAATCTCTACCGCATGTAATTGTCATGGGATCGTTCATTTCATGAAAGTAGTTTAAAATAAAAATAAATCGAAATTTCATGCAATGAAATAAAAATAATTTAAAAATGAAATAGATTGCTTGCTTTCCTTTTAGAACATTCTAAATATTTTTTTTTAGAATTAATTCTTGTTTTCACTCTTTTCTCTTTTAAACTCACTCAGATGTTTAAATCTTCCTCCGAGTATGTTCACCATATCTGAAGGGACAATAATCCAAGCTCCCTTTTCTTTCATTGATTCATAAAGTATGTTCATTGCTCTCAAATTTAATGCCACCTCATCACTTTCATAAATATGAGCTGCATTAATGAATTTATTCGCAATTTGCTCTTCTGAGCTTGCTAAAATTATGCGTGCCATGCGCTCTCTTTCTGCCTGAGCTTGTCGGCTCATTGCATCTTGTAATGCATTAGGGATGACAACATCTCTAATTTCTACTGAAATTGATTTCACGCCCCACTCTTCCGTGCGCTCATCAATGATTTTCTCAAGTTCATGAGACATTTCTTCACGACCTATTAGCATTTGACTTAATTCTGTTTTTCCAATAATATCGCGTAGAGATGTTTGAGCTGCCCATGAAATCGCCGTTTTATAATCTTGTACTCGCATCGATGCTTTAAATGGATCAATTACTTGCCAAAATAACACCGCATCCACATTGACTGGTACATTATCTTTTGTTAGGGTTTGCTCCGCAGAAAAAGTCGTAGTGATTATTCGGATATCTAAAGAAAAAGGGATCTTATATACAAAAGGAACTAACCAAATCAAGCCGGGACCACGCATTTTCCTAAATTTACCTAATAATAAAGTAGGAACCCGAATCCACTCAGGAATTATATATATTCCCGTGCAAAAGAAACCCATGACGAGGAGCAAGATGATAATAATAATTAAGGTTATCGTCACATGAAATCCAAAAAGCATGCTTCCAATTAAAAACCCGATCAAAAATATTAAGCCTAAAATAAAAAGGAAATATCCTAGGCCACGTAGAAGGTTTCCCCCTATAAAATTTTTACTTTGATTTAGAGACATATTTATCATGTTATAAATTTTAAATCAAATATTAATATCTATCGATTTCAAATTATTTGTTTCAATATAATCATGCTTGTAGGGAAATCATATTATTAATAAAATTATATCCTTCAAATTAAACTAATTTTAGCTAATGAAGATTTATTAAAATACGAAAATAAAGGAGGAAATTCGGTACAAGAGCTAAATTCTCGAAAATCTATAGCTTTATGGAGAATACCATCCAATTATTTATACTTTTTCAAATAATTTTATGCGAAGATTATATTGCTTGGGACTATTGGGACAGTTTAATTCACAGCACGCAGGAAGATAAGAATAGACTTCAAATCGGTCGGAGGGAACTAATAAATACATTAAAGAATGAATTAGAACACAGCTTTTATTAATTTGTTCCAAGGGACCATCACAGAGTGCCTTCTTATGTTCTTGCTTATTAACAAACAAGCATAGCCCATCTCGAGGATAAAACCCAAATAAAAATTGAAATTTAGGAATGACGGGAAACCGTTCGCTTTCCACCTTCCGCTGGTATTCAATAGTAATATTATTAAAGGTTAAAGTAAATTGTAAGGCTTTATAAGAATCCGTGATTTTGTCTTTCTCTGAAATTTCATGGATGATGAAATCCCGAGATACTGCTTTATCAATTAAATTTTCTAATTCTTTATTGAGCATTTAACTTATTTTTTCTTTTTTTCCTTCTTTGGATCAATCCATTCTGAAAAAATTTCGGTGATCATGAGAGATTGCCCCTCATTACATTTTGGACATGATTCTCCCGAGAGCTTTTTAAAGGTATAATCCCCCTTCTTGAATTCTCTCGTATAGTTTTCATGGCAGTTCCCGCATTTCACCACCGTGTTGATCTTTTCGTAAAACCGCTTCTTTCGGGTAATGGCATCAATACCTATGTCTGGAATAGGAGGGAGTTGAGGTTCTTCTGACATTTTGTGTAGTTCTCTTTTTTTCTTGTTATAATTTAATCATTTATTTTTCTATATACATAATAATGGAATATAAAGATAAAACCTTACTCATTATTAAATAAAAAAAGATTATCCGTGATGTATGAGTAAAAAGTAGGGAAATAACAAGAATGAACGAGTTACTCCATTACATGGTCCAATAGGTTCAATTGTTCTCTAAAAAAATGTTGATTTAGTTCATGATTTATTATATTCTCACTCGTGTTCTATATGTTTAGTTTCCCTCTTTTTTGACATTTTCTTTTTTTGGTTCTTCATCGTTCTCAGTTATATTAGAGGCAGATTCTTGAATGGTTTCTTTCGAAGGAATTTCCTCCGATTTTTCTTTTTCTTCGGTTGACTGGTCCATTTCTTTCAATTTTTCTTTTTCGAATTCTTTTCCTCCTCCCTTTTCTGTTGATACTTCCTTTTGTTCCGATTCTTTTTCGGCAGGTTTATCTGCCGGTTCAGGTTCAGGAGGTTTTGGCTTTTTTGAAATGATGACTTTAGCATATCGTATTACATCTTTACCGATTTTCCATCCTTCTTGAATTACGTCGATGATACTGTTATTGGGAAGATCTTCCCGTTCAATTGAACTTAAGGCCTCATGTAAGCTATAATCAAAGGGATCATTCTTCTTTGTATTCATGGGTTTAGCGTCGTAAGAACGCAAGATCCCCATAAATTGCTGATAAAATCCCTTGAGGTGATGATTTTCCGGATTATCATTTTCTAAAGCTTTTTGAAAGGAATCATATAACGGCAAGAAACTCTGAATCACGTTAGCAATAGTCTGAGTTCTAAGGACTTGCTTTGCCTTGTCCCAGCGTTTCTGAGCATTCTCGAATTCCGCTTGGAGATGAATGTATCTATCTTGCCACTTTTTTTTCTCTTCTTGTTCTTTTTCTAGCGTTTTTTTCAAAGCGTCTATATCGGATTGTAACTTTTTTATTCGAGCTTCCAACTCATTACATTTTTTTACCAAATCATCTTTTGAAAAGAATTCTAAAACGCCGTGTTCTTTTTCCTCCAACAGTTTTATATCCTCCTTTTTTTCTCTCGATTTCTTCTTAATAGCCTCATCTGATTTTTTTTTAGAAGCTTCTTTTTTCTCATCAGATTTATTTCCTTGCTTAGTTTTTTTTTCCTCTTTTTTTCCTTCCGTCATTAGAAACCCCTTTACCTGTTTTTGATTTATTAGTGATGTCTTACTAATAAGTAATAATGGAAAAATTAAAAATTTAATTAATATAAGCTCTTAAGCTCTTATTCACGATGATTTAACCTTAAATATTTATTATTTTAATGGATTTCATAAAAATAGAGCATTGTAGAAATATTTAGTGCATCGTCCCTTGTTTAATAATGTTTCTTAATCTTTTACCATCTAAATCGGGATTATTCATGAAGGAATAAGTGCTCGATTTGTTCAATCTTCACTGAATTCAACTGATTTTTAAGATTTCTTCCACGACGTTCTAAACCCATCCTTAGAGTAAAAATACTCGTTTAAAGAACATGTTCGGAATTAAAAATATAACGTGTTGTAATTTATTTTTACACATGACCCAAGCAAACTATAAAAAAGTAAAACGTAAGATCATTAAGATTGATGAAGAGCTCTGCACGGGATGCGGAAATTGCGTGGTGGCATGCGCCGAAGGCGCTTTAGCGATAATTGATGGAAAAGCAAAAGTGATAAATGAAGTATTTTGCGACGGGCTTGGGGCATGTATTGGTGAATGTCCGGAAGGCGCTCTCACAATTGAGGAACGGGAAGCATTGGAATTTGATGAAGAAGCGGTAGACGAACATCTTGAACGCATGAAACAACAAGAAGAAGATATCGATTCCACGATAAAACAAGCGTTAAGCGAGGGAACTCATTCTCATTCATGTAATTGTCCCTCCTCTCAACCCATTGTATATGATAATCCATGGGAAGAGGGAGCTGTATCAGGAGAAATTCCTTCTGCCCTCCGGCAATGGCCGGCAAAATTAACTTTAGTCGCGCCAACGGCGCCTTATTTCAATCAAGAAGAATTACTCATTATCGCAGATTGTGCTCCAGTGGCTTTTGGAGATTTTCATCGCACATTCATGAAAGGAAAACCTCTCGTGACGACATGTCCCATGCTAAGTTTAAAAGAACAAGATCTACAGAAATTAGAAGACATTTTACGAGCGAATCCCATTAAACGCATTGAATTAATTCTCATGGAAGTCCCTTGCTGCCAAAAAATTAAATTATTTTTAGAACCCATTCTTTCAAAAATAGATCGCTCGATAACGGTGGAAGAAAAAATCATTAGCCGGGATGGAAAACTGATCAAACCAGGGGCCGTTTAATACTCCGTAAGCACTTTTTTTTTGATAATTTTTCTCAATGAAACACTAAGGCTGGATTTCGATTTATTTAATTTCCGTGCTAAATCTTCCAACGAAATCCTCCTTGGAATTTCAAAAAATCCCGTCTCTATTGCGGTTTTTAAAATATATTCTTCTTCAGCATTTAATCGATTTTTTTCCTCGGTACTTTGGCTGGGGGCATTTCCAATCCTTAATAATTCGTATTCTATATTTTTTTCATCAAAAACATGTAATAAATCCATGATTCTCGTTCGCTGTGCGATCAATTTCCAATAGGCATGGTTTTCTTTTACTCGAACAGGAAAGTCAATCAAGACCCCACATTTAATCACGGCATATAAAAGGAACGGATCTCTCGTTTTCACGTTAAAGCGAACTCTATTTTCTTCTCGCTCTAAAATGTCAAAAGCATGAACTGACGGATGAGATTTAATTTTTTCAATGATCCCATCGATTTTAAAGTGTTTTATCTCAACAACGGCATTTCCAATCGATTTTTCCAGATCATAAGGAAGGAAATAAAATATTTCCATGTGAACATCCTTAAATTCCTTGAATACTTGAGAAATCCAGATCTCTTCCGGAAAGCGGATCTTTATCCTTGCCAAGGAAAGCTTATCCTCATTCATGATCCTCCCTAATTTCCTCCGTTCTATCTACTTTAATTTATTACCAAATAGTTTTTTTAAAAAAGGATTAATCTCTTAAAGCTATTTCTCTGCTAATTATCTTCTTTTTTTCCTTGAAATTCTTATCTTTTTTCCCATTAAATAGAGAATACAACATCCGATATTGCAAATAGGCATTAATCCGCGCTCTTTAATTAGTGAGCGAAATTTATCATAGTGGGGGGAATTCCAAATCTCGGTAAAGGTACGGTCATATAAGTTTCCAAGAGTTAAATCATAGAAAATGTGACAGGGTGCCACATCTCCATTTGCCATGATATCCACGGCTTTCCACGGACTGGCGCAACCTTGATATAAATCCACCATGTCATGCCACCTGGCCTCATCATACGCTTGCAAATTGTCGGAAGTAAAAGTGGGCGGTAATAACAAAATATTTTTACCCCGTGAATGATAATGGTCTAAAATCTTAGAAACTTGATTTGCTATATCATCATAATCCATCGGAATAAAATCTTCGTGCCGTCGAACTAACCCCTTCCAATACAAGTCGGAATCTATGTTTAATTCTTTTTTAAGCAATGTCGCAAAAGCTTTTCCCATTTCTTCCGTAATAAAATTATACATTTGAATGGTGATCCAATCCACCATCTCAAGATTCAAATCGCTCAAG
>JALGVJ010000022.1 GCA_029838195.1 Promethearchaeota archaeon
TACCGGGACACGATTCCCGTGAGCCCGTTCACTTCGCAAGCGTGCGCAGCGTGCTTTCAGCAAGCGGGCACTCTGAGTAGGACGAGGGCGAACGGCATTCCCTACCATGATTTCAAGTGCGATGCGTGCGGTCGCAACACGACAAGCGAGCCTCATCTCACGCGGCACTCGAATTCCGCCCGCCTCTCGGCATTATTACTTCAAGCTCATCTCGAATGCGGTGGCCTCTCGCCGCCGCCGTAATCCATCCATCACCCTCCCGTTTCCTCTAACGACGGGAGGAAAGTGGTCCAACATTTGGCCAAATTTATAGTTAGAGCCAGCGATTTTGCAACTTCTTCCTCTCTACGTGATTTAAGAGCTTCTGATATCGGATTATAATATTCTATCTTGTATTTTTTTTCCGTATATATATAAGCGGAAGCGGATGCTTGAGGGTCTATATCGATTAATAAAACCTTTAAATTCATACTTGCCCATTCAGCAGCTATATTTACAGCACACGTGGTTTTCCCCACACCACCTTTCCAATTAATTATACTAAGAATAATACCTGAAGAAGCATTCGGCATGGTTATTTGTACTTTATTTTTAAGAGAAGTTGAAAATTATTAATGAAATTGAACTTTTTAATATTAATTATTAATTTCTTTTTCAATTAATTAAAGTTTTCCTCCTATTTAGAAAAAGAAGGTTAATGTTCACAAAAATAATAGCTTTGAAGAGTGGAAATAATAGATTTCAATAATGTAATAAAAAAAAGGAAGAAAGGCTAAATTTAATTTTATTAATTTCTAAAAACATTTTTATTTATATACTGACATGCCGGAACTCCTAATTATTTTTCTTCATAATTCTGATTTCTATAAATCATTTAATTGAAAGAAATATTTTTATAGAAGTTGATTAATCTATGTTGGATTAGATTTTAAATAATTCATGATCCCTAGAAATTTTATATTGCCAATAGCATATTTCTCGTATATTTCTGACGTGTTGATTCCTAAAATGCATGATTTGAAATCTTTAAAAGCGGCGATTCTTATCACGGGAAGATAATCCTCAATATCGCTAAAGTGGCCGCTTTTTTCAATTTCTAACAATTGAAAAAATTCAGAACTCGATTCCTGGCATTATCCCTTTTCTAACAAATTATTAGCACCCTCTAAATCAGGATCGGGCTTGGAGAAATTGATGTATTCTTCTTGAGAAGGAAAATAATTTCCAATGAAATTTAATAACAATTCATGAGCTCTTCGCAGGATATCTTAAATATTTAAATCCTAAGGCTGTTTTAATTAAATGAGAAGGAAATCTCTCCTGAATAATCATTGAAATGTTTTAGCTCATAGTAAAGAAATTGAAGAATTTTACTATTATAAAATTTTAATAAAAAAGGAAAATTCCCAAAACTAAAAAAATCCACTTACATTTTTACTAAAAAATAAATCATTTTAATCATGCCCATTTTTAATAATTTATTTAAACAAAAATACGCCCTAATTGACCAGAAAAAAGAGTCATTTAATGAAATTGCTTCTAAATGGAATGATTTTCTTAAATTAGATACGTATTTAATAGCAGAGGAGAAAAGTAAATTCCTCGAGCGATTAAATCAAGAAACTAAAGTGTCAAATAAATGGATTTATAGGATAGTACCCGATTTATATAAAAAAATTGAAAAATACTCAAGAAAAATTGAAAACTTAAAAAATCAAATTAATTCCTTTAATGAGCAATTCATAGCTCGAAGATTAAAAGAACATGACTCTTTTTTCGAAGGAAAAGACGATGGAATTAAATTTTCCTCGACCATTGAACAGAGAATTGCCATTATTAAAGATGATAAGCATAATCTTGTAGTTGCAGGAGCAGGCTCTGGGAAAACAAGTGTTCTCACTTCTCGAATTGCTTATTTAATAAGAAGAAAGGATAAAATTGATAAAGAAAAAATATTAGCGTTGGCATTTACTAGAGTGGCGGCAAAAGAGATGGAAGATCGCTTAAAAAAATGGTATGGAATCGAAATTAACATATCTACGTTTCATTCTTTGGGCTATCAAATAATCCGTGAAGAAACAGGAAAAAAACCTCAGCTGCTATTTGATGGAAAAGCAAAAGAACTAAGGGAATTGATTAACCGGATATTTTTAGGAGCTCTTGATGAAGAAGAATTTCAAGGATTATTTATCGAATATCTTGCATTTCATATTGAGCAAGATCTTGAAGATGATTCTTTTGAAGATAAAGAAGAATATTATAAATATATGCGTAATAAAAAATATTCTACCTTAAACAACATTGAAGTTAAATCGATTTCAGAACGAGATATTGGAAATTTTTTGTTTTTGCATGGAATTACCTTCGAATACGAACCGATAGTTCAATGGGTCGATGAAAGCGAAGAGGGAAAAGAATATCGCCCGGATTTTTATTTACCCGATTATAACATCTATATTGAACATTGGGGCGTAAATGAACGTCATGAGGTGCCTTCTTGGTTCACTAAAACCACTGAAGAATATTTAAATTTAAGAAAATGGAAGTTATCTCAATTTGAAAAACATCACCAAACTTTAGTTGAAACTTGGGATTTTGAAAGAAATAATGAGGTCTTAATTCCCAATTTAAAACAAAATTTATTAAAAGTCAATCCGGAAATAAAATTCATGCCCCTTTCTTATGAAGAATTGATTGAACGAATCCACGAATTCAAAGAAAAAAGGAATGAAGTTGCCAATCTACTTTTATCCTTTATCCAAATCGCTAAATCAAATTTCTATAAGGAAACTGACATCGAACAAAAGCTAAAAAAGGGAAAATATTCCAAAAAGCAACAAATTTTCGGGAGAATGGCCTTAGAGATTTACCATAGATATCAAGATTATCTAAAAAAACATGATAAAATAGATTTTAATGATATGATTAATCTTGCAGTTGATTTCATGAAAAAAAATCCCCAAAAATATATTAATCGCTATGAACACGTTTTAGTAGATGAGTTTCAAGATATCTCTTATCAACGACTCCAATTAATTAAAGGATTTGTAAATGAAAATTCGAATACAAAATTATTTTGCGTCGGAGATGATTGGCAAAGCATTTATCAATTTACAGGAAGCGATGTTAGATTTTTTATATATTTCCAAGATTATTTTCCAAATCCCGAAATTAGTTATCTAGAAAAAAATTTTCGGAGTTCTAAAAAAATTATTGAAGTTTCTAATGAACTCATTTCAAAAAATAGAGAGCAATTGAAGAAACAGGTACAATCTCAGAAAGAATTAGGTAATCCTCCGTCTCTTTTTGAATTATCGAAAAAAACCTCTTATTCTATTAAAAATCAAATACATCATGTATATAAATTAATTAAATTATTGCTTTCGGAAGGTATTCAAGAAAATGAACTTATGGTCCTTTCAAGATTTAATTACATCTTAAAACAATTAGAAATTAAATGTGGTGCAGATGGAATCGCTACAGAACGTAAAGTTAATGGAATGCGTTTTTATAGTGCACACGCCTCCAAGGGTTCAGAAAGCGAACACGTGATTATAATTAATATTACGTCGGGACTCCATGGTTTTCCTTCTGAAATCCAAGATTCTTCAGTTTTAGAAGTGGTCAAACGTTTTGAAGCAAAAAAGTATTTAGAGGAGGAAAGAAGGCTCTTTTATGTAGCCCTCACGCGAGGAAAAAAATTTCTCTTCCTTTTCACGATCGAAGGTAATCATTCTCTCTTTTTAGATGAAATTCGACCTTATTTGAAAATCATTCACGTATCTGATTCAAGCATGTGGGATGATATTATTAGCAAATACATGCCAAAAATATTACGGGGTGAGCAAATCGAACCTTCAGAATTCTGCCCCAAATGCGGCAAGCTATTAAGG
This sequence comes from Promethearchaeota archaeon, assembly GCA_029838195.1. Classification (GTDB taxonomy): domain Archaea; phylum Asgardarchaeota; class Lokiarchaeia; order Sigyniarchaeales; family SOKP01; genus JALGVJ01. Next base: position 3,894 of record JALGVJ010000022.1, read on the forward strand.
AAAGTTGAGGGAAAGCATGGACCTTTCTTAAGTTGCTCAGGGTATCCTAAATGTACTTACACCATTGATATTATACAAGAAGACGATATCACGTGCCCCTTGTGTGGAAGGAAATTAGTTATTCGAAAGGGAAAATATGGTCCGTTTCTAGGTTGTATCGGATATCCAAAATGTACCTTCACTTTTAATTTAACCTTAACTATTAAGAATAAAGATCGAATCTATTGCCCCCGCTGCGGGAATTGTTTAATTTTTCAAGTAAAAAAAGAAAACAGGTTTTTAATCTGTACAAATTTTTCCGTTTGTAAATTTTCCTTAAAAATTTAATTTTTTAAAAAAATTCTTTAAATTTTTTATAAAATGAATTAGAACTGTAGTTCTTCACTTGAAAGAGTATTTTTTAATTTTTCTAATAACAACCATCCTTGCAAAAATTGAAATAAAATAATTAAAATATTAAGATACTCGAACTCATGCTTTTTTCATTGAATTTAAATATTTCATGATCCCTAGGAATTTTATATTGCCAATAGCATGTTTCTCGTATATTTCTGACGTGTTGATTCCTAAGATGCACGATTTGAAATCTTTAAAACCGGCGATTTTCATTACGGGGAGATAATCCTTATCACTGCTAACAATAGCAAAACCTTTAAGGGAACATCGTTCCAATAGAGCAACGGCATGTACAATCAAATAATTATCAATATCGCTAAAGTGCCCGCTTTTTTCGATTTCTAACAAGTGAAAAAATTCAGAACTCGATCCCTGGCAATATCCCTTTTCTAATAAATTATTAGCACCCTCTAAATCAGGATCGGGCTTGGAGAAATAATGAATGATGTAGTCTTCTTGAGAAGGAAAATAATTTCCAATGAAATTTAATAACAATTCATGAGCTCTTCGCAAGATATCTAAAAAATTGTTAGGATATAATTTATGTAGGGTTCGAATGAAATTGGGAACGTCAACTAAGATCACGATCTTTTCTTTATGAGAACGTAAATATGTCTCAAATTCAATTTTATCCATAGTGAGTAATGAAATGCGATTCATTCTGGCGTTCTGAACTTTTTGTTTGGCTTTTTTCTTAATTTGTTTAGAAGGTCGATCTCCTACTTCTTCTGTAATCGCCTTATCCTTAATTTTCCGATGATTTGGTGCCTTTTTATTTTTAGAAGCTTTTCCCTCCTCCCATAAAATTTGTTCGGCATGTTCGGTAGAGTCTAATTGATCTTCAAATACCATGAATCGAGGAATTTGTCCCTTCCATGTTCTTTTTTTTAAATCATACACGCAGGGATTATTATGTGTTCCACAAAATTTTTTTTCACATTTGAACAATAATAAATAGGTGCTTTCCTCTTTTTCCTCGCAGATTTTCAGTTCCCGTAAAAACGGTTCGCCACACGATGGGCATCGGCCCTCAAAAAAATCTTCATTTGTAATCTTATCTTCAATGTCGGCAAACGGTATATCCCTAAAATCACATTCCTTGTTCCAGCATCTATATGTAGTAAAATACTCATGTTCCTCGTTCTTATAGAGTTGGGATTTTAAACACTTAGGACAAAAAATGTTTTTTTCAAATATCCCTTTTCTCCTTGCTTTTTCATTACCTCGGATTTCAATAAAAATTCGATAAATATCTCACCCTTTTTTTGTCATTATCGCTAATTTTATTATATTATATTTATTATTGATTGTTTCTTACTGAAGGGATTCAAAATATTCAATAAAAATTAACATTGATATTTTTGACCATCCTTTAATAAAATGACGTTATCAAATTGATTTTTAAACCATGCGGGTGTGTCGGTATGAACAGGAATTATAACATCAGGATCTATCCGTTCAATAGTTTCTCGTAAATCCTCTCTATTGGCGTGTCCGGAAGCATGGAAATCCTTTGAAAATTTAGGCTTTTCTGTTCCATTTAGGCCAGCTTCGATTTTAAAACCATGAATTTCAAAGTTTAGAAAACGGAGCCATTGATTCAATCGCATAAAATCAAACACGTCTTCTTCTTCAAACGCTTCACTTGAGGAATAAATGTACACTCCTCCATTTAGCCTCATGTCTAATACATGTTTCATGTCGTATAGTGAAAAACACAAAATATATTCGTTTGGATACTTTGAAATCTGCGGAGGAGAAATATATTGCTCGTAGTGTTCTGCAAGGAAATTTACTTCCCAATAGTTTCGACTCGATTTATATTTCCTGAATATGAGTACATCGGAAAGTCGATTAATTCCATCCGCTTGTTCTAATGCCTTTAATAAATAGGCTTGTTTTGCGGGAACTACGATTTTCCTGCCCACTTTTTTCGCTATGTTATGAAAACATTCTAATCGTTCGAAATTTCTGGAAGTAAAATCCGCAATCACGAGCTCATCAGTATCATCGATGAGGCTAAGGCAATTTTCTTCTACTTTTTCTTCCGATTCTTCAAAAACTTCAGCATTCGCACGCGTTCCTTCTATTATTAAAATAGAAGCAGATCGAGCGGCTTGAATGAAACTTCGCGTGAAATTACCATGTTTTCCGTGCAAGCGAAAATCTCCCATGTAGGCTATTGTCATGTCTCCTTTTAATAAATATCCTACTGCACCATAAATCGAATGATCAACGGGAAAAGATTGAATTTCAAAAGAAAAAGGTTGTTCACTCAATTTCCGCATCTCTTGGGTTTCTATTTTCTTTAATTCCCTTGTTCTCTTGTCCGGTGCAAGCTTCATGGCTGTTCGCATGAAATTTTCAAAACGCTCGTCAAGAAAATCAGTACATGCCATGGGACGCCCTTTATATGAGGTGCTTTCTGATTTTATTGTCATTTCGTGAAATCCCATCTTTTTTTCTGAATAAAACGCTACTTCTAATTCTGAACTAAGCCTTGCTGTATCTTCCATGGCTTTAATTATTGCCAAAGTGATGGGAGAACCTACAACGAAAATATCGGTATCCAGAAAACCAATATTACCATAATGGTCTTGATGAGCATGCGATATTAAAATTGCTTCTACATTCAAGGAGGGATATCGAGAAATATCAAGATCGGGAGGAACGAGGTCTTTCCGATAGATGTTTACTTTTGGAAGCAAGTTTAGTTTAATTAAATCATGAATGCCACGAGAACTTCTGGGTTGTAAATATTCCTGAAAAAATTGTCCATATTTCTTAAAATTTTTCCCAAAATCGAGGAACAGCCCCCTATTATTTTCTTCCACGTAGATTTTATTTCCCCCTATGGTATTACTCCCATCAAATATCGTAATGGACGTCACGGGCTTGTCTCGTGGAGGATTAATTAATTTTGGAATGAAAATTAAATGTCTAAGAGTACTTAAATTAAAATAGATTAATACTATTTAAGTCATGTGATTCCGGCTTGATATAAATTTGTATTTAACGATAAAAATTAATTGGAGGGGTGGTTCACGCAGGTGAATCATGGCGTCCGGCTAATTTTCGTGGGCGGAGTGAATGAAATCGGAGGAAACGCCGTTTTATTAGAGGATTTTGAAAAAAATGTCAAGATTTTCTTGGATTTCGGGATCAACACGAAGCGCTATAATGATCACTACAAAAAAGGAGAATTTCCAAAAAATCTTGAGGAGCTTGTCCGAATAAATTTAATTCCCAATGAAGAAAAATTATCCCTTCAAGGTCTCTATACTAAAATGTTTAGTAAAATTACCTTTAAACAAGAAAACGGGAAAAAAATGTCGGGCATGCTCCTTGATTACCACCAGTCATCTAATTTGGATGGCATCTTGATTTCTCACCCCCACAAGGACCATTATCTAGCATTGTCTTCCATAAATCGCATGATTCCCGTTTATACAGGAGTGGTCACTAAGGAGATCATCGAAGCTTTTTATAAATCCTCCAAACCTTCTTTAATAAACAATTTTGGCAATTTAAACTGGAAGACGTTTCGAACAGGAGATATTCTCGATATTAAAGGCATGAAAATCGTCCCTTATCACGTGGACCATTCCATTCCGGCAGCCTATGGTTTTATTATTTATTCCTCCGTTGGACCCATTATATATTCAGGAGATTTTAGAATGCATGGTCCTTTATCTCGCATGACTGAAGAATTCCTCCATGAGATTAAAACCCATGAGACCCTTTTATCTCGAACAGAAAATAAAATAGAATTAAAGGCAATCCGGGAGAAACGCATCAAGGCTCTCATCTGTAGCGGAACAAAAATAAATAAGAGCACGATTGAATCGGAAAAATTAGTCGAAGAAAACCTTAACCAATTGTTTTCAAATAACCCCTTCGATTTTATCTTGGTAAAACATGACCGAATTGATTGGGACCGATTCAGAACCTTCTCTAACTTGGCAAAAAAGTATGAGTGGAAATATATTATCACGGAAAAAGATGCTTATTTCTATTACCTTCTAAATAAGGACGTAATTCATGATACAATGCGAAATCCTAACATCCTTGAAGAGGACCACATTCATATTTTAATAAAAAAGCATGCAACCAATACTTGGCAAAAAGAAATTAGACAAGCTTTCAAAGAATACAAAAAACACCATAGATTCATGAGTTATAAGCAATTAAAACAATTAGATGGCAAGTTTTTCGTTTATATCACTTATTTGGATAAGCAATTAAAAAAAAATTTGAATTTTAATTTGAAAGGTTTGTTCATTTCTTCCAGCATTGACCCCTATGCCGAAGAATTTTATGACAACACCAGCCATATTAGAAAAGAACTCGAAGACTACGGAATTCCAGCTTATAGAATACACGCCTCCGGCCACGCCACAGCCCACGATCTCATTAATTTTATAAACGAAATAAACCCGGAAATTCTTTTCCCTATTCATACCGAACATCCCGAATTTTTCCAAAAAATCTTTAGTTCCTCCCCCATAAAAGTCATTCTTCCCGAACCTTACGAGCCCATTATATTGTGAGAGTGTTCCTCTCTCAAATTAAAAGAACATATCATAGAAAGGGAGATTTCAAGCTTAAAGGTTCCATTCTGAGATAAAATAAAAATATGACCTTTTTTTTTTTAAAAATGGTTTAATCATCAGGAATGATCACGGTAGGATCTTCCTTAATCTTATCTAAAACGAGTTGCGTTTTGATTTCTTCCACGCCCGGCAGATTGCGAAGGCACTCTATTAATTTTATGGAATCTTGATGGTCGAGACATTTGGCCATGATGAAAAGCGGATATTCTCCCGTGACGATATAAGCATATTTTACTTGTTCCATGCTCATGATTTTATCTTTCAGCGTATCTAAAGGCTGCGAAGAATTCACGCGCAAGGAGGCCATGACCATTTCTCTATACCCTAACTGGCGACAATCAATTAAGGTGACATATTGCTTGATGATGCGTTTTTCTTTCATGCGGTTTATGCGCATGCGAATTGAAGTGGTGCTCAAGCCAATTCGTTTTTCAATGTCTCGCAAGGATGCCTTGGCATCTTCTTGCAAGATTTTCAAGATTTCTTTATCGTAACGATCTAAGTCTGCTATTTCAAAATTGTCTGCCATTTTATCACGCATTTGGGGTGGGAAATTAATTTTCGGTGAGTTTAGCTCGTGAATAAAGTTCGAACTTTCATATTAAACCTACAAGTGAAAATATGTTTTTTGGAATTTAAATTTTGTGTTCGTGATATTTATTTAAATGTTCTTATTTTTGATCGTGAGATTTGGCGGAAATATTTTTATTATATGTGATGTAGATTTAAATAGGAGTTTACATTTATGATACTTGACATTATAATCTTTATGAATCCCGTCAACAACAAAACAAAAAAATAACAAAACGAAAAAAGGTTGAAAAAATGGGAGAGACCACGCTTAATTGTTTGGGACTGAAATGTCCGATGCCCGTTTTGAAGACTAAAAAAGAACTGCAAAAAATGAGTTCCGGGCAAACATTAAAATTATTGGTAGACGATAAAGGGGCGTTAAAAGATATTCCCGCCTTACTGAACAAGACGGGAGATGAGTTAATCGATATGATTGAAGAAGGAGATAAAATTACTTTTATCATTAAAAAAGCATGAAATAGGGGAAGCATTCCATGAAGACATACACAATCGTGATCAGCACGGAACCCTATAAATCTGAAGCTACGGATACTTTAATCAAACTCGGCTAAGCCATCCTCAAAAGAGAGAGTAGTACTCATTCATGATGGAGTACTTATGGCAACTAAAAAAGGGGGTTATGAGGAGATAGTGAAAAAAATGGAATCCCTCGTAGAAAAAATCCACGTGGTAAGCCCCGATTTAGCTGCCCGCGGCATTTCGTTTGAACTTGTACATGAAAACGGAAAATACACGTTAATTAATCATGACGAGCCGGTTGACATTCTGGAAAAAGCAAATAAAATTGTTTCGTGGATGTGAGAACTTAATGAACCCTTTTTTAATGCAAGTACGAAAAAAAGGTGAAACCCTCATGAAAACCAACGAGCTGCCTTCGGTTAACTCTAAATTTAATAAAAAAAATACTCTACCAAAAAAATAAAAAAAAAGGCAAGTCATTAAAAATTAAAAACAAAAATAAAAATAAAAGGTGAGATATGTGGCAGATAAAATTTGTTTTATTGTAAAAGATAAATCGTTCGAAAAATTCATGATGATGACAATTCTCGGCACTACTGGAGCCGCCATGGACACGGAAATGAATTTTTTCTTCACGTTCTGGGGTCTTAGACTCTTACAGAAAAAATTCAAGCCGAAAGTAGCTGGCATGCCTTTTCCTATGAAAGGAATGGCTACTAAAATGTTTCTAAAACGATTAAAAAAATTCGGCATAGAAAATCCCTGGGAACTCATCAAGGAAGCCATTGAATCCGGAAAAATGAAACTCTATCCATGTCAGATGACCATGGATCTCATGGGAATCAAAAAAGAACAGTTATGGGATTTCGTGGAAGAGCCCGTTGGAGCCGCCAGCTTCTTGGAAATGAGTGAAGGCGCCCGAATTGTATCATTATAATTTTTTTTTTAATCTTATAAAAAAGGAGAATAAAAAGCTTGACGGAGGTAAAAGAAGAATTCCATCGAGAATTCAAACTTGATGAAGAATTTAATCCAGATTTTTTCAAGGAGGAAAAGATAAAGATATGAATAAAATTAAAGAGCGCCTTTTCCCGCTGCCTCCCGTAAAGTAGAACCGAGAGACTTGCCTAAAACCAAGCACAAGCATTTAGGAACGGAACATAATGAAGAAGCAGAGCAATGGTACATGTATTTTGAAGTAGTAAAGTAGTCACATGATAGGAATCGTCCATTTTTTTTACTGAGTTTTATTTTTTTTTATTTATTTGCTTCTCATTTTTAATAAATTGTCTTTTTCCAACAATTTTTATTATTCTAACTCCTTAATTAGTACCATTCATATTCAATCTCATAGCCACGATACTATGTTAGAATGCGCAATTAAAAGATCCACCAAGGTTTCATGATCAATGACACGAATTGGCTCACGGATTTCGTCAGGATTAATTCCTCTTGCCTCTAAATCGGATTTTAATGCGTGAAATGTAGCGGGGAGGGTGAGCAATTCTTTCATCTCTTCAGCAAGCCGGGAAGTTTTTGATAATCCCATCACGCCATCATGCATGAATACAAAACAGGCGGCTGCGCCCTTTTCAAGTTGGTGTTTTATAAAATTAACTAATTTGTCTAATCCCTTCCATGTATTAGCACTATATCCGAACAAGTATAAAATTTTTTTCGATTCCATGAGAAGAGCCCCCCATTTAATATTTAAAAGTAAAATCTGCATATAATATTAATTCGGAAATCATCTCGTGATTCGCCACGGTAAGGTGTTCCAGGGGAAGTAAATCCTGTTCTGTCAATCCCAAGAACTCGAGATCTTCTCTCGATACGATGATCTCCACTTCAGAAAGTTTTATTAGCTTCAAGATGTCATCGATGGGATCGACATTGAGAGCAGCTGGCTGGAGTCGCTTGTGAAGGACATGAATCGCATCCTTCAATAATACCACCTGACAATCCTCTATGTCCCCCACGGCCAAAATTCCGGTGGCTAATCGTAAGGCTTCGAGCACGGCATTTTTTCCAAAAGGAGAATCCTCGCAGATGATCAAAATAGAGTGCATGAAATGGTTTACCTCCCGGGTCCGAAGAAGATGACCCGATCTGAATTAGTAATTAATTCTGATAATCCGCCTAATCCTTCCAAGCAGGCATTTTCTATGAATTCAGAGGATTTTATTCCCGTGATGCTTATCCACGTGCTACATGCTGCGATTTTTGCACCGTGTTTCTCACTAAACTCGACAAGTTTTTTTGATAAGTCTCGCATAGAACTTCCTAGCTCTCGATTTCCTTTAATGCTATACACTCCACTGCCATAAAAGAAGATCCCCAAAACTTCATGCCCTTTTTTTATGATGGCCTCGCTTAAATTAAGAACCGTATCCAAGGCTTCCCGGGCATAGGGTTCCGCAGCTACCACGAATGAAAATTTTACCATGGTATTATAAATTGAATTATTCTATTTTATATTAACGCTTTTATTATAGTCACGATTTCCTTATAAAAGCAGGCGGGAAAAGAATTTTAGCTCGTGCTCGGGAAAGCAAGCTCCAAACACGGGGATCTCTTGTAGGTATTCATATAGCAGCGAACTTTGATTCTGTAATAAATGAGTGCTTCAAAAAACTTCTCACGCGTGGGAAATATTCGGGCACGTCATCAAATATCCTAAAAATTACCTTCTCATCCCCGTTTTTGCCTTTTCTCACTTCTTTCCATTCCTCTAAAATGATGTCTTCGCATTTTTAGAGATTTTTGACTTTTTTGACAGCATGAATATCGAAAATAAAAAGTTCTATCATTAGTATCTCAAAAATTCTTTTTAAGTTTACTTGTATAACGCTTTTAAGCATCCATCTCTTCATGTCATATTAAATACTCATGGACTTCTACTTTATCTGATTTTTCCTCTCATCCTAAAAATTTTTGAGAAAAAGAGGAATGAATGCTAAAAAGAAATATATCTAAATTACTTGACTTTAACTCAATAAAAGTGTTGTTTAATTAGAAAAAATAAATTAAAAAAAATTAATTTAATACGGAATCAAAAAGTTTTCCATCTCGCATTCGCAACGTCTTTTTAGCCATAGCGCCTATATCAGGATCGTGCGTGACCATTATGGTAGTCTGTTTTAGTTTTTCATTTAATTCTTGAATGAGTCGAACGACTTGCATGCCCGTGACTGTATCTAATTCGCCAGTAGGCTCATCTGCTACGAGAATTGCCGGTTCATTAACTAACGCTCTGGCAACGGCAACGCGTTGTTGTTCTCCTCCGGAGAGTTCGGAAGGCAGAAAATCTTTTCGATCGCCGAGTCCTACGAGATCTAAGAATCTATGAGCTTTTTCTTCCCGCTCTTCCTTAGGTTTATCTGCAAAAACCAACGGCAATTCCACGTTTTCAAATGCCGTGAGTACTGGTACTAAATTATAGAATTGGAAGATAAATCCGATCTTGTTTAATCGCATGTAGGTCCTCTCCTCATCATTCATGTGAGCAATGTTTATGCCGTTAATGTACACTTCTCCACTAGTAGGAGTATCCAAAGCTCCAATCATGTTAAGTAAAGTGGTTTTTCCGCTGCCAGAAGGTCCCATTACAGATATGAATTCTCCTTTCTTGACGGTAAGACTCACGCCATCTAATGCTTTCACGATAATGCCTTCTGTTATCTGATAATATTTTTTCAAATCGAAGGTCTGAATCATTGCATCCGGATCTAACTCGCGTGGTCTTGCCTCTTCTCTCGTGGTAGCTGGGATTTTATCTCGCTCTTTTTTTTTAAGCTTCACCATTCATCTCCTCTCTGTTCAATTCAAATATCTTATCCAAGGGTTTGCCACCCTTTCGCTCATTAATGATTTGTCCATCTTTAAGTGTCAAGATCCTGTCAGATGCTTCAGCTATGCGTAAATTATGCGTTACCATGAGAATGGAATGCCCTTTTCGTATAAGATCGAGGAAAATCTCCATGATTTGGGTCGAAGTTTCCGTATCGAGCTCTCCCGTAGGCTCGTCGCATATGATGAGTAAGGGATCGTTAGCCAACGCCCTTGCAATGGTCACTCGTTGTTGTTCCCCTCCCGACATCTGCGTGGGATAATGATGCATGCGTTTATCTAATCCTACCATTTTTAATAGCTCTTTCACGCGCTTATCTCTCTCTGAAGGAGGGATTTTTTTTAATAACATGGGAAATTCAACATTCTCATAAGCCGTGAGCACGGGAAAGAGATTATAAAATTGAAAAATTAATCCAATCCGATTCAATCGCATTTCTTTCAATTCTTGATGATCCATTTCCGTAATGTCGTAGCCCTTTCCATCTCCATTAATGTTATAGATAATGTTTCCTGAATCCGGATAATCTAATGCCCCCAAACAATTTATGAGCGTCGATTTCCCCGACCCAGAAGGCCCCACGATGCTCACGAGCTCTCCATGTTTTACGTGAAGATTCAAATTTCGCAAGGCAGGCACTTTATACTTCCCCGTAATATAAGTTTTTTCGAGATTTCTTACCTCCAACACTACATCTTTTTCCATGGGATGCACTTTCACTTTTCCCTTTTCAATTTTTCGGGAAAACGAGTCTATTTTTGCTTCATTTTTATTTTTTAAATTTATTTTCATGTCAGCACCTCATTTTATACATTTAACGAGTCCTCACGGCATCTATGATATTAAGATTGGCGGCCCATCTCACCGGGTAGCGAGAACTTGCAATTGCTGCCCCGATGGTTAATAGCAATAAGAGTGAAATGGTAAGCCACGGAATTGACAGGGTAGAGGTAAAAAATCCACCAGATGGCATTGCCGATACAGTTAGGATCCCTTGAATTAAGCCCGCAAAAATTCCAACTAGCACACCTAATAACGCAACGATTAGTGTTTCTCCCGAAATGCTTCGAATGATTCCTTTTTTTGTCAAGCCAATCGAGCGGAGCATACCAATTTCTCGCCGGCGGGACATCGTCGTGAGAAGGCAGTGCAAGGCTAATCCAATGAGCGAGATCAAGATTGCCAGGAATAAAACACCACTTATGATGAAGTTCATTAAATCCGTCATGGTACTAAAGGCAGAAGTCATAAAAGACTTGGTAAAGCCGAAAATCACGAGATAACCCTCTTCTTGAAGATATTCTTGCGTCGCATCTAACACGTCTTCATCAACGTATCCATCCTCAATCCACACGTACCAATTATATACGTTCAATCGAGATTCCAAGGCACTCGTCTTGAGATCTACGATGCTCCACGTGCCATGTACTTTATTATTAAACTCTTCAGTAAGTTCTTCTTTCGTGGAATCGAGGATTTTTGGGTTTTCGCAATGAATAAGAATGGAGGTCACCCGATCGCCCCAGTAATCATTTCCCCTATAATCTTTATATACCATATTCCTAGCTTTATCGTAATTTATATATATTGCATTTCCTCCTACATCCGCTCCTTCTTCATATCCGGATAACCAGAAATATCGTTCCGTGTTATATAGCGTAGGACTGGCGATTATTCCCACGACTTTGAATTTAGGCCACGTAGCAGTATTCATCGTGTCATGAACGGATTGAGTGAGGTTCACGGACAAGAAATCCATGCTAAAATTGAAATTTTTGCCGGTATTGAGATTGCTTCCCACAATTCTTAGCTGTAAGGGCTTTCCAGTTAAAAGATCGACATAGGATCTTTCTTCATTAAAGTAAAATGTTTGATTGGTTTCTGCGGTGTTTGAGATATCTCCAATCATATCAAATTCATTAGCGTAATAATTAAATGCTTGAATTTCTAAAGAATCAATCGACATGTTCACGCTCGTCTCAACGTTCAATATTGCTGCTTTAATTATTTTCGTTAGCAAGGTAAAAGGCAAGGATGCGAGCGAGATGTTTACTTTCATGATGAGCACGCCATCTTCGCTAATGGCAGACATGTTTACATTGTCAGAGCGAGTCAAATTAGCTGAAGATCCCGAGATTGCAACCCCCTTTTCTAAAATCACGGTGGTGTTGGTTGCTCCTGCTCGATATAAAAGTTGAGTCGGGTCGGTCTCCAGGGGAAAAAGTGCAATGGTAGAATCTATTCCGAAATCAGGGTCTCCATTCGCTCTCTGCTTCGCTACGAATTCCTCGTCCACGACACACACTAACTCTGTAGTGTTTAATAATTCTTCTAACGTATCTCCTTCATATCCTTCATTAACTTCAATGAGATTATTACTCCCAAAGTTTGCATCCGATTCATAAAATTGGTTAATATTTTTTGTTTGAATGCCCACCACCGGCGTCTGATAGTTCGTATAATAACTATCATTACTCAACGTGTAATAATCCATGCGGGCAGTATAGGCAGTGATGTTTTCATTATCATTCAAAATGGTCCTCACGCGGGAAAAATTAACCCAACCGGCTTGAATGCTGTCCAATTGAGAATTACCCGTGTCCGCCTCTTTTCTAAGAATGAGATCCGTATATCCTCCCGGTAAATTTTTAACCGCAAGACGTTCATAAGCATTCCAAGAGATGAACAAATTATATTGCGTGACTGAGCCTCCTCCGAATCCCATGAATCCTCCACTCGTAGAAAATCCTTGAATCTTGGAAATAATAGCTATTACCTTCATGGACTGAGTTACCGTATTTTCTTTCGCATTTTTCGTGTTCCCTTCTAACATTCTCTGCAAGGAGCTATACGTTACTCCTAAAGAAATTTTTACCGGAATATAATCACCTACCTGAACGTGATACTCTTGAGCAAATTCTTCGGTGATGATGATATTATTTCCTTGGTCGAGTTCCGTTAACATTTGAGCTAAAGTAATATTCGAGGGAGCAATGATTTCTGAAGTGGATATGTGCCTTTTCATGACATCCGTATCTAAGGCGTAGATAGAAATTGAAGTATTGTATTCCTCCTCGAAAGTGCCGTGGCCGATCCACTCATTACCTATTTTCACACGAGCATTCTTGGAGTTCACGCCCATAGCATCTTTGACGCCTTCAATAGAAGCGATTTCATATTGAACAGACTTCGATGTTCCATATGTAAAGATTCTAATGTCGCTTCCAATCGTATCATCGATGGAAGTTCCAATACCAGCTCTCATGGACTCCAGCATCACGCTCATTCCAATTAAAAAGCTAATGGTGAGGGCAATCATGGAATAACTAAGGATCGTCCGCTTTCGATATCTCAAGATATTTTTCTCCGTTAAAAGCTTGGTTTGCTTTAAATAGGGTCCGAAAAGTTTCACGAGACCTTTAGCCAGATAACGCACGAATAATGCCGTAAGGATGATGATGCCGAACAATATAAGAGTTGGAGCGGTCATGCCGGAGATTAATCCGACGGACGGCCCCCCAAAACCGGTTCCCGTTGAGGAAAGTGTGGAATTAACTCCCAAATAAATGAAGAAAATTCCAAGGAGGGCATAAACGATTCTTTTTTTGTACGGCTTTTTTTCTCGTTCACTTTTTTCTTCGATGGGGTTCAAGCATTCAATTAATGGCTTTCTACTAGCTTTATAACTGGGATATATTGATCCAATTAAACACGAGCCAAGCCCAACTATGAAAGTCATTATTAGCGTGGTGGGCAACAAGACTATTTGAAATCCCGAAGGCGAGAAACTTCCCCCGGAACTCTGGGCAATACTCTGCATGGAATTGATCGTGACCGAAAATATAATGAAAGAAATGAAATACGAGGCAATCGTGCCAATACCACTGCCTAACAAGCCCATGATTAGACCTTGCGTGAGAAATAGCCGAAAAGTCTCAGATCTTGAAGCGCCAATGGCTTGAATCATGCCCGTTTCATATTCTTGCTCTTCCCGAATGATGTTAAAGATATTCCAAATGAGCACAATAGAGAGAATGAGTGCTACTAACCCGAACATCAAGAACATGGTTCTCTGGGTTTCCATGGAGATATCAATTTGTTCGAGATAATCCGTTTTTAAATCACTGACTTTCCAATCTTCCCCATGCTTTAATTGGGACAACGATTTTTGAATTTCTCGTGCGGCTTGTTCCACGTTGTAAATATCATTCACGCCGACAACGGCTAGATTATACTCGCCCCGGTGGTTTTGGGTTCCGTCCACGAGTTCATGTGCATTATTTATATCGCAGAATAATAAAGCTCCTGCCTGGGAAACGGTGCTTGATTCATTCGTTTCTGGATCAAAATCTACAGCTTCTGCATTATCTCGAATTATCGCAGTGACTGTATATTCCGGCCACGTTCCCGTATCTTCTTGTTTAAAGCCCAGAGCGCCTCCTTTCACGGGAAAAATTCTCACCCGTGAGCCTGCCTTTATATCTTCATTTAACAGGATTTGAAGAGATTCCGTGATCACTACTACTTTATTCCCAGTTTTAACATCTTTATAAGTGAGTAAATCTTCAATGGACTTGGCATTTGACAATCCATCGATGACATCTAAGATGTAAGGATTCGCTCCTAAATCTTTCTCATCATCGTTTGAAATATCCAATCCGTAGACGCCGGAATAAGTACTATTTTCCACTTGGTTTCCTTCATCCGTTCCAGATACGAACACGTTAAATCCTGAAATGCGATATGATACATCAATAACATTATCTATATCTTTAAGCAGATTATCGATTTCTTCCGGATGAAACCATCCATCATCTCCATCATCGTAACGAATAAGGAGATCTGCCGTGCCAAGTTGTTCATCAATGGTATTTAACATCATGGCATTAAAAGAATCAGAAACGATGTTTATACCGCCGAAAAGAGCCACGCCAATGATTAGCGTGATAGTAGTTAAGATATAGCGTGTTTTTCTCCGTTTCATATTGCGTAGAGCTATTTTTAGGATTACTCCCATATCAATTGTCTCTTAACTTTTTTTTTAAATTCATATTAAGGAGTTTAAATAAAGATTGAAATTTAAATGCTTTCGCACCATTGGTACGTGAACATTTTCGAATTCAATGTTTTCATGAGAAATCTTCACATAGAAGCCCCCCACCCTCTTGAATGGATAATAAAAAAGCTACACGCGAATTGTTATTCATATTTTTCCGCCAAAAAGAGTACCGGGCAAGGTCAAAATTTTCAAAAGAAAAGAGGAGTTTTATTAAAACCATAAACATGGAGCTATTTGATGCAATAAGAATCATGGATGGAGGAGGTTAAATAATTTAACATGGATATTTTAACAAGGAACAAGAGGTTTCATGGAGTTAAACATTCATTTATAAAAGCAAATCCGAAGTATTGGAGACCGAATCGAGTAAGGGTCAAAATCAAGCAGATGATAATGAAAAACGGCTCATGAAAACCATATTATTAAAGGAACATGCTTGTTTTTCAGACCTTTCCACGAAAATTGAATGAACTTTTATGTTTAAGATTATTTTTTCCTGAAAACTTTGTTTTTAATTCGATCTTGGTTTTCGTGTTGCTGATTTCTCTTTAAACAAAACCAGAAATATCAAATAATTTGATTTTTTATTTTCCCATAATAAAAATAATTTAATGACTTGAATTAAACCGTGGTAGATTACACCTTAGAAATAAATGAAATCAACGGTGTCATTCAGATAAAAATAGACGTGCCCTTTCCGGTCAAGCATGCTTGTGTTTATCTTTTTAGCACGGGAGGGTCTCATGTTCTTTTTGACTCCGGCTTGAACATGGGAAACTGGAAAAAATTATTTTTTTCTGCCCTTGATAAAGTTGGTATTTCTATCAAGGAGGTGGAGTATTGTTTTATTTCTCATGAACACTTGGATCATCAAGGATTAGCCAATGTTTTCAAAAAAAAGAACCCCTACATGAAAATCTTGATGCATGAGATTACCCATGAGATTCTTAAATGGGAATCCGACAAAACAAACATGAAAAGTATCAAGAAACAAGCTGAAGAATTAGCTAACATCATGCTCAAGTACGGAATCACTGAGGAGCAAGGAGAAAAATTAATACAATGGTTTACAATGTGGCCAAGTTATAGAACTTACGTGAAACCTGATATTCTCCTTCAAGACAATGATGAAATTCCCGTGGATGATCATGTCTTGAAAGTGATTTGGACGCCCGGCCATGCCTTGGGACATATTTGCGTTTTTGATAAAAAGACAAGGTATTTATATGCGGGAGATCATATATTATCCCGCATTACACCCCATATCGGAAATTTTACCATGAATCCCTTAATTTTACAAAAATATGCGTCGCATGATTTTCATGACATTTTAAAGCTATATCTCGAATCCTTAGATCGAATTGAAAAATTAAATCCTGAAATTATATTTCCTGCTCATCAGGAGATCATATTTAATCCTCATAAGCGCATTAGGGAGATAAAGAAGCACCATAAAAAGAGATTAAAGGAAATTTCTGAACTCATTAAGAATAATCCAATGACGCCTTTTGATATTTCTTTTGCTCATTTTGGAAATAATTTAGATGATATTAACCGGTATTTAGCCGTGAGCGAAGTTTTAGGTCATCTGATCTTCTTAGAAAATCTTGGTCAAGTGAAAAAGATAGAAAAAAATGGAAAAATCTTTTTTGTAAGTTAAGTATTATCAATCACTCAGGATTTCTAATTTAAGGATATTTTTTTTAACCCTTTTAACTTTCAATCTTCCATCTATACATTTAATCTTGAGTTCTTATTACCTTATTAATAATTCTTTAAATCAACTCAGAGTACTTAATTAAAATTAATAGCGTAATTTTATCTTTAAATATATGAATAAACAACTACATCAATTTTAATAATTTCAATGATCAAGCTTTCATATTTGAAAGGAACACTACTAATTAACGGAGATTACAATATTCCCCATGTAGTTTATGATGAGAGAATAAATAAGTATCGAGCAGAAGCTTTTTATTACGGCGATATTATCAGGTATTTAAAAAATTCTGATTTTTATCATGAAGATAATGTTTTAAACTTAATTCCTTGTCCTAATTTTACCGCTAAAATCAGATTAAGGAAATACCAAAAAGAAGCCTTCAAGCGATGGATGCAAACCAAGAAAGGCGTGATTGTCATGCCCACGGGTTCCGGAAAGACAATTATTGCAATGAAGATTATTGAAAAATTAAACACATCCACTTTCATAGTAGTCCCCACCTTAGATTTAACGTATCAATGGAAAGAACAACTTGAAAAAGAATTTTCCATGAAAATTGGAGAGTTTTCAAGTCGGCAAAAAGAGCTCCTTCCTATCACGGTATCCACGTACCAATCTGCTTATATTCATGCTGAGAATCTCGGAAATAAATTTAAATTATTAATCTTCGATGAGGTCCATCATCTTCCCTCAGAGAGTTTTCGACATATTGCCGAAATGTTTGCTTCTCCATTTCGATTAGGTCTCACGGCTACATATGAAAGAGCAGATGGTCTGCACGGAGTATTGCCCAAGCTGGTGGGGGGAAAAATATATGAAATTGAACCGGCTTCTCTAGCAGGCACGTTTCTTGCTGATTATGAAATAAAAAAAATCATGGTTTCTTTCACGGAGCAAGAGCAGCAAGAATATAAAGCTGCACGTGGAATTTTCACGAATTATTTAATTTCACACCACATAAAAATGCAATCTCCGTCTGATTTTAATAAATTGGTGATGCGAGCGGGAAGGGATCTGGAGGCGAGAAAAGCATTGTTAGCCAAGAATAAAGCGGACAAAATTGCTTTTAATTCTGAGAATAAATTGAAAATGCTTAGTAGTTTATTAAAGAAAAGTAATAAAACAATAATTTTCACGCGTTATAATAGCATGGTTTACAAAATCTCAAGGCAATTTTTTATCCCGTGCATCACTCATGAGACCAATAAAGAAGAGAGAATAAAAATCCTGAATAAATTTAAAGAAGGAACCTATTCCGCCATTGTTTCTTCCCAAGTACTTGATGAAGGTATTAATGTCCCCGAGGCTAATATCGGTATCATTTTTAGCGGAACGGGAAGTTCCAGAGAATACGTGCAGCGGTTAGGAAGATTATTGAGACCCGCAGAACATAAAAAAGCAATTCTCTATGAAATGATAACGAAAGATTCAATAGAAATAAGAACTTCTTATCGGAGGCGATCTTAAAATACTTCCAAAAAATTTATTTTCGGGATCATTTAAACGAGGTAAAATCATTCCTTCTTATCTTCATGATACTCACATTGCTGAAGAACTCATCTCAATTTTCAGAGATTTTGAAGGTAAAAAATATGATGTGTTAAGAAATAAATTAAAGTCATTCGAAGAAGATAAGCATGATTTCAAGATCATTAGGGGTCTGGCCGAATTGTTGAAAAGAAGATGTGAATTTCACCCTAATTCATCACTCGATAGTAAGGAGGTCCGCACTTTTCTATTTGATCATGGCTTCGTACTAAATGAAGAGAAGAGAAAAGGAGTATTGAAAGCGGCAGCAGATCATTTTGGGGTTTCGGAGCAAAAAATTGAGGAAGCAATGTTTATGGACTTATTAAAAGAACAAATTTTTACCATTCCGGATCCTCCCACGCCTCAAGAACTCATTCGTTCTTATAACTTATCTCTCATTCAAACCCTCCTTTTTAATGCTGTAGAATTAACTTTTACGGTGTTTGATAATTTCCAGCAGATTTTTAGGATGATTAATTATTTAGGTTTAATGTACGAGATTGAGGATAAAAAAATTAAGGTATTTGGCCCCCTATCGATTCTAAAAAAAACCCGAAAATATGGTACTTCTCTTGCCAAACTAATTCCATTAATTCTGCGAGCTGAAAAATGGTCTCTTGAAGCAAAAATTCTAATGAATAGGGGAAATCAACCTAAAATTTTCACTTTTGAATTAAATTCTGCAGAAAATATACTTTTTCCGAAATACAATGAATTTACTAGTGATGAGATCTTTGATAGCGAGGTAGAAAAAAAATTTTATAATGAATTCAAGATTTTTGCCCCGGATTGGGAGATAAAAAGGGAACCCACGTTCATTAAAGCCGGGAATCACGTGATCATTCCGGATTTTGGATTCTTTAAAAATGGAATAAAATTATATTTAGAAGTTGTTGGATTTTGGACAGAAGCATATATAAAAAGAAAAATTGAAAAATTCAAGCAAACCGAAGAAGAAATCCTAATTGCATTAAATAAAAATTTAAAATGTTCAAGAGAAGATTTTAACGATGAAGTAATAATGTATGATAAATGGATACCCATTAAACCCATTTTAAAGATTTTGAAAAAAATGGAACAAGAACAAGTTCAAAAAATTCTTAGTGAACTCAATTCCGTTAATATATCTGAAGATATCATTAATTTACGCGTCAAGGCACGTCAATTGAACATTATTCCTGAAGCATTAAAGGAATTAAGATTACCCAACCACTTTCTCATTGGAGAAATATTAGTCTCAAGAAAATTTTTATCGCGTCTGAAAGAAGAGATCGGAGATGAGAGGGATTTTTCCAAGATTAAAATTATATTAAATAAATACGGATTAACAAATAAGGCACTGGATTTATTGGGGTTTAAAATAATCTGGGATAAATTAATTCCCATTAAGATTCAAGAAATATAAAACATGAATAATTTAACTTATCATTAACGTGATTAGGGATTGAAATATCCATTTAAAATTAAACCTGGATCTGCAATTTTAACCTAACGAATAATAAAAAGATCAAACGCGAAGTGAGGTAGTATCTGGTTGCTTAATGGGCTTGAGAACTACACATACGCGTTCCACGCTCTTCACATCACTTCTTGCTTTAAAAGATTCGATGAGAGCGTCTAATTCATTAATTTCTGGCACTACTACTTTTATCAACACTCCGCATTCTCCTGCAAGGAAATAGACCTCCTCGCATTGCGGTAAGACTTGGGTTTCTCTCAATAATTCTTTTATTTCAGCACTACTCTTAGGAATTACTGTTATGAACGCCATTATACATTTTTCTTCTTCCCTACACACGCGAATAGTAAACCGCTCAATTACACCATCTTCTTGAAGCCGTAATACTCTTTTTCTCACCGTGGATTCGGACAAATCAACGGCTTCAGCAATCTCTCTATAAGGTCTTCGGGAATCCTCTATTAACATTTCTAAAATTCTTTTATCTTTATCATCCAAATTTTTCAAATATTTTTTTCACCTCACGTTCAACTTTTAAAAAAAAAATAAAAAAACATGGTTTTTAAAAAAATTGAATTAGTGTTTAAAAATCTTTAAGCAACGGTGCGAATAATCTTTCGTATTCTACCGCCATGCAATGAATTCCTGCAGCTTTCGTGGTTTTCTTAATTTCTTTGATGAAGGGCTCAAAAAATTCGATGTTAATTTTATCGATAGCGGCATATTTCGCTTGCTTGTTACCTTTATTATCTTTTTCTGCCTTCTTCAAGGATTTTAATAGATCTTTTGGAACGGAAACACCAGGGATGTAGTTATCAAAATACCATGCAATTCCGTATGATTTTAAGGGAAAGATGCCCAAGAGGACAGGAACATTGAATTGTTCCAACTCTTTTAGGAAATCTTTCGCTTGATCGATATCAAAGGCTGTCTGGGTTTGAATGAAATCGACTCCTTGTTCCACTTTTCTCCCTACTTTTAAGATTTCCGGCTCGCGTGGATTGCTATTGGGATTAGCGACACATCCATAATTCATTTCGATCTTGCCTCCTTGTAATTCATTTCCTTCATAATCCGTCCCCTCATCAATCATTTTGGATAACATTTCGCAAAATTGCGTGCTATCTATATCATAAACAGGCCGGCCTTTTTTATGATCGCCTAATGCCGTATGATCTCCTGTTAGAGTTAGAATATTTTTCAGTCCTAACACCGCACCTGCCAGCACGTCTCCAAACAACGCCACGCGATTGCGATCTCGTACCGTGACTTGCCATACTGCTTCTAACCCTACTTTTTCTTGCACTAAATAACTGGGAACTAAGGATGACATGTATGCATCGCCTTGCGGCCCGTCTGTCACGTTCGCTGCCACGATCTTGCCGGTTTTTTTCATTTCTTCCGCACCATGAAGAATGTCGCTTAAATCCAAGATTTTCTTGGGTTCTAATTCTCCCGTAATGACAAACTTTCCTTTCTGAATTTCTTTACATAAATTACTATATGCTGGTCGTTTCGCCATTTATTGACTCGCCTCCTCCTTTTCTTCTTGATTTCCATATTCTTTATATATCTTAAGATAGCTTGGACTTGTTGAAAGCCGATAATCTCTTGGCGGCCGATATTTCTTAAATAAATCCAACCGATTGAATTTCTTCAAGCGTTTCCACATTTCAACCCAGGCACAAGGTACCGTATATCCCCCCACTTCACACATGCCATCCACCATTCCACCGCAAGGTCCATTGCTCAAGTGCTTAGCACATCCAGCTCTTGGACATACGCCCCCTGTTTCTCCGAGAATGCATTCACCACATGTCTCGCAAAATTCAATGAAATTATTTTCGCTGTTATATTGAGCACCCCCGAAATGACTGTTCTGTGCAGGGTACGTCATTATATCAGGAAGTACTTTATTCATCATGACGACACCTAAACCACACGCTAAGGAAACAATAGCGTCATATTCTTCTATTAAAGGGCGCACGGTGGTTGCAGCAATGCGGTCATCACATTGACGCAGAACGGTAATTGCTTTCCATTTTAATTCCTTTCCTTCTGTTCTTGCTTTTAATTCTAATAATTGTCCAACCATTTTTGCCTCATTCAATGAACGGGGCGGCTGACAGCAACCATCGCAACCAGCAATTAAAACCTTGTTGTATGGCTTTATTAATTCATATATTTCTTCAATATCTTTTAGTTGGGTTATGATCATTTTTTTCTTTCACTTTTCTTTTTTTCATGAATTTTTTTGATTTTTTTTTAATTATTCATGACTTTAATTTTAAGGATAAAAAATACCTTTATTTAGGAGGTTAATTTTTCAATTAATTTTTGGGGTTTCACGGATCTTTTGGTCAAATTTAAATCTTCAAGGGGCACGCCCAATGCAATAGCCATGATCTCGGGAAGATATAGCACGGGAATATCGAATTCTTTTCCCGTCCTTCTTGCTATCAATTTCTCTTTACGATCATACTGCGTGATACAAGCAGGACAGACAGCTATAAGAGCATCAATATCCTCTCCTCTTTCACTTAATTCTGTCATTTTTTCTTCCACGAGATGTTCTCCAATCTCATCTTGAAGGCGAGCGCAATATCCACAGCACTCCAACTTAGTGGCAAAATCGATGGTTCTAGCACCTAATACTTGAAGTATCTTGTCAATTTTTTCAGGTTTTTCCGGATGATCAAATTGCATGATTTTACTTGGTCTTATTAGGTGACAACCATAATGAACAGCAAACGTTAAATTGTCTAAAGGTTTCATCACCATCTTTTCTATTTTTTCTAAACATTCCGGCTGGGTAAAAAGTTCGACAAAATGGTAAACTTTTGTCTTTCCACTATAATGATGATTGATTTTTTGAAGGACTCCATTGATCTTGTTTAAATACTCCTCATCTTCTTCTAAAAGCACGCTTACCGTTTTCAACGTTTCATAACAGCCCGAACATATCGTGAGCATGTCCAATCCCATTTTTTCCGCAATAGAAAGATTTCTTGCTCCTAAAGTTATCCACGTGTCAATATTTAAGGATTGCAGCGAAACGGGTTCTGGACAACAGCTCACGCCTTTCATTTCTCTCAATTTCACGTCTAAAATATTCGCCACGTCCCTAAATGCCTTTTCAAGTTGAGGCAATTTCAAGGGAATTGTACACCCTAAATATAATGCAAATTCATTCATTTAATCTTCCCCTCCTCTTTTCTTATTAAAGCTCCTAATCCTGTTTCATCAAAAATTATTTGAATTTCCTCTAACGGAGGTGGCATGATTTCTGGAAGCCCTAAACGCTCCCTCCGTTTGTCAATGTTTTTCTTCAAACCCCCTGTATAGGGAACCACAAAGCCATTATTATATATAGTTTCTACTGCACCCGAATATTCTTTTGGAATTTTGCCCTCCGAAGCAGCCATGTTTCTTAATAAGGCTAAAATAAAGGAATAATCCACGTTCTTTGGGCACCTTTCCGTGCATCTGTGACACAGGCTACATGTCCATATCGCTTTACTACTCAATACTTCTTCCTTCAGGCCTAATAGACAAGAAGCCACCACCCGATGAGGCTGTATATCTACATATTCAGTTACGGTGCAGCCTGAACTACATACA
Source organism: Promethearchaeota archaeon (assembly GCA_029838195.1). Lineage (GTDB taxonomy): Archaea > Asgardarchaeota > Lokiarchaeia > Sigyniarchaeales > SOKP01 > JALGVJ01. Next base: position 27,198 of record JALGVJ010000022.1, read on the forward strand.
CCGCATTGGATGCATTTTAATAAAGATTTAGCCCCAATCTTCTCGGCAATTTCATATCGGAATTTTAAATCTAATTCGCTTGATTTTTTTTTAAGCATTTCAGTCATTTCATACCGCCACCTCTTCTTTTTTTTCTTTTTTCATGATTTTATCACCCGTTTTTGGCAAGGGGCCTAATTCCTTTATCTGCTTGACGAAATCCGTAACCACCTCAGCAAATCGTTTACCTTCGCTAGCAGAGACCCACTCCAGTCGGAGGCGCTTCGGATCAATTCCTACTTTCTCTAATATTTCTTTAATTTCATTGTAACGTTGTAGCATGTCGTAATTTCCTTCTAAATAATGGCAATCCCCTAAATGACAGCCTCCGATAAATACGCCGTCAGCGCCTTCCAAGAATGCTTGTAATATGAAATGCTTGGGGATTCTTCCCGTACACATGACCCGAATAGGACGAATATTCGTGGGATATTGAAAACGACTCACTCCGCACGTGTCAGCTCCCGCATAACTACACCAATTGCATAAAAATGCCACGATTCGGGGTCTTTCATCGATAAAATCTCCTTTAACGGCTTCATGGATCATCGGATATAATTGCTCATCCGCAAAATGGCTCATGGTAATGGCTCCCGCCGGGCATGCGGCCGCACAGTCGCCACAACCCTTGCAAAGTAAGGGATTTGACTCTGAAACCATTATTTCATTATCAAAATTTACTCCAATGGCGCCAAAATTGCATGCTTCTTCACATTTTTGACAAGCAATACATAAAGCGGGATTCACGACAGATACGAGCGGTTCATTTTCCACCTCGCCCGAAATAAGCGGAATTAGCGCATGAGCTGCCGCAGCCCTGCCTTGGGCGATGGAATCGGCGATTCCTTTTGGACCATGGCACGTACCTGCAAGATAAATTCCATCCGTGGCAAAATCCACGGGACGTAATTTCACGTGAGCTTCCAAGAAGAAGCCATTTTGATCTCGGGCACACTTGATCATCTCTCCCAATTTTTCCGTTTCATTGGGAACTAACGGCGTGGAAAGTACCACGCGATCTGCGTTAATCGTGAGATCGACCTGAGTCAAGATATCTTTTACATTCACGGTAAGATGATCGTTTGTAATATCTACGGTGGGATAGTCATTGAACCGAATGTAGTTAATATTTTCCCGAGCTTTCCAATAATAAGGTTCCTCATCCGTACCCACTCGGATATCTCGATATAACACGAAGATATTCGAATTGGGGTACTGTTCTTTCACGTATAAGGCATGTCGTATGGACTCAGAACAACAGATCAACGAACAATATGTGACGCCATTTCCGCCTTCCGGTTGCCGAGATCCCACGCAATGAATGAACACCAGCGTTTCGCCATCTTTTAATTCATTATTTCTTAATTTTTCCGATAATTCAAGTTGGGTCATGACCTTGTCTTCCATTCCTTCTTCCCCATAATGATACCATCCCACGGGCTTATACTCATGAGTACCCGTTGCCATAATAATCACTCCCACGTTTAACTTGATTTCCTCGTTTTTTCCATTATCTTTCACTTGTACCTTGAAATCACCAATAGACCCTTTCACGCTCTTTATTTCCGAATTCAAATACGCCGTGATGAGCTTCTGAGCATTGAGTTCCTTCAATGTCTTCTCTAAAAACTCCGCAGAATCAATTCTATCAAAATTAATCTTATAAATGCGATTTAATTGCCCGCCCAATTTATCTTCTTTTTCCACGAGATGGACTTTAAACCCTTGTTTTGCAATTTCCATCGCTGCACTCATGCCGGCAATCCCTCCTCCCACTACTAGCGCCTCGGGAACGACTTTCCCCTTGATTTTGAATTCGGGTTTAAGGGCACGTGAGCGAGCTACGCCCATGCGGATGAGATCTTTTGCTTTATCCGTGGCTTTTTCTCGCTCCGTCATGTGTACCCACGAATCTAATTCGCGTATGCTCACGAAATTAAACAAATATTCATTTAGTCCTGCTTCCCGGATGGTATGCTGAAATAAAGGCTCATGAGTGCGCGGCGTACATGCGGCTACCACCACACGATTCAAGTTTAACTCTTTTATCTTCTCTTTAATTATATCTTGAGTTAAACTCGAGCAACTATATTTGTTATTCATGGCAAAAACTACATTAGGCAAGGTTTTTGAATATTCCACGAGGGCCGGAACATCCACGTATCCCCCAATATTAACGCCACATTCGCATACAAATACTCCAATCCGAGGTTCATCCCATTCAGAGACCTCTCTGAGGGGAGGTAATTCCACTTTCATTTCCTCCTTGCTCAAGGGAACCGCATGTAATGATGCCAAAGCTGCCGCTCCTCCCGCTTTCGCAACGGAGTTCGCTATATCGTCGGGAGATTGACACGATCCCGTGATGTAAACGCCTTCTCTTGTAGAACGTAAATCCTCCGTGGAATCCGGTGTTCTATAAAATCCTAATTCATTTCTCTCTATCCCTAAGATTTTACTCATTTCCTCAGCATCCGTGCGAGGAATGACCGCACTTGCTAATACCACCAAATCAAACTTGTTCGTTTCCACCTCTCCCGTATCCAAATTCGCATGCTTTACGTATAAATCATGCGTTTCCGGATCCTCCCGAATATCTCCCGGAATCCCGTGATAATACGTGAGTTTGTACTCTTCTTTCGCACGTTCTATGAACTCTTCTTGATTTTTCCCAATCACCCTCACGTCATTGAAAAATATCGTTACCTTCGTATTGGCCGCATGTTCTCGCGTGACTACGCCTTCCTTTGCCATGTACATGCAACAAAATTTCGAACAATACGCACATAAATCTTCATTTCTCGAGCCCACGCAAGCTATGAAAGCTATCTCATGCGCATGCTTTCCATCCGAAGGTCTAAGGATTTGCCCGCCAGTGGGGCCAGACGCACTTAGTAGCCGTTCATATTGCATAGCCGTTATCACGTTGGGGTATTCTCCATAATGATACCGAGTTAAAACGCTAGGATCTAAAAGATCATATCCCGTTGCGACGATGACTGAAGCGACCTCATATTCTACTTCCTCGTCCTCCATCTCGAAATTAATGGCATCCGCTTCACACGCTTGCAAGCAGAGTTTACATGCTCCTTTCGTTAGATATAAGCATTTATCTTTATCTATCGTGGCTTTTCGAGGAACCGCTTGAGGGAACGGAATGTAAATGGCTGTTCGCATGCCCATGCCCTCTTCAAACTCATTAGGAATTTTTTTCATGGGACATTTTTCAGAACACGCCCCACAGCCCGTACATTTATCGATATCCACGAATCGGGATTTCTTCAAGATTTTTACCTTGAAATTTCCCGCCTCTCCGGTCAATTCTTTAATTTCTGAATAGGTCAATAATTCTATGTTAGGGTGCCGTGAGACTTCGACCATTTTTGGAGCAAGGATGCAAATGGAGCAATCTAGAGTAGGGAAAGTTTTGTCTAGTTGAGCCATGCGTCCTCCCACCGATGGAGTTTTTTCTACCAAGATAACGTGATATCCTTCATCTGCGAGGGTCAAGGAAGCTTCAATGCCACTTATGCCGCCGCCAATCACTAAAATATTGCTATTTTTCATGATCTATCAAATTTTTAATTTTTTTTTCCCAATTTAAATACGTTCCTAAGGAATAATTTCCTAATTTAGTAAATATGTAGATATCCTTTAAATATCTTTCTTTTTATTTAAAAAACTGTTTAATATTTAAAGGAACTGATCTGAATATAGAAAATTTAAATGGAGAGAATGAACAATTGCGGTATATACCATTAAATTCTTCAATATATACCATTAAATTCTTCAATATACGACTATTTTTAGCATTAAATTACTGAAATTGTATCAGAATAATGACAGAAAGAGTCATTAATTGCTAAATTTAGTGATGAAAAAAGGAATCATTATCGTTTCATGTAACAACTATTATAAAAAAGAATTATTTTTCATCATATAAAAAATTTAAAGGATCGTTTTCAGTACATGATTTTTTCTTTTCGGCAATTCAAGTAGTCATCCTTTCAATTATAACTAAGAAAAACTTGCACGTATTATCAAGATTGAACATTCTTCCCCTTCTTATTATTATAATAGGGTGCTTGAAAGGATTCACGCTCTTTTATGAATTTTAAAAAAATTTCATAAATATTAAAATCCATTAACCATGATTTTAAGTCAAGCATTAATGAATACATGTAACAAGAGTTAAATCATCAATAAAAAAAGGAGAAAACCATGAAAGAAGAAAGCGAAGAGGGAATGGAAAATAGAAAATATTCGTGGTGGTATCACATTCAATTCAATCTCGTAATGTTCATGCTACCGGGAACGTACGGCATTTTTGGTACTCATTTTTTCTGGTATTATGAAAAAGAAGTATTATTACCGGTTATTTTCGTGGGAATTGCGAATGTAATCTATTTGTTATGGGACGCTATCAATGATCCCCTCATAGGATACCTATCTGATCGTCCTACAAAATGGAGTAAGAAATATGGAAGGAGATTTCCATACATCGCAATAATGGGGATTCCAACCGCACTCACAATGATGCTATTATTCATTCCACCGTTTACCGACGCACGAGTAAATCCTATTCCCGTATTTCTTTATGTAGTCATCATCCTCGTGATTCATGAAACGGGATATACATGTGTAAGCCTTACAAGAGCTCTATTTCCTGAGAAATTCCGTTCAGACTCAGAACGGAGAAGGAATGCCGGAATTGGTTTATTAATTTATAACATGGGCTATCTTTTCGGATTTTTAATCCCGATGCTCATTGTTACTCCAGGAGATATTCCCTCTTATTTTTTAGGAGCTATGATATTGACCATTCCTAATATCTTGACCTTTCTTATAGGATTGCCGGCCGTGCGAGAAGAGAAAGAAATGAGAGAACGCATCTCCTCTATAGAAAAAGTATCTTTTTTAGAAGCATTGAAAAATGCGGTTTCTAAAAAAAATGTGCGCGCCCTTATCCTAGTTCGGATGGCAAATCAAACCTTAGGCGCATGTATCATGGCATCCATCTATTATTTTGCAAATTTTATTTTACTGAATCCTGATGCAGATATTCCGGTAATCTTGGCTTGGTTTGGAGCGGGTTTGATTAGTATTCCTTTTTGGATGAAAATGCATGGCAAGGTAGGAAATCGAAACTTACAAGCCATGGCGATACTCGCCTATGTTTTTGCTCTTATCCCCTTCATGTTTGTTAAAACATTGACAGGAGCGGCTATTGCAGGTTTTATTTTAGGGTTCATGATGGGGGCGATTAGCTTCATTACATACCCTATATATTCAGATGTAGTAGATGAGGCTACTATCATTGATGGGAAGCGACAAGAAGGGATATATCAAGGCGTATTGGCATTTTTTGACCGATTTGGGATAATAATGCAGCCCATATTATTTACTATTGTTCATATAATCACCGAATTTGATCCTGAAGCAACCACTCAAACACCTATTGCTCAACAAGGCATAATAGCTTTAATGACTTGGATTCCCGGAGCAATTGCGCTCATAGCATGCATTATCTTTTGGTTAAAATATGATTTGACCAAGGAAAAACTTATAGAAATACGGAACCAATTACAAGAATTAAAATTGTAATTAAATATTCAATTCTTTTTTTTTTAATAATTTTTTGTTAATTTTTTTATCGGGCTATTTATCTAGTAGATAAACCCCGGAAAGTTAAAAAACTTGAAGAATATGGGGAGCTTGAAACGCCGTGAAGAAGCCTTTTTTTCCTTAGAAAAAGGAAAAAATGATATTCTTATATTTCATTGGAAAAATTAGCATATTACATGGATTTAAATAGTATTAAGGAGATGATTTTTTTAATAACATTTAAAAATTAATACCATGAAGGTTGTTGTCTCAGGACCCCTTGGTTCGGGAAAATCGAGCTATGTCCGACTTTTAGACTCGAAAGCGTTGAACATTGAAGCTGAAAGCAAGCAACTTGGTTTTAAGACCACGGTAGCTATGGACATGGGCATGATTAGGTTAAACGGTTTTGATGTCTTTTTATTCGGAACCCCTGGTTTGCTTCATTTTAGCGTGATGAGAGATATTGTTACAAGTGGAGCAGACGGCGTGATTTTCATTTTTGACGCTTCGCAACCCGAAAAAGACAAAGATGCCATCATTATCTTGAATTCGATTAGGAAAGTATTGGAGCCTAATACGCCCATCGTATTTTTAGCTAACAAACAGGACATTAAAAACGTGCGGAGTCCAGAAGTCATAAGAGCGCAAAATTCCTTACCGAAGGAAGCCAAAATTTTTCCTTCCAGTACGAGAACGGGGTTAAATGTAAGAGAATCGCTTAAATATTTAGTCAATACGATATTTGATAATTATTCTGAATTGCTTCAAGTACTTCGCACGTATCAGGATGACATTAAGGGATTGGCAAAACGATTGAATAAGAACAAGGCACAAATGCGGGATTTCTTGAATAGTTTAGAGATCAAGCGGTTCATAGAGCTCGATCGAATTAATCAATGCTATAAAGTGCGGGAAGGTTTGAAAAACTTGATTTAATTTGTCAATTGAACAGATTGGTTTTAACTTCCGCAAGTTGGGATTTAAAAAATCATTTTATTTTTATGCCTCCTCCCTGCATCCTAATGAATTAACCTATTGTAATTGTCTCAATTATGGTCCAAATGACGGATTAGATCCCCGGCAATTGACCAAGGGAGAGATGTATATCCGCTCCTTACTACTTGACCTAATAGAGTTTTTTAGAAAAAATATTGATGGATGTCAAGAATGTTACGCTGCGGGAGCAGCTCCCTATATCGGACAGCGGCGGGGTCGATCGGTCTATTGCGAATATGAACTAACTCGGGAAGACTGCATTGAAGGGAAACAATTTGAGGATCAAATTGGATGCGCATCGTTTATCGATTTAGGTAATATTATCGTGAAAAATTCCGGTGCTTTTGGCATTCTTTATCGGGCCATAATACCTTTAAAGATAAAAAATCTTCTTGCGGCCAGCTGGACAATTTCACCCGATAACATTGCATTTGCTGCAACGAGAAATACCGTACCTTCCATGATCACTGGTCAAGCGGCGGGTACTGCAGCGGCTATCGCCATCAATAATCGTTGTACTCCTCACGAAATTTCCATTAAAACGCTCCAAGGCAAATTGAAAGAAGGAAATGCTCTTTTAAAGCCTGTTGAATTTGATATTAAAAATTAATGGATATCGGGATAAAGTGAATAAAACCACTCAAGAGTATTCAATTTTTACATGACTATAAAGGGAACGAAGGAAAGGAAGTACTATAATAATAAAATCATGGGCATGGATAAAATTAAACACGAAACTTTGCCGGTAAAGGCAAAATTTTTTGCTTAATTACTAAAAGAAAAGAAGAATTTAATAGAACTCAAAAGGCGGGATGATATTTTCTTTATAATTTTCTTGTAAATCCTTCAATTCAGTTCTCTGATTTTTTAATATCTTCCAGAAGAATTCAGGAGTATTCTCTTCTTTTTTGAAGAGATTTTCAATGCGATCTAATTTTTCCAAGAGTTTTTCCGTTCGGAGAGAAAATTGTTGTACGTACTCTTCCTTGGAATAGGCCTTGTTTAAAATAGTTTTAAATAGATGAACGAGATCGTCATAACGTGGAATGTGCCCAATGGGAGTGCGAACTGCCTCATGTTCGCCATGAGCTCGACTTTCTGCCCATAAAAGCCATACTTTTTTATCTAGCATTCCCGTGAGATAATTCCCATTTCCATCCTTTAGAAAGTAATTTGTAGCAAACACTTTTGGAGGATGTTTTAATGCTTTTCCAAATTTTTGATGATTTGTTAAATATTTACTCAAGGGAATCACCATGAAATCTAAATTCGCCATGGGGTTTGATTTTTTCATGCCCATTTTACCTAAAGTGGCGAACGTGGTTTCTGATTCGATGGAAGCGCCTAGAAAAATACCGTGCTCCCAATCAAAACTTTCTAAAACGGGAACCATGGTATCTGAATCTCTTCCTCCATAAAAGATTCCTTTAATGGGCACGCCTTTCGGATCGTTCAAATGAGGATCTGCATTGGCTAAATCGACAATTCGAATGGTATATCTAGCATTCGGATGGGCTAATGGTATTTCCTTTCCTTCATCATCTTTTTTTCCTACGTGCCATTCTCCGGAGTGATTAAATCCTTTTGCCGGTGTCTTTACTCCCATTCCTAACCAATAGGGCTTCCCCTCATTTATTAAAACATTAGAAAAAATCATTTCTTTAGGAGTCGTGAGGGCTTCATAAATGACGGAATCATCACGGGGATTCACATCCTGAATTATGCCAAAAATTCCGCATTCAATATTTACCGCATGAGCATGTCCATCATCCCAAAGGCGAAGATAGGCTATATCATCCCCCACGATCGTTTGCCCCGGAATCATGGCAGTGGATGTCTTGCCACAAGCGCTGGGATAAGCTCCACAAAAATAGCTCACGCGATTCTTGCCCGGAGGATGAACTCCCATTATAAACATGTGTTCCGCAAGCCAATCTTCATTATTCGACTGATTTATAGCTAAGCGCAGGGCAAGTTTTTTCAATCCTAAAGAATTCCCCGCATATTGATTGTTTACGGTTAACACGCGATTTTCTTTTAAATCAATGTAAATTCTTCTCTTATCAATATTTTTCGTTACGGGGGGATTTCCGATGAGCTCTCCTGCAGAATGGATGAAATAATAAAAATTTTCCGAACCATTTAATTTTTTGAACTCTTCATATCCTTGACGATATAATAAATCTTCGCTATGTCCTACATAAAACGAATCCGTTAATTGGAGTGCGCAGATAGTAAATTTCGAATTTTTTGGACCTAAGCAGAAGAATCTCACCAAGCATTCCTTTCCTTTCATGGAGCCCTCCATGATGCTCAAGATTTCTTTTAATCCCTCATCTCTATCAATCGTATTAATCCAAGGTGACCTATATTCTCCTTTTGGTATTAATGTTTTCGTATTTGCTTTATCACGAGCTTGGTCCAAATAACTATCATAATGCACGGTGGCGCCTTCTAATTTTAAAGGAATCTCCTCTCCTAATTCTATTGCCTTTTTCCTCACGTATTCCAAATCTTCGGGCGAATCTGTTATTACCGTGACTTTACTTGGCTTACATAAACGAGTAAACTCGTCTATTATTCTTAAAACCTTCTCATTTTTAAGAGCGTATAATTTTTCTAAATTCTTCTGACCAATAACATCCAATTTGAGTTGATATACCATTTTTAAAATTTTCTCTTGTTATCTTTTAAGAAATAAGATTTTGAACGAAATATCAATAATCATAATTAAAAAATGTACATTAATATAAAAACTTTAGAAAAATTGAAAAATGTTTAGAGAAAAAATAATTTTTAATAAAAATTTTATTCCATCATTTCATCCTATTTGAATTTTCTTGTTTTTGATGAAATTTTTTTAGAGAACATGAAAAAGAGTCGAGGAGAAGAAATTTTTTTCGTAAGATCTTCATACCATTATAAGAAAGGTTTAATAAAATTTTTATTGTTCTATTTTGATTTAAAAATTTAAAATTAATTGAGATAATGGACCCCCGGCTAAATAACCATGTAATTTAATATTTATATTGAATGTTCTTTTATCCTTTTTCCCGGGAGAAAGGCAATTATATCAAGGCGATAAATGAGAAAAAAAAAATGAATGGAACAAGCACTAAAAGCAACCCATGAATATCTGTTCCAAAAATATTTTTTTTAATATGGATTAATTTCGATATTCTGCTAATTATTTATTTATTTTTATTATTCCCTTATTCGGGGGATAAGTTCGTGAATAATGATGACATCAAAAAAAAAGAAAAAAATCACGTTTCCCGAATGGCCCATTCATGATGAGGCAGAAATTCAAGCCTTGAAAAATGTCATTACATCGGGTAAGTGGTGGTGCGGCTCTCCGACTAATCCTGAAGGAAAGCACGTGTGGAAATTTCAAGAAGAATTTGCTAAATTTCATCGGGCAAAAGAATGTGTGGCCGTATTTAATGGAACCGTCGCACTCGAAATTGCATTGTCAGCTTTGGGAATTGGTTTAGGAGATGAAGTAATCGTTCCTGACCTCACGTTTGTAGCAACTGCATCTGCTGTCGTGGCTACTAATGCCGTTCCAATTTTTTGCGACATTGATCCCGATACCTTGGTAATGGATGTAAATAAAATTGAAGATTTAATCTCAGAGCGGACAAGAGCCATCATTCCCGTTCATTTAGGAGGAAATCCCGTTGAAATGGATAGATTAATGGAAATCGCAGAGAAGCACGATTTGAAAGTCGTAGAAGATTGTGCTCATGCTTATGGCTCTATTTATAAGGGTAAAATGGCGGGAAATTGGGGTCACGCCGGGACTTTTAGTTTCCAAGCCTCAAAAGTATTAACTGCTGGTGAGGGGGGTGCCATCCTCACGAATAATGAGGAATTGGCTGATTTGATGTACACGTTATCAGATTGTGGAAGGAAAAAAAAGCAACTCTCTTATCAGCATTTCATTCATGGAAATAATTATCGCATGACCGAATATCAAGCGGCCGTGTTATTGAATCAAATGAAAAAATTTCCCGCTCAACATGAATTACGGAATAAAAACGCTAAATATCTAAGGGAAAAATTAAATGCCATGAAAGGCATTTCCACCATGAAACCCACGCCAGGGACTGAAATGCTTGGGTATTACATTTTTCCGTTCTTATATGATCCTAACGAGTTCGAAAATTTAACACCAGCGCAATTTTATGGCAAATTAATCAGATGGAAAATCCCATTTCAGCCCTCCTATTTACCGCTACACCAATTAGAATGCTTTAAAAACGTGAACTTGAGAAAAGGAATCGATTATAGTAATGCAAATTGGGGAGGCAAGAAAAGTAGCGACGTGAATTTTCCCATCACCTCCTCAGTGATCAAGCGAATTATTCAATTCCCCCATCAAATTTTACTCTCTACAAGAGAACAATTAGATTATATTGTCGATGCCATCTCATCCTTGCATTCTTGAAGTTTCCGCAGTTAAATAAATATTCCTCTTCAGCTCAGAATTCGATTATTTTTTTTAAATCATTATATCTTTAATTTTAAGTTGGTAAAAAGAATGGTTGCTTGATTTATCAAGTTCTTCTCGGCCATTAAATTTATTTCTCAAAAAAATGAGTATCATGTATAAGTGAGTTTGAATCTCACAGATTTTCAACTTTTCCTTTAAATTCCCCGCTCCGTGAAATTAAAAGAAAAGAAAAAAGAGTCATAGAAGGAAAAAAAATATATGTGAAAAAAAAAAGAATAATTAATTAAAAAATAAAAGTAAGCTCACGGCTTTTCATGTAAATGAGGAGGCTTTTTCAAGGCTCGACTAAGATTTTTATATCCTTCGTTTCAGGGTCGATTGCGGCTTCAAATCCCTCTTCCACGATGTCCTGTAGAGGCACTATTTTCGTGACAATCGGGTCGGGGTCAATCAATTTCTTCGCCACCAATTCCACTGCAAACTCGAAATCCTCCCGCACGTACCCGTATACGCCTTGAATTCGAATTTGGTTCATGACATACTTTAATAGATTAATTTCCAAGGGCTTATCCCATAGTCCAATCTGAACAATGGTACCCCCCTTTCTCACTACATCTATTGCCGCATTTACCAATACGGGAACTCCGGAACATTCGAAAATGTAATCTAATCCTGCCACCCCTTTTTTGTTGGCTCGCTTAATCTTGGGAAAGATTAATTTTTCCATAGCTAAATCGGGCTCGAATTTCTTGGCAATTTCTAAACGAAATGGATTTTTCTCCACCACCACGATGGTTCTCGCTCCCGCTAATTTCAATACCTGAAGAGAAAATTGCCCAATGGTGCCCATTCCTAAAATCCCCACGGAAGAGCCCGGAATAAAGCTTGCTTCTCGAAGAGCCAGCAAGGATGTCGCAATTTGATCGAATACGGTCCCATGCTTATCAGGTATCGAATCCGGCAAGGCCACTAAATGATGGTCTGATACCAAAACATACTCAGCAAACCCACCATTTGCGCCTATACCTATTGCATCTTCATACACACAGAGATTTGTCAGCCCTTGTTGACAATACCAACATTTCCCCCCACAATGAAGCGTGGGAAAGATGGTCACCCGATCGCCTTTTTTCCATTTTTTGACTGCGGGTCCCATTTCTTCCACATAACCCATTATCTCGTGACCGAGTACCACGTGTGCCGGATACAAGCCCGTCTTGTAAGCTTCGAGATCCGAGCCACATATACCGGCATATTTTACTTTTACCAGAACCTCTCTTTCTTTTGGCACGGGTTTCGGTATCTCTTCGAGAACAATGGTTTTTTTTCCTTTATACCTTGCGCCCAGCATGATTCATCGTACTCCCTCATAGATTCTTTTTGGCAACTTCTAAAACCACTTCTTCGGCTACTTTTTTTACCTCGCGCTCGTAGGCGGACGGCTTATATGCGCCCGCTCCAAGATAATCCATTACCGTGTTAACTTTAGGATTCACTCGCACGTCTATTACCGCAGGCACGCCTGAATCAAAAGCCCGCTGGAGGGCAGGCTTAATCTCCTTAGGATCGGTGACTAATTCCCCATGACAATTAAAGGCTTCCGCATATTTATCATAACGAGTCTCATCACTTAATGAGGATGCTAATCCGAAAGCTTTCTTTCCATGAGCCAATTTTTGAATACGAGCAACCATCCCCCACAATCTATCGTTATTTATTACAACAACAAACGGTAAATCATGACGCCGAGCCGTATCTAATTCCTTTCCGTTGAAGAGAAAGCTTCCATCTCCCGTCAGGACCAAAACTTTTTTATCGGGATGAGCATACTTGGTAGCGATGGCACAAGGAACTCCTCCGCCGAGGTGCTGAATACCCAGGCTACCAGCAAAATAAAGCGATTTTGGAAATCTTGCTTTTAGGAAAAGATATGTAAGTCCCCATACTGTCGTATCTCCGCCATCCAAGATGATATAATCATCGTCATTCAGGAATTCGCCAATTTCTTTCATGAGCCTCTGGGGTTGAATGGGAATTTTGTCAGAAGAGCCTTCTTTTTCAATTCGGGCTTTGAATTTTTTTAATTGGTCTTGGATGGTTTGTAGCCATGGGCTTATATCTTTTCCGGGTGTGGTGTTTTTATCAGCGAAATCAAGCAACTGGGTGAGAACGCCACGCACATCCCCCACGATCGGAACATCGATGGCTCGATTTCTTCCTATTTCTTCTGCCTTGATATCCACTTGAATTATTTTAGCATTATCAGAAAAGCAAGGCATGTAGCCAAAATTCAGTAATTCTGTAATTCGGACACCCAATAGCATGATAACGTCTACTTTTTGGAGAAGAACAGTACCCGGTCCATCTAATGGATTAGCGAGTCCAAAATAGAGAGGGTGATCGGGAGGGAAAGCTCCTAATCCAAAACCCCAGACTCCCACGGGTATTTGGGTTTTTTCTGCGAATTTTAAAAGAACATCGCTCGCTCCAGAAAAACTTGCACCGCTTCCAGCAATGATTAAAGGGCGCTCGGCATTCATTAATAAATCAAAAGCTTCTTCCACGAGTTCTTGATTTCCTTGCGGTCCTTTCATGGCTCTCAATTTTTCTCTGGGCTTGAAGGCTTGTTGGACGATATCTAATTGGTCATCGCATTCTTTAACCATGACATCAACTGGCACAAGGAGCAAGACCGGACCGGGGCGTCCCGTGCTTGCTATGCGAAATGCCATGTTCACATATTCCGGCAAGCGAGCCGTCTCATAGCAATAGCCCGTCCATTTTGTTACTGGGCTGAAGGCTGGAGCCACATCAATTTCATTCATGGATAACTTTTCAAAATTCATCATGGGAGTGGACGTACAAATCGCAACAATGGGAATGCTTGCATCCCAAGCAATGGGAATTGCCGGAAAAAGATCAGTTATTCCGGGTCCTGATTGCACGGAACACACGCCTACTTCGCCTGTGGCTAAATAATATCCCATGGCAGCGTGTCCAGTGGCCTGTTCATGTCGAAAATCGATGAGGTCGATTCCCGATTCCGTGCAAGATTTATCGGTGCAGTAATTATAAATTAGGTCATTATCTCCACAGAGAGTAAAGATTACTTTAACTCCCTGGTTGCTGAGCGCTCGAACAATCAGTTGAGCACCATTAACTTTGGTCATGTTTTTCATTACCACCTTTTATTTTATTTTTTTTGGATAAAAAGATGAAAAATTCACGGATGTCCCATTCGAAGAGAGGAGAGAATATTTTCTAAAAATTTTCGGATGAGTTCCTTGGGGCTGGCTTTAAATTTATCTTCACTTAATCTCAGCTCTTCAAGGATCCTCGAGTTATAAAGAGAGAGCATCCCATGGAGCTCGCACCAGATTTTCAATGTCAAGAATTTGGTATCCATGCCTTTTAATTTCGGATTGGTCTGAGAGTACCGGAACATGAGGTCATTGGCAAGCTTCCAAATTTTTAAGGCTTCTTTCACTTGATTAAATGCTACTTCTTCGCTTTCCGTTCCGATGTAATCCGTCGATTTTGGAGAGAACCGATTAAACATCATGTCATAGCGGAAGGGATATCTTAGGCCAAATTCAATGTAAGCGGAAAAACAAGCCTTGATTTTTTCTTCAATGGAGGGTTGCTTGCTGATTGCTCTCACGATCATTCCATGCAATTCTTTATAACTTTCATTATCTAAGTATAGATAAAGCTCTTCTTTATTAATGAAATAATTATAAAGGTTAGCGGCGGTCATGTTCATCCGTTTAGCGAGCTTTCTCATGGTTAATTTGTCAAATCCTTCTTCAATAATGATATCCAAGGCTTTTTCCAAAATTCTTTTCTTGACATTATCTATTTCCAGAGAACTTCTTCTTGTTTTAGGCATTTTCGCGTGAGAATGGGACATTCATTTTTTCAACATGTAATGAACGGCGTTAAGTTAACGCTGTTAAAATTATTATTGATTCGATCCTATTTAAAGATTTCTATCTAATAAAATCGAAAAACTAAAGGGAAGAGACTTGATTCATAGTATTAAATAAAATGAGCTTCGATGAGTGATTTGCATTCTTGAAAAGAGTAGCGATTAAAGAGGCTAAAAATTTTACTTTTTAGATGACTGATAAAGGGATTTAAAAATTTACAATAGGAAAAATTGAGAGATGAGAAATCTCAATCTTAAAAAAAGAGATAAGAGAGAGGGGATAAGAGATAAATAATAAAATTAAGATAAGAAAATACTTGAAAGAAAAAAGAGAAAAAATATTTTCCTAGGAAGGGAGTTTCATTTCATATTAAAAAAGAGCTGGATGAAAAATTTAAGAAAAGATAAAAAAACATGAAAAACAAAAAATTCATGCTTTCTTGTAATTAATCGGCGCCTTCAGATTTAGCGCCTTTGGCATTAATGATCCGGTCTACTCTTAAAACGAGGTTTGCTAGTTCCGTTCCCGATTTAATGATTTGCGAGACTAATCCTGCCGGTTCGATGATCCCTTTCTTGAAATTATCTCCAATTTCATTATTAATCGTGTCAATGCCAATCCACTTGTCGGCGTCAGATTTATGAGCTGCTCTTAACGACGTGATTTTCTCGATCTCATCTAAGCCTGCATTCTTTATCAAGGTAATTGGAATTTCCTCTAGCGCCAGGGCGAATGATATCACGGCGATTTGTTCTTTTCCACTAATTTCATTAGCATAACTTCTAATACGTTTTGCCAATTCAACCCAGATTGCGCCTCCTCCGGCTACTACTTTTTTAGTGTCCATGATTTTTGCGATAATGCAAAGAACATCATGAAGGGACGTTTCTGCTGAATTGAGGATTTTTTCTAATCCACCTTTTAACAAGATGGAAACACTTTTTGGATTCTTGCAGCCTTCTAATAAGGTATAATCGTTATCACCGATTTTTTCAAATTTAACCCTCTCGGCATATCCTAAATCATCTTCGCTTAATGAATTAAGGTCATCCACGAGTTTAGCACCGGTAGCTTTCAGAACCGCTTTTATATCACTTTCTCCCAGGCTTTTAATAGCTCCGATGCCTTCACGGGCCAAATAAGCTCCAAATTTATCGGAAATGTCTTGACTATTGATGACCATGTTAACACCTAACTCTTTAAAGATCTTGAGATAGTCCTTCAAGATCTGCTCTTCTCTATCCTTAAAAAGTTGAATGTCAGCAGCATTGGATATCCTAATCTCGGCATCGAATTCTGTTTTCGTGACATCTAATTTCCTACGGATGACCGCAATCTTGGCATTCTTGATCACGTCAGGCATGCCGGCACTGACTTTCTCCTTCTCGAGATAAAGCCCATCGATCAGTTTTGAATCACTCAGAGACTTTCCCGGCGCTTTCACGATTTTAATATCATCAACCTTCGCAAAAGCATTTCCATCTTCACCAGCCACTTTTTTAACGGCTTTTAATGCTAAATCGGCAAAAAAATGCTTTTGTCCCGCAATATCCTTGGAATTCATCGCAGTTATTGCAGCATTCTTTAATACCTCGTCATTATCGCTGGAAACGGTTTCAGCAATTTCATCAATGATTTGCAGCGCTTTTTGAGAAGCTAATCGATAGCCGTGAATGATGTGTTTGGGATGGATTCCTTGTTCTGTTAATTCTAAAGAATTTTCTAACAATTTAGCTGCAAAAAGGACGGTAGAAGTAGTTCCGTCTCCCACCTCCTTGTCAGTGGCTTTGGCCAGATTTACCATCATATTGGCAGCTACGTTTTCAATATCAAGCTTGTCCAGAATCTCAGCGCCATCGTTTGTAATGGTAACATCTCCTAGTGAATCGACCAACATTTTATCCATGCCCTTGGGCCCTAAAGTTGAGCGAACGGTTTCTGTTATTGCCATAATTGCTTTAATATTCTGATAACGAGCTTCTTTTTCGCGAACATCTTCTGTTCCTTCTTTTAATATTATGATTGGTACGGATGACATGATTTTCACCTATTTTATTAATTTTATACGATCCTTCAATTTTTATGATATAGAGATCTTTATATAATAAAAATTTTCCCAATATTAATATGTTTTTCAATGGCCTATAAAGGAGCGTACTTAAATTGAGATGTTAAAGATGGATTTAGATCATTTTCAGGAGGGGAGGGGAGTAATAAAGATGACCTCCATAAAAAAAAATCCCTTTTTCATAATAAAAATTCGGTCTATTTATTAGTGTTCCTTCTTTTAAATTCATGAGTGGCGTTAAACATGAAAGAACGTGGATTTTTTTCGACCAAGGGATGAAATGCAATTCATGGTAAAGGAAAAATATCATGGAATGCACGCTTTACGAAGGAACTCAATCACCTTTATATCATTTCTTAGCTTGGAAGAAAGATGAAAAGTTTTTAATTTCATTTCATTTAAGAATTCAATAATTACACTTTAGAAAAAGAAAAAATAAGAGGTAAAAAATAAATGATTTTACAGGCACTAAATAAGCCGGAAGCCACCACGCAAGCACTATCTATACTTAGAAAGGGAGATAACTTCAATTTCTACGTGATTTTCATGTTAGTCGTGGTCATTTTTATTTATAATAGCGAAATTCAAAAGAAAAACTATAAGGGGATTGCTGCGGGCATGATGCTCTACATGATTCATTGGTTTGTCGAAATCATTAATGCGCTCATCCAGAAATTTTCAGGGCATGCTTTATGGACCGTTCCTACGGGTACTGCCTTTTTAATTCTTGTAGGTGTTGGAATTGAATTGAGCTTGATGTTTTCAATTGCGGGATTAGCGGCTAGCAAACTTCTTCCCGATGATCCTAACGAGAAATTATTTGGAATAAATGTTCGATGGGCGTTTGGTATAGGTTTTGCAGCTTTAGCCTCCATCATTGAAATTTTTCTCGTGATGACGCCGACATTCGTTTGGGTCTATTGGTGGTGGAATTCTCTTACGGTTTTCATGTTTGTATACATTCCTTTCTTTGTAGGGGCAAATTATGCATATTATTGGGAGCCAAGGAAGCAGAAATTAGTAATTGGCACTTTAGCGTTAATAAATGCTGGGTTATTGCTTATTTTTGCGGTAATATTACCCCTTGCAACGGGAGAAATTTGGATATAATTCTTTCTTTTTTTTTTTGGATTTTTTATTTTTTCTACCTCAATTGGCTTATATTTTATTAATTAAATTTCTATTATTTTTCCACGGGATAGAGGAAAAACCATGGAAAAAAGGGATTCTTTTTATTTTTGGATTTATAGGAAAAGAAGAAAGAAAGAGGGAAGCAATATTAAAAAAATCACCCAAACATTCTTTCTTTAGTGATTTTAGTGATCTTTATCTTTCTAATCTTTCTAAATTGGAGTAAAATTAGAAAGAGCAGCATTATAACCAGAATTAATCCGATATGACCGTAACTTTTAGGCTTTACATAGAAAATAATAGCCGGATTTTGATTGGAATAATAATGCATCAATTGATAAATCATGATGATTCCTGTCAGAAACTCTAAGGGTATGAAAATCATGAAATAGAAGACAAATTCTAAAATGAATGATTTGTCATTTTCGGAGTCCCTCATCCCAATTGCCTTGAAATTAAAAAAATACCTCTAAAGAATTGTTTAACTCTTTTTTTTTAACTGATTTTCCATCCGGATATTCTGGATGATGGAAGATAAATTTTGAACCCGGTTTGCTGCTCAATACATTATCTTGAATTGAATTTGAATATTCAATGGATCTCAAGTGAAAATGAAAATTATACTTAAACCATTTAAAAAGCACGCAAAAAGGATTAAAAAAAAAACGCACAATTAATTTCTTGAATTAATTTCCCTTGAATAATTTTTTATAGTAGTATAAAAAAAATTCCTTGCGAACTAAAATTCGCTTCTAATCACTAAAATTTTTTCCTTTAATTATAAGATGGATTATATCAAGGAAAAAAAAAAAATAAATAAATATATGTAATTTTTTATTGTTTAACGTCCAACTTCTAGCAATTTTTGCGTGTTTTCTTTGACTTTCTCCTCTGTTAAATCGTATAAAAAGTAGAAAAGAATCCCCACAATTACTGTAGCAATTCCTAACACGATGGTTAAGTTGAATTTCAAGGAAAATTTCGCAAGAACAGTATTAGCTGTTCCGAGAGTCGGGTCGTAGCCAAAAATGGCCCAAATTGTTGCAAAAACAAACATTTGAATAGTAGTATTCGTCGAACGAACAGCCCCATTTATGGCACCATATTGAGCACATTCACGACTCCCGTGTTTCAATATGGAATCATCTAATGCATTTTTCATGAATACAGCTGATGCCGAATTTTGAATACCTAAACCTGCTGATGCTACGAAAATCATTAGCGTAAGATCCATGATACCGGTGGTAAATATAGCTAAAAAAAATGCAATCGCAGTAATAACAATTCCAATTAAATAAGTCTTCCTTGCTCCGTATTTTTTTTGAAGGAAATAACCGATAGGGGCAAAACTTGATAAACCTAAAACAATTCCTACTTGTGGTATACTAGCCATGCTAATATTTAATCCAAGTCCATCTATTACATAATAAGATATACCTACCGTAGCACATGTGGAGCAAAAAGCCCAGTATAGGGAAGCTACCATCCAGGCAACCCAGTTTCGATCTGTAAATGCATGTTTTATAACTTGTAATAGGGGTGCTCGTTCGACTTTCTCATCCAGCTCTGCTGTAAATTCTCGCATCTCTTTGGGGGGATATACAGCCCATGCCCTTATTGGTAAAAAGGCAAAAATCAATAATGCCAAAACTATTGCAACCGAAAAAAAAGCATTAGGATTACCAGCTCGACCATATTCATCATAAGCATTAAAGTAACTTAATAAAAGCGGCACTATTAACATACCTATCAATAATCCGACGAACATGTGCATTATCCCGTATATTAATGAGGCTCGGCGCCGAGTTTCCTGATCTCGCATTAAATCAACTTCATACCCCACATCACTCATTTCTCCCATCGTAAAAAAGCAATCGAATATTGCATAGATGAAAGCAATATAAATTAAGGCAGGAATTTCCATATTTGGGTCAACTAAACCACCACCTGGCTTTATATTCCATGGAATATAGAGCAATATTAAAAAGATAGCCATTCCTATAAAAGAGAGGATGAAAAAGATGAAGCGTTTTCCAAACCTTCTCGTGAATTTTGTATTTTTATCGGAAAGCCTTGCGAAGAGGATATCATTCAAGATATCTACTATAACGAAGATTTGCATGAAAATTGCTACCAAGAAGGGGTTTAATCCAAGAATTTTCGTACTATAGATTTGAATTTGTTGGACAAAGGGGTATATCATCACCCATACGAGGCCTCCTGTAGATAGTGCAAGAAGTCTCACTACTGAAGGTTTTTGATACCTTCTATCTATCCCTGTAGGTTCTATTTCTTTACTCATTTTTCTGGGCACTTCGATTGTTTTATTTTTTAATTATTAATTTAATTTCCTTTTTTTTTTTCTAATCGATAAAAATTTTTTAAAAAATTTTCAAAATATATAATAATAATATAACTTGCATTCAAATTCTATAAAAAGATATATTATTTTTCATTAAGTTAAGGATTTTTCAATCAAATAGAATTATTTCACTAATTAATTCAAAAAAGTCAATTGAACACCAAAATATAATGAAACTCAACGATAATTTCTACGTTAATATGGATTTCATTCCCTCTAATTGGGTTAAAGAAGATTTAATTTTATTGATAAAAAACATCAGATCTGAAATTGAGCGTCAATTTTCGCACATTATAGTGGTTTATCACGAAAGACGAGCAAACACGCGTGGATTAGAAATGGTGTCAAAACATCGCTATTTAATTTTAATTTTAGATCTTCTCAAAATTAATACTGCCTAAAAACTCGGTAGACCTGGCCTAATTGGGAAAGCTCGGACCTTTACCATAACAAAAGGTATTGATTTTTATTCGGTATTTCCTGAAATTGCAAAAAATGACGGTTTTCAAATTCTTTTACCCGATTACTCACGGAATCCGACAATTTAAGGATTGGGATAATTACGATTTTAGGCGGAATACGGTTCAAAAGATTTTAAAATGAGATTTATATATAGTTTTAAAAATACTCTTAATTGAATCTCTATTATTTTTCTATAAGTAATAAGTAAGATGAGAAACGTGGAGAAAATATTATTTTTCTTCGATTTTTAATCCACAAGAAAGAAACGAGTAGGAAGGAAGCAATAAGGATAAAAAATCATCCAAACATTCTTTCTTTAGTGATTTTAATGATATTTATCTTTCTAATTTTTCTAAATTGGAGTAAGAGTAAAATCACCATCATCATTACGAGTATTAACCCTACATTCCAATAGCTTTCAAGCTTAATGTGAAAAACAAGCCCCGGATTCTGAATAGAATAATACTGCATCAACTGGTAATTCATTAGGATTCCAAATAAGAATCCTAAGGGCACGGATATTATGAAATAGAAGATGCATTCTAGGATGAATGATTTAACAATTTCGGAATCTTTTATCCCGATTGCTTTCAAATTAGCATAATCTTCCAAACTATATTCTACAATATTTTTAATGATGGTTGTCATAATTAGCAATCCAAATATCATGAAAATCATCGAAAAGGTAATGGTAAATAGGGAAAACAACTCCAATGAGTTGTTTAATTCTTCTTGTAGCTGATCTTTCATCTGGACATTCTGGACGGGAGCTAAATTTTGAACTTGATTTGCTGCTCTTTCAGAATCGTGTTTAATCAAGAAATAAATGGTATTGACTTGATTGGAAAGCTTCAATACTTTTTGAGCCAATTTTAAGGTGATGAAAACGGTGCGTTCAGTTAAATCATTCACCGTATCAATTATTTTTACGGCATATCCCTCCTCCGTTTCTTTAGAGGTATATTTTTTGAGATAAATCATGTCACCAATTTTAAGGTTAAAAGTAAATAAAACATCCTTAGAAACGAAAACGCCATTCTCGGAGGAAAGTGTTAAATTATTTTCAGATGGAACTTGGAACAATTTAGCATTTTCTTCATGAGCATTTAATAATAACGATCCGGCGGAGCTTCCTGCTTTTTCTTTGGAAAAAAGTATAGTATCAACTATTCCAAATTCAAAATATTTCACTTCAGAACATGTATCGAGCTTTTTTCTTAAAATATTCGCGTGTTCATGATTCCAAGTCTTAGCAACTCCGTCCCAACGTTCTATTTCTTCAATTTTTCTATTTAAGGAACGCTCTATCGAATCGGGAAGACCAAAAGAAAATAAAAGGAAAGTCGTGGAAAGCATTAAAGTGAATAAAATAAAAAGAGTTTGAAATTTTTTGCCAAAAATTCTGCGAATGACATATTTTTTAAAAGGAGGAAGGGAGATTTTCATTTTTAAAAGAATTTTTTCTACAAGATTTTTCTTTTCTAAAAATTTCATTTCTTGCTTAAGAACTTGCTGAACATCCATTTTAAATGATTTTTTAACAATTACGAGGGTTAACAAGAAGGAACTTAAATATAGAATGGTAAAAATTAATAGAAGATTATTAAGATTAAATTCTGTTTGAAAGGCAAAGGGATATCCTAAAAGAGAAGCTAAAGCACTGCTAAGGGGGATGTTGAGCAAATTTCCGATAATTGAGCCAAATCCAAGCGATATTCCATTTATCAACGAGTTAAAAATGAGATAACTTAAAATTATCTCTTTTTTATTCGCACCAAGGCTCTGAAAGACGGATATGAATTTTAAATCATATTCGATGAGCCGGTGAATCACGGTAATTAGGATTACCAAAGAGCCCCCAATAAAAATGATTGATAGAAGTCCAAGAAATTGTCGATCTGATTCTTCATCTTCTCTCATGGTTTTAAAAAAGGGATGATCTTCTCGAAAAATAATAGATTTAACACGATCTCCCAGAACCTCTTTCACAGCATTTTTTATTTCTTCTCGTGATTTATTTTTCTCTGATTTATATAATACCAAATTAACCAAAGGTACTTTTTCTTTTAAAAAATATTTATTTATATAATCTAGACTAACATACAAAACAGGATACGGTGTAAATTGGGGAAAAGCCATTGTTTCGTGAAGAGGAACATAGCGAAATTCTGGGTTATACCCTACATTTTTAATAATGACCCGTTTTTCTTTATTTCCAAATCTAATGGTAATTTCCTCTCCTATAGATACGTTGTTCTCTTTAGCAAATTCTGCATTCAAGCAAAATTCTTGCTCCTGGATTTCGTTTTTATTTTCGCTTAAAAGCACGTTAATGTGAGCATTCGAGTGAGAATCAATACCCACTACAATTCCTTGATACTCCACTCCTTTAATTAGGAATTCGAATTCTAGAACCATGCGCACTTGATATTCTTCTACATATTTGTTCAATAATTTATTCATGCTATTTTTAATGATATAATCCCGTGATGGATTAAGATTTACCATGCCATCTGCAAAATCGGTCATCTCTACCATTTCATTAACAAATTTGGAACGTGCATCTTGCATATCAAACATTACGGAACTAAAGGAAATGGTGAACATGAGGATCACGATAAGCGGGATCGTTTTTCCTTTGTTTTTACTAATGGTCCGATAACCTTTTTTCCACGCGAACCATTTTGAAAAGTTCATTTCTCAACCTCCTTGTCTATTTATATGGATTCTTGATAAATTTTCTCATGCGATGTTTGTTCATCTTCTATAATGCTCCCATCCCTAATATGGACATGATCTTTTGAAAATTTATTCGCCATATCCTCATCATGAGTTACTATTAATACCGTTTTTCCATATTGTTCAGAAAGAGATTTTAACAACTCATAGATCTCCATGGACCGCTTCGTATCTAAATTTCCCGTAGGCTCATCAGCAAGGATGATGAGAGGATCTTTGATTAATGCCCGAGCAATTGCGACTCTTTGTTGCTCCCCTCCACTTAATTGATGTGGATATCGATTTAGTTTATCTCCCATGTCAAATTTTTCTAAAAGCGCTTTAGATGCTTCACTCGGGTTTGGAATATTGGAAAATCGAGCCGCTAATTCCACGTTTTCTAAAACTGTTAGCAAGGGGATGAGATTATAAAACTGGAAAATAATTCCAATCTTTTTGCGTCTATATAAAGTCAATTGATTTTTAGAAAATGTAGTGATATCTTTAAAACCTCCCTCTTCTCCAAAATTTATTAATATTTTTCCAGAATCTGGAACGTCCAATCCACCGATGACATTCAAGAGAGTAGTTTTTCCGCAACCTGAAGGCCCTAAAATCATTTTAAAACTCCCTTTTTTAATCTTGATGTTCACACCATTTAATGCATTTACCGTGAGATTATCCATTTTGTAGGTTTTTCTCACGTTTTTAAGTAATATTTGAATAGTATTATTGAAAAATTCTTTAATAAAATGCTCATTTTTATTCAAAAAAGTTTCACTAAGCTCTTTATTTGTAAATTTTTTTTAATATTTAGGCATATCTAATTCATCAATGAATAATTAGGATTTTTTTTTATTTAAATTTTATGAACTCTGCTTTTTTTAACGTTTTCAACAAAAAATTTTTATTTAATTTAGTTTCTTATGTTTTATGAATTATATTTAATTAGATTTTAGAAAGAATAAAGAGTATCTCGATTTGTGGATTGGTGTTTATTCCGAATGCATTAAGAAGTCAATTTTTAAATAATTTTTTATTGTTATCTAACTTAATTTAGTATTATTATGGTCAATCAAAATCAAGAAAATACTCCAATCTATTTAGATCCTTCTCAGCCCTTGGAGAAACGGGTCGAGGATTTAATTTCCCACATGACCTTGGATGAAAAAATTTCGCAACTGCTCAATGATGCTATCGCAATTGAGCGATTAAATATTCCAAAATATAATTGGTGGAATGAGTGCTTACATGGGGTGGGATTTGCAGGCATTGCTACAGTGTTTCCCCAAGCCATAGGATTAGCCGCCACGTTTGATTTACACTTAATGGAGGAGGTTGCGAAAGCCATTTCCGACGAGGCAAGGGCCAAACATCACGAGGCTATAAGGAAAGGCGAGAGAAAAATCTTTCAAGGATTAACGTATTGGTCGCCAAATATCAATATTTTTAGAGATCCGCGATGGGGACGGGGCCAAGAAACTTATGGCGAAGATCCTTTCTTGACTTCAAGGATGGGCGTCACGTTTGTAAAGGGTTTACAAGGAGATGACCCTAAATATTTGAAATTGGTGGCGACCCCCAAACATTATGTTGCTTATAGCGGCTTAGAAAGCGAGCGCCATCACTTTGACGCTATAGTTTCTAAGAAAGATTTATGGGAAACATACTTGCCTGCTTTTAAAGCTTGCGTGATTGAAGGCAAGGCGGAAGCCATCATGGGAGCATACAATAGAGTGAATGGAGAGCCATGCTGCGGAAGCAAGTTTTTATTAGAGGAGATCTTACGAAAAAAATGGGGATTTGAAGGCCACGTGGTGTCGGATTGTGGAGCAATTAGAGACATCTTTAAATTTCACGAGGTAGTAGAAACGCCAGAAGAGGCAGCAGCCATGGCAATTAATGCGGGATGCGATTTATTTTGTAGCGTGGGAATTTTTACTAAGAAAAAGAAAAAAATTCGATGGAATTGGATTCGAGGGGCAATAGAAAAGGGTTTATTATCAGAAGAGCCCCTTACTAAATCTGTAAAACGGTTATTTCGTGCTCGTTTTAAATTGGGCATGTTTGAACCGCCCGAAATGGTAAAACATGCACAAATTCCTCCCGAAGTAATTGATTGTGAAGAACATAGAAATCTTGCACTAAAAGCCGCTAGAAATTCTATTGTATTATTAAAGAATGAAAATAATCTCTTGCCCTTGAAAAAAGATCTTGAAAGTATCGCAGTTATTGGGCCAAATGCAAATAATCTTGATGTCTTACTCGGGAATTACGCAGGAACCCCTTCTAAATATACCACGATTCTAAAAGGAATAGAAAATAAAATAGGATCTACCGCAAGAATATATTATTCCCAAGGGTGTCCCTTAAAAGAAAAATCGAAAGAAACGTTTAAAGAGGCTCTTGAGCTGGCAAAAAAAGCTGAAATTATCATTTTAGTACTTGGGCTTTCCCCGCGGCTCGAAGGAGAAGAAGGAGAAGCAATAGAATCGGATTTGAACGGAGATCGTGTGGATATTTCGCTTCCGGAGATTCAAGATGAATTATTGAGAGAAATCCATGGCATCGGTAAACCGATTATTTTAGTACTAACTGGAGGAAGCGCTATAGCTGTCAATTTTGCTAAAGAAAAAATTCCGGCTATTCTTTTTGCGTGGTATCCTGGAGAGGAAGGAGGCACTGCCGTTGCTGATGTTATTTTTGGAGATTATAATCCGGCGGGCAGGCTTCCCATTACTTTTTATAAATCCGTAGAACAACTTCCTGATGTCCGAAATTATAGCATGGAAGGGCGTACTTATCGGTTTTTTCATGGAGAACCTTTATATCCTTTTGGATTTGGACTCTCTTATACTACTTTCAGGTATCACGATCTTCAAATTACCCCAGAAAAAGTAAAAACTACTGAGGCAATCATGGTTTCCGTAGAGGTAGAAAATGTGGGAGAAAGAGACGGGGAAGAAGTTGTCCAAGTTTATATCAGTAATTTATCCACTCCAAATGCATATCCTATCAAAGAATTGCAAGGGTTTCAGAGAATCTTTTTAAAAAAAGGGGAAAGCAAGAGGGTGAATTTCAAGCTCTTGCCGCCTCAATTTTCACGAGTAAATGAGGATGGGCAACGATTAGTGGAACCAGGAAAATTTTCCTTGACCGTGGGAGGAGGACAAAAAGAATATAGTGAACCCGGCATGAATTGTTTAGAAGGGACGTTCGAGGTAATCGGAGAGATTAATTATTTGAATTAAACTAAAAGTCTTCATGAGACCACCTCCTCAAGAATCATCAAAAAGTAAAAAAAGAACAATTGATTCCCTATATGTAGTGAATATTTGAAATTCAAAAACAAAAAAAGAGGTGATACAAGCACTGATCCCAAAAGATGTCCTTGAAAAAATCTTGAATAATTACGTGTATGTCTACGTGAAAAATATTAGTCGGGAATTCGGGGGCGTGTTGAAAACCATTTTAGATGATAAGATAATCGTAGTAGAAGATAAAAATAATAATTTGAATTATATTCCCATCTCAGAAATTAGTGTGATTACTGAAAGGAGATAAGGAGAGAACAAATTAGAAAAACATTTCAATTCGCTCGATTAATCTCCGTTAGATTAATTGAAAAGAAATAAAAAAATGAAAAATTTAATCATTAAAATCTTTTTCCGCTTTTGATCAAGAGACATCTCCTAATCTGTATTTCCAAAACATGCTAAATTCGATTCATGAGAACCCTTAAATCGGGGTTCCGGGTCATTTTCTATTCATTCATTCCACGTTCATTGAAGGAAAATCAGGTTAAAAAAAAAGATTTTTATTATTTTTATTTTTCCTATTAATAGTTAATTGAAAAAAGAGAAATAGAAGCACGGTAATACGATTTAACCAATGCTTTAAGGAGAAAATAAAAATTTTAAATATATAAAATTTCTTGGCTCTTATAATCTTAATTCCCTTTAAATTCCTAATTCTAACAACTTTTCCTTGATCTCCTTAGAGCGCTCGGGGGTAATCGGATAAAACTTCCAAAAGATGAGCACGCCAATCACTAAAATTATCGAGGGAATTATACCCGTGTGTAAGTGAATTCCTAGTAATGCTGATTCAGGTTGCACGTCAGCACCCTCAATAAAACCCGTATACGAATGAGTAGCAGCAAGAATGACAGAAGAAATCACCCGCGATAAATTCGCGTCGAGAAAATTGATCGATTGAAAGAATCCTTCCCTACGCTTTTTGGTTCGAATTATGGACTCATCTATGGTGTCAGCAAGCACGGGATCCATTATGGCAATAAACCCTCCAAGGCCTAACCCATAACCGAAGGCTATTCCCATAAAAACAAAGATATTACCAATAAACGACATTAAAAACCCAAAAACAATCATGACACACGCTGCCAACATGATTGTTTTCCGATAATTCTGGATTTTTTTGGAATATCGATACCAAAAAGGCACGGCAACTAAAGAACCAATCATCAGCATTACAGATACAAGCGTCATTATATCTGCAGGTTCATTAAGAATAAATCGAATGTAATAAGCTAAAGAAGCCGTGATAGTGTTATTGAGCACATGATAGGTCAAAACGAAAATGATATAAATGACAAAAGATTGCTGAGAAAAAACCTCTTTTAACGCCACGATAAGGGATTCTTTTTTCTCTTTATCATACTTTTCCAGATAATGATCAATGATTTCTCGATCTTCTTTTACGCCCGGGATGAGCAAGGGAAAAGGAATAAGACATAACACCACGGTAAGCCAAGCCATTAAAATGAAGGAATCTATGTCGCCAAATACCACAATCATTG
The DNA here is from genome assembly GCA_029838195.1 of Promethearchaeota archaeon. GTDB lineage: Archaea > Asgardarchaeota > Lokiarchaeia > Sigyniarchaeales > SOKP01 > JALGVJ01. The sequence goes on from JALGVJ010000022.1 coordinate 55,785, forward strand.
GAGGGATGATAAATCCAAAGACAATACCAATCATTGAAATATAAACTGAAAAACTAGCTGATGTTAACCGCTCTTCATTAGTCCTAAATTTATAGGGAAATAGGGAATAGAAATTAACGCTAAATATGGTCTCGATCGTGTCGAATAAACAAGTTGAAAAAACTAACCAGCCAAAGATTTCCATGGGTGCTTCTTGCGCACTAATTTTAGGGGGTGTGAATATTAACAAGAAAGAAAAAACCATTGGAACAAATGCAATCACGATCCAGGGAAATCGACGTCCCCATCTTTTGGTAAATTTATTTGGGCGGTCAAAAACATAACCGAAAAGGATATCATTAACAGCATCCCATAAGGCATAAATTATAAGTCCCAGACCGACAAGCCAGCTATCTAAACCGATTTCAGCTTCATAAAAGTAAAATAGCATAAAGGACTGAACGAGGTTAATGAATTCCATGAAATAATGGCCCATGTTATAAGAGAGGATATTTTTTTTCGAGTGTCGAACTACTATCGTATTCAATCACCTTTTATTTTTAATTATTTATTAAATTAAAATATTGATGAGAGTATTTATATAGTTTTATAGGGGGGGATTAAATTTCATGAAATAAAGGGGGGTGTCTTTTCCAAATTCCCCATAAAAAGGGATATAAAAAAAATTGCGAAATTAATGAGATTTCTATCCCGTTTTCATTACTTTTTTTGAGAAAACGATGATGATGAGAGGTTTATTAGGGCGTCATTGTTTTTTATTGTTAAAATTCATCCCACGACGGTTTTAAAGACTCTCATGAAATTTTCTCCCGCTAATTTTTTAATTTCTTGTTCGCTATATCCTCGTGAAGCCAGTCCTTTAATGAGGTTGGGAAATTCCATGTAAGAGCTAAATTTCTCAGGTTTCAATTCAAAGGAGCCTCCTTGGTCAGGTCCCATGCCCAGTTTGCTTAAATTTTGGTCTATTTTTCTTGCGAGGGGCACGGGCAAATCAGAGCCGAAAAAATCTGTTCCAATTCCAACGCAGTCAATTCCCATGAGATTGACTAAATAATCCACATGATTGAGCCATTCCTCGATAGTAGGATGGAGGCTTTTACTTATAAATCCTTGAATGAAAAATACGCCTATATATCCTTTCTTGTCGGCGATAGCCTTGAGAATTTCATCGCTTTTTGCTCGGGGGTGGTCATGCACAGTTTTTGAAGAAGTATGAGTTGCCATAATGGGATTACCAGAATACTGAATTGCGTCAAGGCTGGTTTGAGGCCCACAATGTGAAATATCCACGATCATGCCCAATTCTTCCATTTTATCGATTACTTCTTTTCCGAATTGAGTTAAACCCCTATCTCTTCTTGCGAGGCAACCTGTTCCGATTTGATTTTTAGTATTTAGGGTTAATTGAGCGATTCTAATTCCGAGCATGTGAAAAAGTTCCAGCATGTTCAAATCACGTCCGATAGGCTCGAGATTTTGAAGATTCATGATGATTCCTTTTTTTCCTTGCTTCACGGCATCAGTAATATCCTTAGTTTTCAGCACTTTAACGAATAGCTCAGGATGATGATCAATGATGTAGATAAGAAAAGCAAGATTATGAAAAATTCCGTCAAAGGTATAGGGTTTTTTATGGATGGGTCCTATTGTCCAGCTCACGCAATCTACCTTGCACTCTTGCCATGCTTGTTTGTATTGTTGGTAATAGGAATCATCATTAACTATTTTCTTGGCAACCAACAAGATGAGTTCTTGAACGATTTTCCATGGATCTATCTCTTGGGAAAGCTTCTCATTGGTTAAATCGATGAGGTCTTGGGACCATAAAATGGGTCCGTGACTCAAGGAATCAATGATGATGCTAGAATCTACCAGATTTTTAATTTTTTGATTATTATTCAAAATGAAAATTCACTTTTGATATAATTTTAATTCCATCAAGGATGTACATTTAATATATTTTAGTTTAAAGGATTTAATGTAAAAGTTTTTTTTCATTTCAATAGAATTTAAGAGGCTTGCACCCAAATTGGGCCGATCCAAGCAGCGCCTCCATTGGTAAAAGAGATACGAATGTAATAATAATCAGCTCCCCTCGTGTTGAGTTCAGAAGGATTCACGGGTTTAATAGAATGTTTATTAATATACCATTGGCCATCTTCTTTTTGAATGCAATAATCATAACTTGCTCCGGTTAAAGGAAATTTATCAATAATCGTTATATCAATGATCGGAGTATCGATATTCTTGAAAGATTTCCACACCTCAGAATTTTTAATGATTTGGATTTCTTTAATGTTGGTAATGGTATTGGGAGTCATAGAAACTCCATCCGCACAAGCCGTGATATGAATGGTGCGCGGGGCATTTTTTCTTGGGATGATGACGGTAGAATCGTGCTTTCCTACAGTAATTCCATTAATTGTAAATTCCAAGAACGGTCTATTAACACCGGTAGAAGCATAACATGATCTTAATTTTAAAGCATCAAAAATGGAAGTTCTTTCTAATTCAGAAGCAATTATCGCTGCGAGACCATTTGGGTAATCATGTCCTAATCGATATCCCGAGAGCGTGTATGGATATTGATTATAGGCTTCCGCTTCAGTATGCGAAATAGAATGCCCAGGTCGTCCATCATGACTGTCACCGGAGGCAATGATTCCGAATTTTCTTCCCATTCTTAAAGCATCTCTAACGGAGTATCCCCGAGAGCCATTGGGAAGAGAAGAAAGCTGATCATAAAACTTTTGCCCTTCTATATTTTCACAGCTCCCATGAACGGAATAAATCTCGATTAATGTATTTATTTCTTTATCATAAAAGGCAAAATCTGAGGGATAATCACGGCGAAGCGTGTGATGTCCCCATGCAAGAAATTCATAGCGGGAATCATTCTTTAAAAATGCATATAATTCGTCTGGCGTGTGATGCGTGAACGTAGAAAAATAGGGCATGGTATCTCCTTTAAAATAAAAATTTAAATGCCCAGTTGCGGTATTTTCACCTCGAACCACGTAGTTTGGAGTCCATTCGGTTGATACTAACGTGACAAACGTGCCTGGCTGGTTAAATTGATTAGTTTTTTGAATATAATTGGAGAACATGTTAAAAAGATCGAGATCCCCTACATAAGTAAAATGTTCTGAGTGATCTGTTAAAGCAGCAAAATCTAACAGAGCGACATCTCGAGCAAATTCGTAGGCTTCCGTAATTAAGCCTGAACCATCAGACATCAGCGTGTGAGCATGAATGTCCCCCCAATAAATTCGTTCTTTAATTTTTTTTTTTACAACGATGGGATTGCTACGATAAACGTTTCCCGTTTTTTTTTCAATTACCTTGATGTAATGAATTCCTTCGGTACCTATGGTAATTCCATTAAAAGTTTTTTTTCCATTATCCGCACCTTTAATTTTATAAGCAGGAACAATACCTTGACTTAAAAAATTTGAGGTAAATTTATAATCATTGGGTTTGTTCCATGTAGTAGATTTAATCGGGTTGAGATTCGTTAAATCATAAGATTCTATATCAAAAGTAATTTCTCCCTCATATCCTCCAGCCAATCTTTCATATCTATCCCAGCTTTCCACAGTTAATTCAAAATTTTCCCCGCATTTTACGATTGTGGGGGCATGAATCCAAAGCGTGATTTTTTCATTTTCGCTCATGACTTTAAAATCTAAAAGAAAGAAGCTCCATGTAATGAGAGGCAATAGAAGCAAGCAGATCTTAAATATTAGAACAAGTTTATTTTTCTGCCTGGGAATCATTATTTTTTCACGTTTCTCTTATTTTCATTACATTATTTTTCAGGAAAGATATGCCGAAATGATTAAATATAACGATAGTAATTGGACGATAATTAATAGAATCCCTGCGATGTTCGCTTTTTTATTTTCGTGGAATAATAAAAGGGCGGAGCATACAAGTCCAAAAGGGAGAACGGTAGGATATGATAACCCAATGCCCATGACGAAAGTGAGAGCCAATAAAGGTCTTTCATGACGCTTTAAAGATTCAATTATTAACCGGAGCCCTCTTTTTATTCCATTAAATCTCGGAAAAGAGTATTTATCTTGTACTTTAATTAACTTTTTCATGGAAACCACATGATAAATAACTTAAAGAAGTAAATTAATAAATGATAATTAATAAATTAATTAAAAATATTGGTAAATTGTGATGATTATATCATTCAGAATTATAAATCGAATTAATGAGCCATGATTCCTTTCTATAATTTGCCAAATTTACGTTTTAATGAAGTAATATTATTTGAATTCATTCATACTTCTTTCCATTACGTGTCTTTATTAATTCTACTTCAAGTCGGATTATATATACTTCTAAGGGACATTAATCTAATCAATAGAAGATACATGCTTATTACTGGAGTAATTATTGAATTAAGTGAAATTTTCTTTGGATTTTTTTCAAGTTTTTTTCTCATAGGAGGGGCCATTGCCTTATTATATAACGTTGGAATGACGTGGTCCTCGGAATTTCTCATTTTATATTTGAGATATTATAAAAAAGAACTAATTTCGTTAAAGGGAATTTTCTTTTTATTTCTTCTAATTTTCCCCGCAACCTACTTTTTCAGTTTGAATCTGACGATTGTATTTTTTAATCTTTTTGGAAAACCGAATTCTTATATTGGAATATTCTATTAAAAAGAGACGAAATTCGAGGTTTAGAATATTCTTTTTCATCTAAGTTCACGTTAAGGAAGGAAAGCGGAAGCCATTAATAAAGCGCCCTCTATTTCTGAACTATGGCCTACTCGGGACGTGTCAATGATCGGTTTATTTAATCCCATATATATTGCACCATGAGCTTTCCCACCACCTAAATGAACGAGTGTTCTGTAGATGAGGTTTCCCGAAATTCCTTCAGGTGCGATGATTAAATTAGCTTTATTTTTAATCGCATTTTCGATCAAAATATGATCATGAGTCAGAGAAAGGGAAGGAACATTTTTCTTAAAATAATCAACTATTGCAAGAGCTTCCCGAATGGACGTATCAACCGCCTCCATACGACCAATATCATCCTCGCGGCCACCACTCAAAATGCTAACCTTAGGAATGATTTTTAATAAGCTCATTAAATGCATGGCGGCTTCAATGAATTGGATTTTCGAGTCAAAATCATAACATTCATCAATGCCAACGGGACCGTAGAAAAATTGATATCCCTCATGGGTTTCCAATAATGCTAAACGCTTAATTTGGTCTATTTTAAACTGTGTTTTAACTTGCTGAAGAAATTTGCTAGAGCTCAAGGCACCTCTAATAATGGCATTAATTTTGTTTTCTTTTAGATATTCAACTATGGTTTTTGAGGGAGTGTCACTTTTGATTAATTGAATTTTTTCTTTCAAGAGTAGGGAATTCATTTTCTTAGAAAAAAGATTTTGAGCATTTTCATCCCCAAAAAGAAAGATGGTTGTATTCTTCGATTTCGCAAATTTGCTTGAAATGGTCAAAATTTTATCGTTTTGGTGTATATCCGTTCCGAGGCCAATCCCAAGTATTTTAGGATTATTGGATGCTAAAGATTCAAACCTTTGGATGATGTTCATGTTTTTTAAAGGCAAGCACGTTTAAGGATAATTTCGATTTAAAAAGAAATAAATCCCTAAAGAGGCGATAGCAGTCGCGACGAGTAACGCATAGAGAATTAATATGGCTCCGGGAAAAGAAAGAAAAATGAATGAAGTAATGAGAGTAATTGAATTATATACACCATGAGTAATAACCACGGCAATTAAATTTTCTTTTCGCCACGTGTAAGTTAGCCCGAGTAAAAGAGAAATGGCTAAATAAGGCATGAATAACAATATGAAGAGGATCATGAATACGAACACGCTCTCAAAGAGGTATAAAAATAGAGTTATGAGATGAATGAAGGCAAAAATCAAGGCTGTAATTAAGAGACCTGCTTTTTTCCCAATGCTTCGCATTAATCCTTTTTGCATATATCCTCTAAATAAAATTTCCTCCGTTGGCCCGACAATAACTATCATCATCACAGCCATTAAAATTAAACTGAGTATATCTGCTCCGGATATGAGAATTTCGGCATCATTTGAAGGCACGCTTGCGCTTTCTTCCACGATTTCTATATTAAAAATGAACTCTAACAACAGTTCCGTCGAAATTGATACGATTCCTACCAAAAAGACCCCAATAACAGCAAATCCTAAGCCAATTAAGATTTCCTTTATTATTCCGATTCGATCATAGCCTCTCGTGGTAAATCCTAAAATGATCAAGCTATTTTTAAAACTGGGGGTCTGGAGATAAGTTCGAGAATGTACTATGGGAAAAATGATTAATAACAATTCAAATAAGGTACTTAAAATGATAAAATAGGGACTGTTTAACATGTTTAAAAGGGCATTTAAATCCAGCGTAAAAAGTACTAATAAAATGAGAAATCCAAATAAAATAACGTTCATTAGGATGAACGCTAATATGGGAAATCCGATTGAAGCTAAAGGCCCCCACAATTTTATTTCTTTATTTTCTAAAATTTCCTCTACTGTAAATTTAGGTTTAAAGGCACGAGGGGGCGCATGGGGGGGATAATAAATAGTACCGGTAGGAGGTGGAGAATAGGGTTGAGCTGTTGATGAAAAAGTAAATCCCGGTGGTAATTGTTTATTTTCTTTCAAGTAAATGAGATCAAGCCCGCAATTAACGCAAAAACGCAGATTATTAATTTCAGGTAATTTTATCCCGCAGACCGGGCAATATTTCCAAATAATTCCATCCTTTCTAGAGGTATTTTCAGAGTTGGTCATTTCTAAGTAAGATAAAGGATTTAAGATAATAATATTTTTAGATTAATTTTTATAAAAATGGGAGAATTCAAGAAGTAAAAAAATAATGTGATTTGATATAAGATTTTTATTCCGATAGGGATAATTAAATGCCTCTTAACCCGAGATAAGTGAAAATGGGATGGGTTGCAATTCCAATTCTTAAAAGAATTACCTATTAGGCAGGCGCAATCAATCAATCCATTGCTATCGTGTATTTCTTTTTTTATAAAATTGTGGATATTTCTCTACCCCAAGTTCATACTGAAAACGAAATTTCACGTTACTGGTTTTAGACCAACAAAGATGAACAAGCTATAGACAACCATGCCCGCCCGAATGAAAATAAGACCAACCCCCGGAGCTATCAAGCTATTTAAAACCCCACAAACAACGAATATAATAAAACCTAATGAGAGAGAAAGAAATTTCTTTCGTAATAAACCAGTGGATTGCCTATTCTTAATGAAACATCCAATTCCATTAAAGAAGAGGTTCGAAAGTAAAAAGATGATAATTAAAATGAACGTGGGACTGCCTGTAACAAAATTAACATCGCTTAATTCTTCTTGAGGATTTTCTAAACTGATATTAAAAGAGGCCTGGGGAAAAGCAAATAAAAAGATCTCAAATATTAAAGCTAATACAAGATATATTCCCAAAATTAACCGTTTTCTTTTCAGCTCTAAAAGATTTACTCCTAGATACATGGCTAATAAGACGGCGGGAGCTACCCAACAATAGGCGAGAATTCCTTGCAATCTATAGAAAGGATCTAAATGTTGAGAGAAAATGATGAATGAGAGAATGAGTTCTTGGCATCATCGTCAGCTTCGAGAATGCCTCAAGGAATTTCCCTGGCTCCGCCCTTATAGGCGCACGGTGGTGAAATTTTATTATCAATTTCGGCTTCCTCCCGAG
>JALGVJ010000023.1 GCA_029838195.1 Promethearchaeota archaeon
ATAATGTGAGGGTCTGCCTCGGTACCCGCTCCCACTTGAATCCACGGTAAACTGTTCTCAGTCCAATTATCATTTTTTACATGAATGAATGCTACATCATCTTCATCCCAGAAAGCCGCAAGCTTTATTTTTTTATTTTTAATAGAATTCTCATAAAAATCTCTTTTGTTGCGTTCTTCCAGTTTAGAGCCTGTATAAACGCCCTCAAGATCAGCCATGCTAATATAAGTTAGTATCAAGATTGAAATTATTGAAATGGCAAGTAAGAGATTTAAATCTTTTTTCCTTACCATTTTAATTTTAGTTTTATAATGTGAATTTTGCTGAAAGATAATACTACTATTGAAATATTTATGCAATTGATTAAATGATAATAGGAATAAAAAAATAATGATTTTTTATTTTCAAATTTTATGATGCTAAATTAAGTCATTAATGAGACATTGGACTTCCTTTTTTTAAATTAAAAAATAAGGTTACAAGTAAATTATCTCTGGTTTAAATGAGATCCTTTTCTAATCTTAAATTATTTATGGGTTAAGGGATGTGAGCCATAATATTATCAATGAAAGTTAAATGATTTAATGAAAATAACATCTTGTTGATAATGGGTGTAAAGTGATTTTTTAAAAGTGATTTTCTTTTATTTTTAGATTTGGTAAAAATTTTTACAATTAATTTTGTGTAGCATAAAGGTCATATTATTATTTAATGCGAAAATAATTGCTTGGCAAACATTATAAAATAGGTATCTTTTATATTAACATTTTAAGGTCTTGCTTTTATAATTAAAGATTTATCCAAATTTACTAATTTAAAAGGAATTTCGTGAAAAAATGAGGCAATTTGATCACGTACTCCTTTAATGCCTTTCAATTTACACATATTTAAGGAAACCTCGATTAGAAATGGTATTAAAACACGTGCTTTACCTTTTTTGTCTCCAATTTTATTGAAATCCATTGGCACATCTATTTCAGAAAGAAATAAATTAAGCATATGATTTTATTAAAATTTCATTAAAATTTTCTTAAAATTTTTTATGACTATATTATGGCAAAATATGCTTTTATTTCGCTAAATCTTGGAAATCACGTACATAAAATTCTCATCTTCTAATATCCAAGAGCGTAAAAATTGGTCTTTTTGCTTAGAATCCCAGAGATTCTCAATGTTTTTGATGCCTTCTAATAATTTTTGAAATAACAGAAGGGTTCGCGGATATTCTTCATGACCGGGATAAATTTCAATATCGGGCGTGCTTTCGAATTTTTTTATAATTTTTTCTAAAGAAGCGATCACGGTTGGGAAATTTTTCTTTTTGGGAAGAAATACAGCACCTTCATGAGCTATATCTCCAATGAATAATTCTTTACGATTGCTAGAAAGAACAATGCACCCGGGCGAATGTCCTGGAGCATGGATTACTTCTAATGTAATGTTTCCTAAGTCAATCATGTCTCCGTCCTTTAATGATTCAACGTGTTTGGTGGGCATGAGCAAATAATTGTTTTTTTTAAAAATTTTTGCGATAGTTTTTTCAGAATCAGCAATGTTAGAAATATTAATGGGAGTAGAGATTAAGCGAGCTTCTTTTTCATGGATGTACACTTTTTCGAATTGGCTATTATTCCCAACATGATCCCAATGGCCATGTGTATTAAGTACCATTAATTCTCTTGTTCCTATTAACTCATCAACGATAGGCTTTAAAGGAAAAACACCTGCCCCCGTATCGATGAGTAGAGCTTTCTCAGAGCCTAATAACAGGTATAAATTCGTAAAATGGGTGTGAAATCGAGGATCTAGCTCATCTAATTGTTCTCGAATTACAATCAAGTCTTCTTTGATCGGCTCGACTTTATACCAATTTTTTTCAGTAAAAGATTCCATTTAGTAATACCCTTTTTAATTAGTAAAAGTTTTTTTTACATGAAAATAGGACATTTTTTTATATAAATTTGACCAATTATCAATAAAAAGAAAGAAATCTTAAGAAAAAAATTTCAATGGTTCAGATAACAGGATTAACTTCCTCTCTTTTAAATATATCTTTTCTGAAAAAAAAGGGCTAGTAAAGAGAATTGAAGGACAAACAACGAAAAAAAAACATGAGAATACTGAAATAAAGTTGGGAAGAACACCCTATACATGATATCTTAAAAATCGAATATTTTTAAGATCTATTGGAAAATTGACTTTATTTCTTCTTAATGGTAGGTATTTGTTCGTTGTGCATTGTGCCGAGGAGCCCGTGGAATAATGGATTTGTTGAAGGGTATAGAGGTAAAGAAGTACAAAAAATATTCCAAGGTAATTTCAAACAATCCTAAACTCGAGGAATTCCCCATCAAACGCATTAATTATCTCACCGATGTTGATTTTGAGAATAAGGAAGTTGGAAAATTAAAGTCCAAGAAAAATTATTTCCTAAGAATAGTGAGAAGGAAAGGGGAAAAGGGGAACAATGAAGAGCATGGATTTATTGATATCTTGAAGCATGAAATTAGCTTACCAACGGATATGATTAATTTATTTGAATTTCGTGTCTTGTCTCTTTAATCAAAGAAACTCATTATTAAGACTAAAAAGGATGATGGAATATCGAAAAGAATAAAAAGTTTGAATTGCATTGTTAAAAAAATCAAGCATGATTAAGTGTCCTACCCTTTATTTGAAAAACAAACAGTTTTCCTTGAAAATTTAAATTATATCTAGTGACATTACCTTTAAGCCGTATTCTTGATTCAATTTAAAGAATGCAATAAAAATTGTTATCGCAGAGTCCATATTAGTTTTTTTTCTTGCTAATAAGTGGTATCTTTTTATTAAAGGATCCTTGAACTTGTTCTGAAATACGAAATTAACTCCCGAACTTATTTTAAGATCCTTAAAGGGAATAAGTCTGGTAAATAATAAAACTTCTGGGAAAATGGTTTGACTGAGATTTAAATCCATTAGCTTAATGTCTGAAAGATTTTCATTTAAAAGATCTTTTAAAATAATTATTCTCTTATTTCGAAGCACGCTTTTTACTTCAAAAAGCGATGTATATGCGGCGAGCAGATTCTTCCATATTTCTGTTTCATTTTCATCTACTAGATCTCCGTAGTGAGCAATAAAAGACTTACCTTCTGTTTTGTAATCAAAGAGAGAAAAATCCACTAATGCTTTTTGTTCTTCGAAATTGCGTACAAGAATCTCGCCATTTACAACAATTCCGAGAAGATTTCCAGCATCGTACAAAACATCTTCATCAATATAGGTATCTATTATTTTTTTAATCAGAAAATTACTTTGGTTTCGATACTCACGGTATTCCTTGATAATCTGATTTTCGCCATCAGTGTTCATAATTTTCTGAATGTACTCGGGGAGTAACTTTTTTGGCACAAAAAATCCATTTATAAAGACTAACTCCGAAAATGGATCTTGTTTTTTATTAGAATTAGTGGAAAAGTCTTTATCAAAATATTTTAATTTAAACATATCACGAATTATTTTAGCTTTTTGTGATGTAGTACTTGTTGATGTATTGAAATAATCAGCAATGACCTTAGCAGAAACATAAGGTTTAGTCTTTTGATCGAAGAGAAAATTGATTTGTCCTAATGCGTGGATAATAGATGCGGCCCAAATATCTAACCGACCCCGAAGGAATGGGACGTTATGTTTTCTCGCCATTTTATGGATAAGTTTGTCGCATAATTGTTTATATTCGTCATCTAAATATTTATCGCAAAATTCACCCGTTAACAAGATTAACTCATCCATTTTTTCTTTAAGAAATGTTTTATCTGCCATTATAATCATGGAGGAACATTATATATCATTATCAATGATAATGTGATAATTTATTCTAACTTCTCTAAATACAAGAGTTAATAATATCTAGGACTCTCTACAATAATAATTAGATTATTCATCTCTTAATAATCTACAAAATGATAAAATTCTAACATTCAAACTAATGAATGATAAAGATATTATTAATTTTAACAAGATTCATTATTAATAATTCTGAGTTCATTAATTAGGACATGGCACGCAAATTTGAGCTTTTTACGAGAATCCATCATGATAAAATACAAGCACTTAATAGAATTTAAAATCATCTATAAGCTCTTAAAATTTAGAATATTCAAATAATAGCTACCCCAATTCCCCTGCATCGACTTCTGAATTTTTATATTCTCTAAAACGAGCTTTTCCTAAAAATATTTTGAAAGATCCATTTATTCTTATAATGAATTATCAATATTTGCGTGCCAAATTTCCTCAAGGAAATTTGGCTTTAAATTTTTCTAAAACTCTCGGTCGGGGCGAAGCGTATGCTATAGCTTTAAGTTTAGAAATAAAAGCAGATCTTCTATTATTAATGATAGAGAGGTAAAAGAAGCCGCAGAATCTAAAGGAATTAAAACAAAAAGGAAGATTTTTAATATTGGATGAAAAATGAGTAGATTAATATTTTTTATAAGGCATTACTCTAGTTTATTAATCCATCAATATTTACATTTATCAGCAAGAATTTCAATTAATGCATGATGAAATTTAATTTAAATAAATTTATTAATGCATGTAAAAGCGAATTACCGAATTATTTAAAATATCTCGTGGATTCTGGTCTAAAAAAACAAGAAATAAGCCGGGATAAACGTTTAATAATTCTTTTTCTACGCGATTATTTAAAGTATAATGAAAAGAATAAATTTACTCGTAATCAATTTTCCTTGGAATTTATTGATAAATTCTTCAGGGAAATTCTTCCTCGAGACTATTCTGAATTTTTCCAAATCTCGGAAATGGATTTACCCGGAAGACTCAAGAAATACATTGAATATTTAACGTTGCGCAATATATTGCAGCGAGAATTAAGCCAAAAAATTATCCGAGCGCTTGATAAAAATCGCATATCGAATCAAATTCACCATGTACATCTAAATTCTATTGAGCCATTTGATGATGATTTTGAGAATTATTCAGAAGAAATACAAGAAGAAATATTTAAAAAATGTGATATGTGGATGATGGAGTTCACGCAAACCGACTATTTTCAAAAATTAACTCCGGAAGAAAAAGATCATTCGGCATTCCTCGTTGAATCCTTCTTTAATTATTTGTATGGTTATTGTTTGAAAACTCCTGAACAACTGGATGTCCCTTCTTTAGAAGAAATTTGTCTTGATATTTTACCGAGAAAGGTCTCAGCCGATGAATCCTATTATAAAGCCATTGCCCCTATTTTAACTAACTTTTTTAAATTTTTAGAGGAAAAGGGGGTCCTTCACAATGCAGAAGCTTTAAATAAAAAATTAAATGTTATGGCAAAAAAAATTGTTAAAATAGCTGCTGATCCGAGAAATTGGGGACCTGCTAAATCCTTTGCAATGGATGCAATTCGAATGGGAGTAGACCTTGAAAATCAAGAGGAACTTGATCAATATATCGCATTCTATAACTTATTCCAAGCGAAAAGAAATTTAGGAAAATCTGAAAATTATAACGAAATGGTGTCAAGCCCCCATAAAAAGAAATCAAAATCAAAATAAGCAATATAAATTCGAGTTGCTCAGTAATGAAAAAAGAAATTTAAAAGAACCAAATTATCTCTCAAATTTTCATGAACACGTTCGACCTAGATGATTTACTGTTTTATTATGTGATGTGAACAACGTCACGCTAAGCGTTACCCTTACATAAAGCGTGAGAAATAATTGTGAAAAAATTTCGAAGTTATTTGATAAATCATGAATGACTCTCAGGAAAGCAGAAATGAGATAGAGACTCTTTTTAAACTAGACATTTTTAACGAAAAGGAATATGGAACGATTATAGATGCATTTCAAGATTATTTTTTAGCACATTCTTTAGAAGAGAATAGGGGCGTTATTACAAAATATATTCTCAACCAGTATCAATATGATAATAGTTTTTTATTTAGCATGTTTTTTAACGATGTGTTTTCTTTAGGAACCAGGCTTTATTATGCTTTAGACAAGGAGGAGGAAATCCAAGTAATTCTTCCCGCTTTAGTATTTCATGACTTAGTGAAATTTGATTCTCAATTTTGTTCAATTTTAGGCCACGGACTTCAAATAGATCATGAAGATTCATTAGGATATGCTTTTTCTCAAATATTTAATTATCTTTTATCCGAAAACCTCCTTTCCTTTCAAGAATTTTGTGAGATTTTAAACAAGAGCGCGTATTACACCAGTTTCAAAAGAATCGGACGATTGATTGCTAATTTAACAACGTTTAAAATCATCCCTTTTAATGAAGCATTGAATGTTTTGAAGTTTTTTAAAGAAAAGATGGATTTGAATGATAATTTCATGATTGATCTCATCATAGGAATCCGAGAGAAAACCCTATCCTTGAAGCACGAAGAAAATCTTTTACGATTTTTTTTACAGGCGTTCTCTAATGTTTCGAATTCAGAAATGTACGGAGAATGTCCTGAAAATCTCATGAAAGGCTTGAGCGTCCTGATGGCCAGTGATTTACGAGAAAGAAAACCCTTGTTCAATATCATTAGACATTGCTTGAATTTAGGGAGTCTACTCATTGTCGCCGAAACATTAAAATATCTTATTGATACGCTAGTTCTTTCAAGAGAAGAATTAATAGCGTTATTTAATCGGCTAATTGATACTAAAACTCTAACGTGGGAGGAAGTGCCTTCTCTCATTTCTTCCAAGTTTACAATAAAAGAGATATCTACCATGATTTTAAGTCTCATGAAATCTCGTAGAGAGTCTATAACGGCTCAAGAATTCATTGGTTTTTTCAATGCTTTATATAAGAGCCCTCAGCATAATTTTACGCTTGTAGAATTTCAACAAATCTTAGAATATATTAATAAAGAAGAATGGGAATTGGTAAAAAGGATTACGGGATTGGATATCAAAGAATTAATAGAGATCTTTAAATTACGTAAATAAACGGTTAAAGACATGTTTTAAGGAAGAAAGATTAATAATTGGGAAGACTTTTATATCGGATAATTTTCATTTCAGGATATTCCTTAATGTTAATAATTTTTGCGAGCTTGTTTCCGCTAAGATCCACGTACTTTAAAAGTGGCATTTGCTTCAAATAATATTGATTAATGGGATCACAAATTTTGTTATTAGAAAGAAGAAGTGTTTCTAAATTTTTTAAATAAACTAAATCTTTAATATTGGTTATTTGGTTATTAGATAAATCCAATGATTTTAGCCGTTTTAAATTTTTGAGCCCTTTAATTTCAGATACATCCGAAATCCAAGCCGTATATTTTAACCTCAATAGATTTGCGTTCCATCCTACATCCGAAAAATCTAAATGTGTCACTACTCCATCTTCTAACTCAAAATATATGGTATAAAATTTTTTAAAAAGTTCTAAAATGGTCAAATAATTTACGATGATCTCCACTTTTTCTTCCTTAGATAATTCATTCAAGTCGAGTTTTAGTGCCAATTTTAACAAGGATTTTCTAAATTTTTTTTTAGGATAAGCATTGTTAGGAGATAAATATTCTTTAGCGATGATTTTTTCAAGTTCATGAGTTAAGATTTTTTTAGATTCGGGATTGGTTGAAGCTTTAAGCATATCCATGACATTTAGCAAGCAATCGTAATCTTCTTCATTTTCTAAAGCCCATTGAATTAAATCGAGGGCTCTTTCCATGAAATGTGTTCTTATAAGGGAATAACTAACACGCCTGATTCTCACATCGCAATCAGAAATCGCAAGATTTTCTAAAAAAGAATAGAAGAAATCTTCCTTTAAGGATAACTTAACAAGATATTGTAAACTTTCTAATCGCAAAGAAGTATCATTGGCATTCTCTATTAATGAAATGAATTGATTTATGGCAAGCTCTTTAGAAATCTTGTGCCCTTGAAAATCAAGAAAAATTTTTTTAGGTATTATCATCCAATCAATTAAACTAAAATTTTCATTCTAGTTCTCATTTGTAAATAACAAATATTTAATGAAAAGTTTTTTTCCTTTATTTCAATGCCCACAATATAGCTATACGTTTAAAGAGTTATTTTAATAATATTATACCATTATTCCAATTAAAATCATTAAGTTCATTGGAAAAATGATTCGCTCAGCATGTATTATAGGAATTGGGGCTATTGGAACTATTATTGCTTCCCAATTAGCTCGAAATAACGTGCTCTGTTATTTAATAGAGAAAAATAAAGAATTCCTTTCTAAAATAAGATCAAGGGGTTTGAGTTATTTCGATGGCAAGAAAACCTTTCATTTGAAAAAAAATTTAATCATTTTGGAAAAAATTGAAGATTTACCAAAAGAAATTAATGTCATTTTTATTGCTACGAAATGCAATGCCGTGGAACAAATTGTCAATGAATTATCCTTGAATTTTAAAAAAGATTTCACTTTAATTTTAATGACTAATGGAATAATAGAAGAAAAAATAATTCACCTTCATGAGAACTTTATTAGTTGCTCGGTGTCATTTGGAGCCACGCTCGTCGAACTGGGCTATAGCAAGAAAACTTCTTCGGGGGAAATTCTCGTAGGACGTTGGAATTCAGAAAAACAAGAGAAAGATGAGAGTATATTCCGGCTAATCCGATTAATTGACAAGAGTAAATGGATAAAAAACATTAAGGGAATTAAATATGCTAAATTATTAATCAATTGCGCAACGGCTTCTTTTGGATTAATTTCAGGATTAACCTTGGGAGAAATCCTGGAGAGAAGATACATGCGCATGGCATTTTTAATTTTAATTACCGAAGGCGTTCGGATTTGTCAAGCGTTAAATATTAAATTAGAAAAAATCAATAAGTTTGATTTTCAAACGCTTGCCCTACTTCCTAATAATCCTTTTTCTCTTGAGAAGAAGGATGAAATTCTTAAATTTATCGGAAATCAATATAGAGAATTGCGTTCCTCTAGTTTGGCTTCATGGGAAAGGGGTGAGAAAACCGAAATTCCTTTTCTAAACGGTTATTTTGTAGAAAAAGGCCACCAATTAAATATTCCCGTGCCATTGAATGCATTGATTCTTGAAACCTGCATGGCCATTGAAAACGGAAAAAAGAAACCTTCAATTAATGAAATGCTTTTATTTGAGACCAAGGTCAAAGAAATTTTGGAAAACTACCTTTAATTATATATTTTTTTACCCCGTTCTCTTTTTAATTCGAAAGCGTTTCTTGAAATAGATTAAACTAGCGTTTTTTCCTTTCTTAAAAAAGAAAATGAATAAAAAATTAAAAAATAAGTGTATTTCTATCTTTTTCTCAGTTTAATTGCATCTTGCGGACATATATCAATGCATCTAGTGCAATAATAGCATTCACTTTTCTTGCTTCCCTCTAAGGCTTCATTAGTTGGACAAATTCTTTCACAGAGTCCACAATTTGTACATGCATCTGTTCTTGTTAATTTATATTTACTAAATCGCCCAGTAACAGAAGCAAGAGCCCCAAAAGGACATATATATCTGCACCACGGACGATAAACAAAAAAACTAACAATGAACGTGATTACTAAGGAAATCAATGGAATCATTAGGAGAATTTCAAAAGAAAGGTTGAATAAGTTAAATCCAATAAAAGGATTT
The DNA here is from genome assembly GCA_029838195.1 of Promethearchaeota archaeon. Lineage (GTDB taxonomy): Archaea > Asgardarchaeota > Lokiarchaeia > Sigyniarchaeales > SOKP01 > JALGVJ01. The sequence continues at coordinate 9,599 of JALGVJ010000023.1, forward strand.
ATAATCTGGAGAATTGGAAAGCCTATAAAAATAGTTACGATCCCAAAAAATAGAAAAAATGCCCACCTGATTATTTTTTGCCTTTTTTGAAAAAGGATAGATATTCTGCTATTTTTTTTATTTTTTCCTTTAATTTTTGATTTAAATTTTACTCGAGACGCCAATTCTTGTAAGGCACCTAAGGGGCATCCAAATCCACAAAAAATTCTTCCCAAAAGCAAGACTGAAAATAATAGTAATAGTAAAATAATGATCATGGGAATTACAAGAGGTATAGGCATTTTTAATCCAATTACCATGAAAATTTGTTGAAAGGGCAAAACAGCATTAGGGACGCCTCCAATAAGAAAACCTCCGATGATAATCGAGCAAAAATAAAGGAATATGAGAACTTTAAGCGAACTTTTATTGGAATAAATTAAATAGAATCCCATTCCACTTATCACGATCCATGTGATAAACATCGGAATTGCCAAGGCAAGATTCATGCTCATGGATTGTAGTATCATTTCTTTTTAACACTTCTTTCTATATTGTTTATATTAAAAAAATATAAATCAAGAATGTAAATATATTGATTCCTTTATGGGTAAAGTTTTTTTAAATTGTCATAAATTCCTTTATATGGATGAAGATATCGTACACGTGAAGTTGGAGGTCAAAATCCCTAATTCAAAATGGCTTGCAAAAACTATTAGAAGATTTCCTGATTTAGAAATTTCCATTATATCGAAATTTTTGTTTAGTGAGGATCAAGGAAATACGTTATTTGAAATTAAAGGGAAAAATCTACAAGAATTTCTTAAATTCCTTAAGAAAGAGGTAAAAACATATAATTTTCAAATATTACATGAGTCAAATGAGATTTTAATAATTAATATGAGAACACGAGATCCATGGATCTTGAACGCTCTTATTAAAAGTGAACTTCTATTACGATATCCTTTACATATAAAAGAAGATAAGATCCAAATTGAAGCATTGAATAAAAGAAAGAATATTGAATTTTTTCTTAAACATTTAGAAACATACCAAATTCAATATAAATTAATTAGCATCGGAAAATATCATGAATCTCCCATCTTAACCAATAAACAACATGAAGTTTTAAAGATTGCTTACAAAATGGGATTTTATTCCATCCCTCGTCGCATTTCCCTGACTAGATTGGCAATGAAACTGAAAATTTCTCCATCGGCTTTATCTGAACTCTTAAGAAGATCTCACGCAAGATTAGTAAAAAATTATTTTAAATAGAAATATCGAACATGTTCAGCTTAATTAATTAATATATTTCATCTTTATAATACTTAAAACACGGTTGAGATGATTTCAATGGAAATAAAAATTGTAAAAAATATTCAAATATCAGATACCCCTCATGGGGTTGATGTCCGTAAATTATATTCTTTTGAACACGCAACTATAGTACACATTGAATTAAAACCCGGAGAATCATTAAAGCGACACATTACCCCCGTGGATGTCATATTCTATATTCTTGAAGGAAACGGTCTCGTAGAAATTGATAATGAAACTCAACGCGTCTCTAAAGATTACCTAATCTTTAGCCCAGCAAGAAAAATACATCGATTAATTAATGATACTAATGAAATTTTTAGGTTTTTAGTAATAAAAACACCAACTCCTATAGAGGAAACTAAGATTTTATGATATTCTCTTTCTTTTTCTTTTATTTGAAATTCGTGCTTTTTGTTTTTGCTAATGTCATATATCCCGGAATTGTAATTAGCACGATATATTTAATTTAAAATTACTAAAATTGCGAAAATAAAATTCTTTTTATAGCTGTTTGAATTAATCAAATTATTTTCCTTTTCACTAAAATAGGAAATGTATAAATATGGATTCATCGGGAAATAATATTTTAGATGAAAAATTATCCTCTAAAAGAATTCTCGGATATGTCATAGGGACAATCCCCTTAGTAATGATAATGGGATTTTTTAACTTAGCTTATGTCAACTTTTTCTATGATGATCTTCAATTAAATGAAACTTTTTGGATCATTGGATTAATTATATATGCAATTGTGAATGCTATTAACGATCCTTTAATAGGACACATGAGTGATAATACAAACGTTGCAAGATGGGGTAGCCGAAGAATTGTTTACATCAAATATTTTAGTCCCATATTATCAATAATTTTTATCCTTATTTGGTTTCCTTGGAGTATAGAAAATCAGCTCATTATTTTTTTACAATTTGTAATTTTAGTGTGCGCATATGATACGGTATTAAATATTGTAGTAATGACATGGATGGCATTATTACCCGAAATGACAATGGATATTGATGAAAGAACTAAAATTGGATTTTTAAGCGGGATTGTCGGATTTTTTGCATCGATTCTTATCATGATCGTTCCCTATATTATGAATAATCACGTTCTTCTTCAAATAGGAAGCATTATTGTCGCCATCATCAGTTTAATTTGCTATCGCTTAGTTGTAAAGTATTCTAAGGAAAGACCGGAATTTCAAGAAGATAAAAGTCCTCCTTTATGGGAGGCGATAAAACAAACGTTAAAATCCAGAAGCTTTATTTGTTTCATGGGATACAATTTCTTCAATATCCTTATTCTTTCTATAGGCTTATCCTATTTGTTCATTTATTCCCTAATTTTAGGAGAAGAAGGGATTCTTTATTTCTTCTTAATTTTTATCTTCATAGGATATGGCTCAAATATACTATGCATGAATTTACGAGAAAAACATGGAATTAAAAAAATTATGGTGCTTTTTATAACTCTAAACATTATCGTGGGATTCATTTCATTTTTCATGATTTTAAATCCCGCAACAGAATGGTTTTTATGGATTGGAGTGGTATTAACCAGTTTTTTCGGAGGTGCTGGAGTATTTGGTTCAGTCCTTCAAACATTTCCTATTGATGAAGATGAGTTAAAATACGGTGCACGTAGAGAAGGCATGTTCTATGGAGTGAATGCTCTTTTTACCATGCATGCTTATAGTTTAGGACCGATTATTGCAACATTAATTTTGAGTGCTTCTAATTACGTCAAAAATAGCCCGTTAGAAGTACAACCCGCATCGGCAATTATAGCAATAAAGTTCATGTTTTTCCTCTTGCCTAGAATTTTTTCATTATTCGGTTTAATTTTCATTTTGCTTTATCCCGTTAAAAAATTCGAAGAAAAAGAATTTCAAACAAATTTAGCGAAACTTCATTTAGAGAAAAAACAGAAATTATTGAGGAGAGTTAATCATGAATCAAATTAATTCATCTACAAGCGTAAAACAAAAATTAAATTTACCACTGATTGGGTGTTGTTAATCCCGATCCCGTGGAAAATAAAACAATTTTATCCTTACTACCTAAAAATCCCGTTTCAATAAGTTTTTCTAAAGAGGCTACGGTGGCTGCAGCTTCAGGGCATGCCATGATCCCTTCTTTTTTTGCTAAATTAACCATGCTTGCCTTAATTTGAACATCACTAACGTCAATTGCGGTTCCTTTTGATTCTCGAATGGCCTTTAAAATGAGATAATCTCCAATGGCTGCGGGCACTCTTAAACCTGCTGCGATGGTATTTGCATTTTCCCAATATTCAGCATGTTCCTTACCTTCTCGAAATGCTTTAATTATGGGAGCACATCCACTTGATTGAACTGAAATCATTCTTGGAAACGGCCCTTCAATCATTCCTAATTGTTCTAATTCCTTAAAAGCCTTCCACATTCCAACGATGCCGGTTCCTCCTCCCGTGGGATAAATGATCACATCAGGCAAGCTCCAATCGAATTGTTCAGCCAATTCCAGTCCCATGGTTTTCTTTCCTTCCACCCGATATGGTTCTTTAAGGGTTGAGACGTCAAACCACCCGTGTTTCTCAGACTCTTCTTTAGCTAACTTGCCGGCATCGGTAATTAATCCGTCTACTAAGACTAAATCAGCGCCCATGGCACGTATTTCCTTGATAGTTAATTCAGGTGCATCTTTAGGAACAAATACATGAGCTTTCCGTCCAGCACGGGCAGCATACGCAGACAAGGCAGCACCAGCATTCCCCGCACTAGGAATGACAAATTCTTTTACTCCAAGTTCAATTGCTTTTGAAACTGCTGCACATAACCCCCTGCTCTTAAAAGTTCCCGTAGGATTTAATCCTTCATCCTTAAGAAAAAGGTTTTTTAATCCCAATTCTTCTCCAAGATTTTTCAAATGTAATATCGGTGTCCATCCTTCTCCTAAAGAGTAATAAAATGTAGGATCTTTCACGGGCATGATTTCCGTCATGCGCCAAATATTATATCTCCGCTTGTTCATGGTATTTTTAGAAAGTGTCTCTTTCGCTTTTTCTAAATTATAAACAGGAAATAAAACCTTGCCGCAATCACACATTCGCTTGATTTCTGTTGCAAGATATCCTTTACCACATTTCGTGCAGATTAATTTATCTAAACTTGATCCATTTTTTACCATCATTCTAAAAAAGGTAATCTTTACAATGATTAAGATTTTTCCATGTGAATTCTTTCTTTTAAATAATATCGTTGAAGAAGAAATTCACGACCTAACTAACCATTTAAATTAAAAAAAAGTTATTTTTTGGAAAATCCATATTTTCCAACTGAACCCGATTTGATTTCAAAATAATTCATGTCCATATAAGTACAAATGTTAAGTTTATCCGGATCAATATTTTTGCCTTTGAGATATTCTGGATTACCATGATTTGCCACCACTCCTCCGAAATAACAAGTATGAGAGCCCAGTTTTATTTTATTGACGACTTTACATTCCATGTTCCATGGAAATTCTTTTATCATTGGAACTTGCACTTTCGTAGCTTTTTCTTTTGTTAAACCCAATTGTTCCCACTTATTTATATCCCTCCCGGAAACATTTCCGCAATAATCCAATTGCCGTAAATGCTCTTTAGAAGGATAATTTATGATAAATTCTCCGTGTTCCTCAATAAGCTTGTAGGAATACCTGTCGGAATGAATTCCAATCGCTATGATGGGCGGTTTCATGCACACTTTTCCTACGTATGCTAAGGTAATTAAATTTGCTTCCTCTCCAGTTCCTACAGAAATCACGGCTGCCGGCATTGGGAAAAGAGTCTTGTTTTCATTAATAAGGACTTTTTTATCCATTCATTCATACCCTCATGTTTGTTTTATTTTAAGTTCAAGTGATAATTTAAGATTTTAAAAGATAGATTCATGATATATTAATTAAAATTTAAAATTTTTCATACAATCTAATAAAAATTATGATAAATGACCGTTTGAATACTTTTGTCATATCAATATTAAAAAAAAAGCCTTTAAATCGCTTACCAGAAGAATTGAGTGATAGAAAAATTTTTTCAGATCCATTAATTGGGATTGCTAAGGGAAATGATCCACTTTTTTAAGAATATAAAATGATCATTAATTTCAGATGTGTTAGATAAAACGAAAATTTTTTGGGAAAAATAAGGCTATTCTGCTACGATTAGCACCACAAATGAGAAATTTAATATTACCATGCAGAGAAGAAAGTATTAAGCGATATCCCGCAAGTGGACTTTCCAAAAAAGGTCATGATAAATGGAAATGTTTCAAATATGGTCAAATAATTGAACGTAAAATGGAAAAATTACTTGGCTCCATGTTGAAACCTCATTGAAGACGAGTGAATGGCGTGTATATAAAGCAAAGATATCCCCCTCTGGGATGTGCTTTCATTTAATTTAACGTACCATATATAGGTAAAAATCTCGTCAGACAAAATAACCTTATTAATTAAAAAATAAATGGTAAAGGTTTATTATGGATTAAATCTAAATCTTAAATAATTAAAGATGATTTCTTTCATCAAATAAGGAATTACTCAATAAAAATAAAATAATTGCTAATGAAAATGGCTGAAAAGAAAACTCAAGCTCATTCAAAATGGATAATGGCATCGTATGGTGCTGGTCCCGCTCTTAATCAATTCTTTCGCATGGCATTCGTAGCTTTTGGATTTTATTTTTATGAAGGGGAAGTAGGTTTGGATGTGTGGTTAGCTGGGTTAGGATATATAATATTTGCTTTATGGAATGCAGTAAACGATCCGATTGTTGGGTATTTAACCGATAGACCTTTTAAATTCACAAAAAAATGGGGAAGGCGATTTCCTTGGACCATGTTAGGAGGAATTCCGTGGGTACTTAGTTATATTTTGATATTTACTCCACCAAAAGTAGATCCTGTTTCTGGAGCGTGGATTATATTTGCTTGGTTAGTCTTTTCTACATGTTTGTTCGATACTTTTAATTCTATATGGTGGGTGAATTTTTATGCTCTTTTCCCTGATAAATTTCGTTCTATTGAGGAAAGAAGAATAGCATCGGGAATTATTACTTTCATAGGGATAATAGGAATAACATTAGGGGGGTTAATCCCACCACTTTTTATCGTTTATGGAGATTTGCAATCGTTCATCAATCAAGCGGTTTTTGTATCGCTACTTGCTCTAGTAATATTATTTCTTGGTATTCCAGGATGGCGGGATGATCCTGAGAGTGTTAGAAAGTACATGGATAAAATCGAACAGGCTAATTCCTCAAGTTCATTTATAAGAACATTTAAAGATTCCTTCCATCAAAGATCTTTTATTATGTTTCTACTCATATATACCTCATTTCAAGTGTTAATTTTCTGCATTCAATCCTCAGTACCCTATGTGGTTAGATTCGTGCTTGGAAAAGAAGCCAGCGCTCAGCTTTTGTTACAAGTTGGATTTCTAATAGGCGCTTTAGTTTCCATCCCATTTTGGTTGCGTTTCATGCAAAAGGCAGATAACAATAAAAAAGTTTACACCATTGCTGGGTTATTATTATCTTTTTTTTCCATTCCCATAAGTTTCTTCGCCGATCTTTCCATTCTGGTCATTCTTTTTATCATATGGGGGACTGCCTTAGGGGGATTCTGGATAATGGAGCGACCCATACTCTCAGATGTCATTGATAATTCGGTCGTTCGTACAGGAAAGCGAGAAGAAGGATTCTATGTTTCAATTGTAATGTTCTTCAATCGACTTGCGATTATTATTCAAGTGCTGATTTTTGCCGTCGTCCATACATTGACAGGTTTTGTTGAAGGAGCGGACACGCAATCTCCTGAAGCAATTTTTGGGATTCAGCTGCATTTTGGTTTTATCCCAATGTTCTTCATTCTAATTGCGACCATTCTATTCTGGAAATTCTATGATCTTACCCCCCAGAAAATCGAAGAACAACAAATTAAACTCTTACAACTCAAATTATAATGTTTTTTTATCTTTAGTTTAAAATTACTTCCTGAATTATCAGTAAGGTTTAATTACAAAAAAAAAAGATGTATTTGGAAGCGCACTCTACCCTGTTTTTGTTCTAGAAAGGTTATTTTATAACAAAATTCATTCTCTCCAACAGGAAATTCATGAACAAATACAATCTTTATATCGATTACCACCTTTCACTTTTAAATTAAGCGAGATTAATGTTATTGAATAGTTTTTTTTACTTGGATTTACATGAAGATTTCATGATCAGTCAGTAATGAACTTCAATAGATTTTCTAAATTTTATTAAATTTTAACTGAAAAGAAGTAGATTCATCATGATTTTCTTAAAGAAAAAAAAATTATTAAAAGATTGGAGGAAGGGAATCAATCCGAAACCAGATGTAAATTCAACCCGTACACCGAGCGAGAACTTAAAAAACAAGCGGATCTTATTTTTAGAACCCCGTGGAGTAAAAGCTAACGTGTTTTCATTTGCGATGAGATATCCTTTACTCGGTCCTCTCCGAATGACCACCATTTTAAGACAACAAGGCTACAATGCCATTATGTACAATGAAAATCTTGCTAAAAAAGACATTTCACGTAAGATATTAAAGGCAGCGGATATCTTAATTCTTACTTTATTAACGCAAACTGCAAAAAGAGGGTATGAAATAGCCCGTAAGTATAAAGAGCTTCGGCCAGATGGTAAAGTGATTTTTGGCGGTATTCATGTTTCGTTTAATGTTGAGGAGGCATTACCTTATTGTGATCAATTAGTTAAGGGAGAAGGAGGTTATATCATTTTAGATATAGTAGAAAATAAATTCAAGGAAAAAGTGATCGAGACTAATCGGATTAAAGATTTGGGAAATTTACCCATTCCTGATCTTAAAGCCGTGTACAATCACAAAAGAATAAAAATAGCCCCCATTTTAACTTCTCTTGGATGTCCTTGGAATTGTAGTTTTTGTTGCGTGACTTCTATGTTCGGTCATAAATATCGGCGTTTTCCAATTGAACAGATTATTGAAACCATTAAAAAATATAAAGCTAAACGCGTGTTTTTTTTAGATGATAATTTTTGTGCGGATAAAAAGCGAATCTTGGAATTATTTGAGCGAATTAAAGAAGAAAATCTCAAATTTAATTGGATCGCCCAAGTACGGGCAGATTTAGCACGAGATGAAGAATTCGTTAAAGAGATGGCGTTAGCGAATTGTGCCAGAGTATTCATCGGATTTGAATCCGTAAATCAAAAATCTTTGGATTCGGTGGTCAAAAATGCTACTATTGATACATACATTAATGCCGTGAAAGTATTTCATAAATATGGAATTCCCATTCATGCAATGTTTATTTTTGGTTTGGATTATGATGATAAAACGATATTTGATGAAACCGTGGAATTTTGTAAGAAAAATGGTATTGAATCGGCTCAATTTCTTGCAATTACACCTTTTCCAGGCACGCGTTTTTATGATGAGTTAGATAAATCAAGATTAATTACTTTTGACACCGATCTCTATGATGGAAACCATATTATCATCGATCCAATGAAAATGACCCGCAGTGAACTTTATAAAGGAATTATCCGCGCATATGAACGCTTTTATTCTTTTGGAGCACTTTTTAAAGGATTAATTCGTGATATCAAAAATTTTTCCAAAGAAAAAATAAGATCCAGGGCTTTTCGAATAAAAAAGGCGTATAATAATTTTTGGCGATCTGTTGGATTTAAAATAATCATTCTAAAATTAAAATGGAGAAACCGAAAATACCTGAGCGAACTCGTGAACTATTCTGGACCGCACTACTGCGAAAGCTATATCTAACTGGGATTTGATTCTACTCTTTTTTGACTCTTTTTGGCATTAAATTCAGTCAATATTTATTGAAAGGCTTTTTAATCCTTTTTTAATTTATCGGCAATCATTTCCGCTTGGTATCTTTTCATATAGCAACTTCCTAAAATATTTAAGAAGCAATTTTCGAGAGAAAAATTAGAAAAACTAATTTCAAAAAATTTAAAAATAACACGTCTTCTCTCAAATAATTAAAATTATTATCTGAATTTCAAAATGTTTTTGATTGGTAAACCAAAAACTCCAGATCTAATTCAAATCCTTGCGTTTTATTCTATATCTGCTTGCATTTTTATTAATGAAAGATCATGCAAAGACTTAAATACTATGGGGCATATAGTATATACAATACACTATACAAAATTTAATAATAAAATTAAAAAAAAAAATAAGGTTCGGCGATACAAAACATGATAAAACGCGTTAGAGAATTAGATTCCTCAGTATTAATGGCTTCTGAGAAATTTCGAAATTTTGTCGAGAAATTTGAATCAGAGCTCATTCGTGGCCTGAGTTCTTTGTGCATCTTATCGATTATACGCCAAGCTGGGGAAAAGGGGATTCACGGATATCAAATTTTAAAAGAGCTTCAACAAAAGACTCATGAAATGTTAATTATTGAAGAAGGCACGTTATATCCTTTATTGAAAAAATTGAGAGATGAAGGACTCATTGCCTCTATAAAGGAAAAGGGAGGTAGAAGGAGAACTTTTTATTACATGACAGAACCGGGATTTCAGATATATAATTATCTTGCTGGATACTACTCTAAATTAATTGAGGCAATTTCTTGGTTATTCGATATTCAGGTTAATCTTCAAAAAGAGAAATATTTTTTCTGCCCAATGTGCGCAAATAAAATAGATTTGGAAGAAGATGATATTCGGTATTGTAGTGTATGCGGATATAATATTGAAAAAGATATGAAAGGAGGAATTAAAAATGAGTGAAAAACAAGTAGAATTGATAATAGAAGAATATCTTAAAATTGTTAAAAAAAAGTTGCCCGATTGGCTTAAAGATGATAAAAATGAAATAAGAGAGATCATGAGCCAATTAAGAGACCATTTATGGTCTAAGGCAGAAGAATTATCGGATACGGGAATTCCTACGGAAGAATCTGCTCGTTTAGCAATTGCTCACATGGGGAGTCCGGACTCCATTGTTAGGGAGTACAAAAAGAGAGGAACTCCCTACATGTATATCACGAAAGAGTTATGGCCTCTTTACAAGAAAGTATTGGCGATATTATTTACCGTAGTGATCATCCTAAATGTTATTTCAATCGTTTTTGCGGTGATTGAAGGAAATTGGAGTGCGGCTTTTAACCTATTTGGAATATTTTCTAATTTTGCGGTAATTTTCACGATTGTTACGATTATCTTTGTAGTGCTTTCTAAAGAGGGATATTTACCCGAAGATCTTAAGTCTAAAAGTGAATTGAAACGGGAAGAAAAAGAATTAAAAAAAGCCAGAGAATTAGGAATGCCCATTTCACCAAAAACGGGGAAGCCGTTAAAGCCTTTTGTCAAACCTCTTGAAAAAATTGTCGGTGGAATTTTTGGAATTGCTTTTGGCTTTTTGTTATTAGCTTTTCCATTTCCTACATTGATTCCCTTATTTCATCCCATCTTCTTACTAATAATGCGGGTAGCGGGGCTCATAATAATAATAGAAGGCTGCTTGGGAATGGGACGTGGATTAATCGGAAATCGGGATCCAGAAATACACCAAGTTATCTTGATCGTTCTCATAATTTTAGATCTCATATCAATTCCGATTATTATTTACATTTTCAGGAACCCGGAGATTTTACCATTTATTATCTATGATGATGGGCAGTTTATCAATTTAGGAGTGAGTTCAGAGCTATATTTCGCGGTAAACATTATTTTTGCTATTATTATCATTCTTACTCTAATTGGCATTGCTGAAAATATTTATAACGCCGGCAAATTGCAAAGGTATAAGGTTAAATATTAAAACTAAATTTTTTTTATTCTATTCTAATTTCTATTTATTCATTCTTTCTTTCATTCTTTTCTCAGATTTAATATAATCTAAGAACATTTATTTTGAGATAAAAAAATGATTGTATCTTTTGATTAATTGCTAATGTTAAATTTAGCTTTTAAAAGATCTTGTGGTTTAGAGGAAGATCCTAGTAATAATTCATATTCAGAAGGTTCTATTATCCATTTATTCTTTTCCGCATCGAAAAAAGCTAAATTATCCGTATTTAATGTTAATGTGCAAGTTTTAGTTTCACCCGGCTGTAAAGCGATTTTTTTAAAGCCTTTTAATTCTTTAACGGCTCTCTCTATTGAAGGGTTTTTATAACCGACGTAGAGTTGCGCAATTTCCTCGCCAAACATTTTACCCTGATTGGTAATATCGAACTTGATGGTAATGGAATCTCCTTTTGTCACGTTTGAAGAATCCAAGCGTAAATTATAGTAGGTAAAATAGGTATAACTCAACCCGTGACCGAAATAAAAAGTAGGTTCAAATTTCTGTTTGTCCATCAATCTATAGCCGTGGTAATATCCATATTCGATTTCTTCAGCTTCTCTATCAAAATAAGGAAGTTGGTCTTGAGATTTTGGAAATGTCACAGGCAATTTAGCCGAAGGATTAACATCTCCGAAAATGATTTCCCCAATAGCAGTTCCTTCTTCCATTCCAGCATACCATGCCATTAATATTGCTTTGCAAGATTCTTTCCAAGACTCCATGATGATAGCACTTCCTCCTTTCATTACTACAATGCAATTAGGATTTATCTCGGATACTTTTAAAATTAATTCTTCATCTACAGGACGCAAGGTTAAGGAAACTCTATCTCCTCCAACCGTTCGAATATATTCTCCCTCATCTCGATGGGTATATCCTACCACGATAATTATTGCATCCGCAGTTCGAATATCTTCAACATTTTCTTGAATATTCTTACCTTCATTATATATAACTTGAATATTCTTACTCGCACTTCTTTTTATTCCTTCCAGAGGAGTAACAACGTAGGGAGGATAGACTCTACTGCTCCCGTGATCGCCCGTATTTTCCATGCTAGCCAGTTTGCCCAAAACTACAATTTTTTTAATTGAATGTCTATCTAAAGGAAGCAAGTTGTTTTGATTTTTTAACAAGACAATGCTTTTTCTTGCAGCTTCAAGAGCCAATTGAATATGTTCTTTACATGAAATTCTATCCGTGGTATAAATCGTAGGATCTATGCTTGATTCAAATTGTATGAGCATCCTTAAGATCCTTAAAACTGAATCGTTAATTTGTTCTTCCGTGATATCTCCATTTTTCAGGTATTGCATTAATTTTTTTGGCTTCATTTTCCATTGAAAAGGCATTTCAATATCCACGCCAGCATTTACAGCCTGCTTTCCATCCCGAATACCGAAAAGGAAATCCGTGATGACAAATCCTCTAAACCCCCAATCTTGCTTCAAAATTTCCGTTAATAAATGACGATTATGCCCACAATAATGGCCATTAACTTTATTATAAGCGCTCATTATCGAAGCAACTCCAGCATCAACGCATTTTTTAAAATGGGGTAAATATATTTCTCTCAATGTTCTCTCATTAATCTTCACGTTTACTTTAAACCGAGCATTTTCCATGCTATTACACGCATAATGTTTCGCACACGCCATTACGTGTTTCTGAACACCCCTCACGAGCGCAGCCCCCATCTCGCCTAAATGATACGGATCCTCACCGTACGTTTCTTGAGCTCGTCCCCATGCCGGATGTCTCAGCAAGTTAATGCATACCCCTCCAAAAAAATTAGCTCCCATCGCTCTTGCCTCCATCCCAATGGCCTTTCCTATTCTTTCCTCCAGATTAATATCCCACGAGGCACCTCTTGCCATTGAGACAGGAAAACATGTAGCATTCCCCATTACGACGCCTCTTGGGCCATCTGTAAATTTAATCCCCGGAATGCCTAATCTTTTATTAACACCTGCTGGGATGGGTTTTTTATTATATCGAATTGCCATGGAAAGTCCATTTCTTAGAAGTGTACCATCTCCAGACATTTGTTTAAGTTTCTCTTTCAAGGTCATGCGCGATAAAATTTCTCTAGCCTTTTCTTCGATCTGTTGCTCAGTTAATCTCTTGAAACTTGACCAATTTATCTTATTTACTGACATGATTAATGCATTTTTATTAAAATACTTATTAAAATTTTGCTCATCATGATTTTGCCTTAATGATTTTTCTATTAATAATGTCCATTTAAATAACTTTATTTAACTCTTATACCATTCATTTCTGGTGTTTCTCTCCTGGAACGTTTTTTTAAAAGCAAAAATTCAGAGAACAAAATTTAAAATCTATAAATTGGTGAATTTAATATGAAGACAATAAGAATTCTACAAAGCCGCTTATTTGTTAGTTATTTGCCTCTTGCTTTTGGGATTAATAAAACAAAATTGCTACCTTTTTTATGATCTCCTGTTACCTTATCTTCTACCCATATCTCTCCACCATAGCTTTCAATAATTTTTTTCACTAAAAAGAGTCCTAATCCCATGCCTTTCGAATGCTTTTCTTGAATATAACCTTGATTAAAAACAAGTTCTTTCATGTCATCGGAAATTCCTCTCGCATTATCTTTAAATTCAAATTTGAAGTAATTTTTATTTTTCTTTTTTACTTGGGAGATAAATACATGAATTTTTGCAATGGAATTCCTATTATAAATAATGGCGTTAAACAAGATATTTTCAAAAACATCACGTAAGAGATCATTTCCTCGTATTTTAATACTCTCATGAGGCGTGGATAGAATAATAGAAATTTTCTTTCTAGAAAAACTATTTTTTACAAACTCGATTGACGCTTTTAAAATTGTTATGGCATCCATGATTTTTAATGAAACCCGTGATTCATCAACTTCCGACAATTTTCTTACATTTTTGATTAGTTCTTTTCCTCTATTTACTTGTTCTTCTATAATATCTAAAAATTCAATTTTTTGTTCTTGATGATCTGCTATATTATTAAATAAAATTAATAACTCATGAGATGATTTTATATTTTGAAGGATATTTAGTATGTCATGAGCTAATATATCTTTATAAAACGTGGCTTGTTCAAACGCCTCTCGATACTTTTTTTCTGACTCTTTTAATTTTTGTTCAGCTATTTTTTGATTTGTACTATCTCTTATTACTCCTATAAATTTATAATTATCCTTTTGAACAATAACATTTCCTCTAACATGGGCTGTAATATAATGTCCTTTTTCATGCTTTATTCTATATTCTGCCGATATGACCCTTTTTGATTTAATAGCTTCTTCTATTTCTCTTGATATTTCTGACATGTCCTCTGGATGTGCTAATTGAGAAATATTCAAACCAATTACTTGTTCTGGTCGATATCCTAACATTTCTTGAATATGGGAATTTACATAGGAAATTTTCATTGAACCATTTACCTCCACTACGATGTCGGAGATATTATCAAGAAGTGTTGTATATTTACTTTCTGATTCTACTACTTTTCGTTTCATTTTTATTTTTTCTGAAATATCCCTACTGATACCAAATATCACTTCTTGGTTATTCCATTTAACTCGAACCGCTTTAGTTTCAACTGGAATTAATGTTCCATATATATCAATAAGAGGTATGGGACAAATATCGGTTTTTCCTTCAATTATTTGCTTGAAAATGAGACGAGCTTCTTCATGAAATTCAAGAGGATGTAAATCTACTAAATGTTTTTTTAAAATTTTTTGTTCTGAATATTTAAGACGTTTTAAAACCATGGGATTAGCTTTTAATATATTTCCTTTTAAATCTAAAACGAAAATCATATCAGTGATGGAATCAATTAAAGATTGGAGATCTTCTAATGATTCTTTTCCTAAATTGCTAACGTTCACAATATCCCCGTGAAAATATTAACCGCTTGTTATATAATAAACAAGAAAATTCTAATATTTAACATTAATAAAATATAAAAAATTATATTATTAAATCAAAAAAAAATTAATTAGAAAAAAAATACTCACCTTTAGTAAAAGAGTCATATTTCATTGATTTTTAAATATTTTTCCATTTTTAATACTTTTTTCATAATTCTAACCAGTTCATGATAAGGAGAACACTTCAAAAATCATGAAATAAAAGTGAATTTCCAATACTCTCATGATTTTGAGAGATTAATAAACTTAAAATTGAAGGGATTCATATTTTTTACTATAATATTAGTCCATGTGAAATCAAACATGAAGGCTATTGTTAGCGTGATTGGAATTGATAAACCGGGTATTGTTGCCGGGGTTTCTTCCGTTTTAGCAGAACATGACGTGAACATACGGGATATCTCTCAATCGTTTGCTCATGAATTCTTTACAATGATAATGGTCGTTGATTTTGAAAAAAGTACTTCTACTTTAAAAGAAGTCGCAGAAGACTTAAAAAAGGTAGGGGAAAAAATCGGTATTTTTGTATCCATTCAACATGAGGATGTATTTAAGAGAATGCATCGAATTTAAATTCTAAAAATCTCGTGATTATTAAGAGTGAAGAGTACCAATATAAGAGGTAAGAATAATGACATTTTCTCCAGAAGAAGTATTAGAAACAAAAAAGATGTTTGAAGAACAAGGATTGGACGTCCGCACGATTACCATGGGCATAAATTTATTGGATTGCGTGGATAGTGCCCTTGAAATCATGCAAGAGAACATCAAGAATAAAATAATTTCTTTAGCCGAGCACCTCGATGAAGTAGCAAAATCCATTGAAGAAGATTATGGGATTCCCATTATTAATCGCAGGATTACCATTACGCCCATCTCTCTACTTTTAGGCGCTTTAAAAGAAGTTCAAGACATGCCTCTCGAAGATATTCATGCATTTAATGATCCTTTATTCCACAAATATAAAGTAGCAAGCCCTCAAATTTCTCCTGAAGTTTTAAATTCCATGACCTCCATCGCTAGAATTCTTGATGAGGCAGCTGAAAAAGTACACGTGGATTTTCTGGGAGGATTCTCCGCCTTGGTACATAAAGGCTTCACGCGAGCAGATCTCTGCGTGCTCCAAAGCCTCCCCGAGGTTTTATCCAGTACAAAATATGTGTGTAGTTCTGTTAACGTCGCTACTACTCGCTCAGGCATGAACATGAATGCTGTTAAAATGATGGGAGAAATTATTCATCAAATTGCGATGAATACTCGAGAGAATAATTCAATTGGATGTGCAAAACTCGTTGTCTTTTCTAATGCAGTTGAAGATAATCCTTTCATGGCCGGGGGATTCCATGGAATCGGAGAAGCAGAATGTTGCATAAATGTAGGCGTTTCTGGACCCGGTGTAATCCGAAACGTTGTTCGACACCTAAGAAAAACGGATTTCGAAACATTAGCGGAAAACATCAAGAAAACCGCATTTAAAATTACGAGGGTGGGACAATTGGTGGCTCAAGAAGCAGCTAAACGTCTCGGTGTACCATTTGGTATCGTAGACGTTTCATTAGCTCCTACTACAAGACCCTACGATAGTGTGGCGGGAATTCTAGAAGAAATGGGCTTGGAAACGGTTGGAGGGCCGGGTACTACCGCTGCTCTCGCTCTCCTAACAGATGCCGTGAAAAAAGGGGGACTCATGGCAAGCTCATATGTCGGAGGACTTTCAGGTGCGTTCATCCCTGTCAGCGAAGATAAAATTATGACCGATGCAGCTCGAAAGAGAGTTCTCACGCTCGAAAAATTAGAAGCCATGACTAGCGTCTGTTCTGTAGGTCTCGATATGATTTGCATCCCCGGTTCCACGCCACCAAGTACAATTTCCGGAATTATTGCGGACGAAGCTACCATTGGCATGATTAACGGGAAAACCACGGGAATTAGAATTATACCCGTTATTGGTAAAGAAGCGGGGGAAGAGGTGGAATTCGGAGGATTACTAGGACGCTCCGTGGTCATGCCAGTTAAGAGAATTTCATGTGATTCTTTCATAAATCGACAAGGAAGATTTCCGGCACCCGTTCATTCCCAAAGAAATTAAAATTCCTTTCCAAGAAAATTTAAATGAATTAGAAAGAAGATTCAAATTAAATGGATAACTCCTTGCCATTGGGAAGCGTGACGCCTCCTTGAGAAATCCCTTCTTGTTTCACATAATATTCAAAACTTCTTTTATCCACTTCCTCCAGATAATTTTGGAGCTCTTGGTCAATTTCTCGTGGAAGAGTGTATTCTTTGAAGCTTGCTAATAATTTCTCTACTTTTTCTTTAGCAACATCAATGAGTGTTTTTGCCCCCTTTTTATACCACGTGGTTCTGCGCGTTCTATCAGCCAAGGAAGGCATGTATAATTCTTTTCTAAAATGTTTTGAGGTATGAATTTCATTCAAAAATATTTTTCCTTTAGCACTACTGGTTGCAACTCTTTTTATTATATCAAAAGCAAGGGTCTCTTCATCCACTTTAATACCTTCCGCAGCTCGTAAGGCCATTCCCATGAGCTCATTATCTATGGGGAGTAATTCTAATGCTCCTGCTAAAGTGGCTTCGTAGGTTCCTGCACACGTGATAAAATTAATTCCCGATTGAGTAGCAAACAATAATGTTTGAAATCGCTCGATTCCATTCTGCATGTCTAAAGCTTTCGAATCCGTCACGCCTCCTAACGATCTGGAAGGAATCTTATAAAATTGCGCCATTTGCGCCATGGCCGTCGTAATAAGTCCCGTTTCAATTGCGCCAATTGCGGAATTTCCCGTTCGCATGTCCGTGGTGTGAGAAACGGTGCCATAAAAAACTGGTGTTCCTGGATTATATAGCTGTGCCAACAAGATCGCTCCTAAAATTTCTGCATTGGTTTGAGCCACTAGTCCAGCTAATGTAATAGGAGCGCTAGTACCCCCTAACGCTTCTGGTGCGATAATTAAGGGTTGGTTATATTTAGCATATATTTCTAAACCATTTGTCATAATTTTAGGAAGATGCAAGGGGCTTGTAGGGTTAAAAATGCCGAAGATTCTAGGTTTTTTTTTCAATTTTTCTTCTCCACCAGCTATAATAGATGCCATGTTCATGGAATCTTGGCTTACAACTTTTCCATAACATCCAAAACCAAAAGGTTTATGCGAATTTTTCGCCCAATGATACATGCAAGCCGCATGAATCGTGGTATATTTAATATCTCCCGGCCAAATATCAATTTGTGAGGCAGAAATGTTTTCTAATTGGTTCACTACCCGCATGAAATTAATAGTATCTGCGAGCACGGACTTTCGAACTAATTTTTTCTTAGTTGGGTCGTGAATCTTCACAGCGGCTCCAATGGTTAAAAAATGAGTACTGGTAGGAGAAATATCTAAATATTTCGTTCCTTCTCGATAATGCAACTTGAAATTCGAAGGTACTTTTTTTAAATACTTTTTGATTAAGGACTCCGAAAATTTAACAAAAAGAGTCTTAGAATCTATTTCAACATTAAATTGTTTCAGAAATTCGAGCACCTCCATGGAATCTATCTTAATTCCCACTTCTGATAATAATCGCATGGAGGTTTCATGAATGCGTTCTATTTCCTCATTAGATAAAACTTTAAATTTATTTAATTTCATGAACAGTCGAGATGTGATGATAATTTTTAATTAACTCATAGTTCAATTAATAGTTTTTGATACTCGAAATAAAATAAAAAAAATTTTGAACGTTTTCATATTTTATTAACGCATGATAAACTTCGAACAACAAATTTTGAAAAAAATTAAAGAAATGAAAGAGAACATCATTGCTTTTCACCAAGATATCGTTCGCATTCCTTCCGAAAATCCCCCAGGTAAATATAAAAAAATTTCTAATTTCATTGAAAGCAAATTTAAAGAATTAGGGCTTTCCACCCTTACCAAGAGAAAAAACGTGATTGGCACGCTGAAAAATGGTGAAGGTCCTGCTCTTATCGTGTATGGCCACATGGATACAGTTCCCGCTCTTGAAGGATGGACTCGAGATCCTTTTGGTGCTGAATTGAGGGATGGAAAGATTCATGGAAGAGGGGCTTGTGACGATAAAGCATGCGTGACTGCCGAATTCTTTGCGACCAAGGTTTTACTTGAGCTCGGAATTGAGTTAAAAGGAACCCTTAATTTGCTTTCAGTCGTTAACGAAGAAACCGGTGGATTTAATGGTGCTAAATATTTAGTAGAACACGGATACGTCGCGGGAGATGGATGTTTATTAGGAGATGGCCGAGGTGGATATCCTGCTTTCTGTAGTGGAGGATTTGCACTCCTAACTTTTGACATTTGTGGCAAAACAGCTCACGCTCTGAATTTTCCCGATTTACCCCCTCCGTATCGTAATGAATCCTCCGGAATTAATGCCATTAAAAAAATGATAAAAGTGTTAAATTTCTTAGAGCACCTTCAAGAAGAGTTTCTTAAAACCGAAACTAAATTTCCAAATTTTCCTGGCCATCCTTCAAAAATCACCACCGTGAACCTTTCCAAAATTCTAGGAGGAGAAAAAATGTCAGGAGTTCCCGATACATGCAAACTATTTTGCGTGTTAAATACGATTCCCGAACAAGACGTGGGAAGTATCAAGAAACGAATCGAAAATTTCGTTGAGAAAGCTAAAACTGAAGATCCTTATCTTAATTTAAACGTCCATTGCGCCTTTTCGTTTGAACCTTTCATTACGGATACGAATACAAGAATCGCTAAAGCTGTAAGAAAAGCTATGAAAATTACTCATGGAGAAGAGAGAGAATTCAAAATGTTTCAAGCCGCTAATGATGGGCATTTTTTTGCTGAACAAGGCATTCCTACCATTATGGTAGGGACAGGAACTCATAAAAACAATGTGCATGCTCCCAATGAATTCGTGCACGTGGAAGAACTACTCGATACAGTAAAAATCTTTGCTTTAACCATTTATAATTTCTTTAGTGAATGATTTTTTCATGGATTTTTTAAAGGGGAAAAAAAAAGGTATTATTTTTTCCTTCTTTCCTAAAAACTTGATGCGAACCTCATTAAAATATTAAGTTTCGGCTCTTTCCTCTAATATTGTAAAGTAAACTGCTTTCGAATGACATCATTTTTGCACATTTATTACTGAACTTAATTTTTCTATTTTCTCTTTTTTCCTTAAATTATAAATTATCTTTATTATTTTTCTATTCATTTCAAGAACTTTAATAATATAATGAGAAAAAATACATGAAAATAATTATTATTGGCTCTGGCATCGCTGGCTTATCTGCCGCTGCATATTTGGCTCGAGAAGGTCATGACGTCATCATCTACGAATATTTTTTTAAGATTGGAGGCGTTACTGCTACGATTCACCAGAATGGATATTCTTGGGATCTTGGTCCTTTATTATTAGGAGGTCTGGCACCTCATGAAGATTTAGGCATCATTCTTGAAGAATTAGGCATTGCAGAAAAAGTCGAACTCGTCCGAGAAGATCGCGGGCAATGGTTTCCTGATTTCCAAATATGGCCCCCCAAGGAGTATAAAGGCCCAAAATGGAGAAGAGAATATTTGAAAGAAATTTTTCCTGAAGATAGCGAAGGTTTAGATAACTACTACGAATTTTATGATAAGATGGTAGAAATTAATTATATAATTAATCAAAGAGTACGAACAAAAGGTTTGAAAGCATTCCTCCTCAAACTAAAACTCTTATTTAAATTCTTTAAAGTAAAAAAATATCAAAACATGAGTGCTGCCGATGTCTTGGATGAGTTCTTTACGAATCCCAAATTAAAAGCGGTGTACGCCGGCATTCTCGCCGATATGGTCGTTAAACCCAGTGAATTCCCAGGGCTAGGCGTGCCGCTAACAAATATCGAAACTGCTTTTGATAAACGCATTCCCATCGATGCCAAATGGGGGAAACGTCCGATTTACATGTACGTGAAACATGGATGTGAAACGTTAGTACATGCATTTGCCGATTATATCACGGCTCATGGAGGAAAAATTCATATCAATAGCACGGTTGAGAAAATCTTGATCCAAAATAATCAAGCCGTGGGCATCAAATTAAAAAATGGCCAAGAAGAGTACGCCGACATCGTCATTGCCAGTGGAGGAATGTTTAATACCTTTTTCAATCTCATCGGAAAAGAACACCTGCCCGATGATCTGATTCACCTCATTGAAACTAGATTATTAATGGAATCGGTGTTCATGGTCCATCTCGGTGTCGACATGGATCCAACTAAATTTCATCGAGCTGCATTATGCTACTATTACCTCACCTATGATATTGAAGAAGGAGTTGAACGCTGCCGCAGAGGCATCTATCACGAAGGAAAAGATGGCTTTGTAATCTATATTTATTCCATGCACTCCCCCGATATGGCACCCCCTGGAAAACATGCCATTACCATTTATACCATTGCTCCCCGTAAATTAAAAGAAAGCTCATGGGAAGATAAAAAAGAAGAATTTTGCAATAAATTAATCAAGGAAGCGGAAAAATTTCTTCCCGGACTGTTCGAAAGCATCGAAACGAAAATCATCATGACTCCCGAAGATTTCAAAAAACGGATTAATGTTTGCACTCATAGCTTCGGGGGCACGGCTCCCGTCATGAATATGAAAAACCCAGCCCATCAAACCCCTATTAAAAACTTATTTTATATCGGAGCTTACAGTGAATCAGGTGGGGGTGTAGCTGGCGCCGCTGCAGGAGCACGAAATGTCGTGCTTAAAATGATCCTAAAAAAAAATGAACGAACAATTCTATAATGACACCATGATTATTTTTAGTTCTATTTCTCGTAAATAGCTTGTATTTAACTTGCATGAAAATATTCTATTCCCTAAATAGAACATTTTTTATTACATTCCTTCTTAAAATTTCATATTATAACTTTTACGTTATCTTCAACTTAATTCCCTTAAAATAATTCTTGTTTCGTCCCTCCCTTTAGGTTGCATGATATTATAGCTTGTTTCCTCCCTCATTCCAACTGATAAATATATGAATATTTCATTATCCATTTGAAACTGTTTCCCCTGCGATTCTGAGGCTTTATGGAGATTCTCTGACCTCACATATCATATTTCAAAGTTTTCTATGAGGTTTCTCACTTCATGATAAATTTTCATCATTAAAATTTAGAGTTTCTGTGTTATTATTTCAATTTTCTCGCTGAAATCTCTATTATTTCTCCCTTAAAAGTTTCAATTTTCACCTTTTTTCACCTTTTATTTTTCAATCGTTATTTAAAATCATCTACATTAACTTTATATCCGATACTTCATATCTCTTTCTCTTATCTTAAAAATGTTCTCAGGAATAATGTCTGAAATTAGCTTGGAACTGGTCTCATAGACTAATGACCAGATGGATTTGCAAGATTGAGTTAATATAATTTTGTGAGGTGTCTCGTGAAAAAGGAACGTGGATGAGGTTTTACTTACATTGAAAATTTTATGTCCGTGAAATTAAAAAAAATAGGAAGGAAAAAAAGGATTTTCATTCCAATCTTTGTTCGTATATTTTTTTCATAGCTTTTTTTAATTCTATTAATTTTTGGCCACGTAAGGGGAAAAACAATAAGATAATGAAGGCGGCGATCAAGAAAAAGAGTGGGATTAGTGCGGCTCCAAGTTGAATGCCCAGAATGGCTTGTTCGGTTTGAACAAGGGCTTCTCCCCGATATCCCATGAGGGTGATGATCCACGTGAAGATAAAAATCATGATGGACTTGCTTGGGCTAATAAAGATGGCTTGGATGCCCATAAAAGTTCCTTCATTTCGATTGCCGGTATTATATTCGTATTCGTCAATGACATTTCCAAAAAGGGGTAGAGACAGGATCCAAAAGCCTGCGTTTCCGACATTGATGATTGTATAAAAAATTACGGCGAAAATAAACATTCGTGTTAAAAGAAGGCCAAAAAAACCCATGACATGTAATCCCATGAAGAATAGTAGGGCTTTTCTCACGCCCAGCTTCTTATTTACGATTTGGATGAGATAATAGGAGAGAAAGGAGATGGGTAATATCAAGGCGCTAACTAAGGCGACTTCAGTGCCCGTGCTTCCGATCACATCTTCAAAATAATATAATTGAAAGGTTACGACGGTAGAGGTCACGCCATTCATCAAGAAGGAAAAGATCGTGTAGGCAATGAATGTCTTAGAATGGAAGTAATCTTTTAAAATTTTTTTTAAATTCACATGGACGTGTTTTTCATACAATTTAGGAGGTTCTTTAATTCCCATTACTCCAATAAACACATTCACGGTGCCAATTATACCTACTACCGTAAAAATGACGTATAATAACCAGAGAGGCGTGGTTCCAATGAGGAAGATTATGGGGATCAGATAAGCGAAAATACCCACGATGGTTTGAAAAATCAAGCTAACGACCACGAGAGATGCTCGTTCTTTATCATCATCCGTGATGGATATCATGAGGGCAGTTCGGTTAATTCCGAAAATTGCATTTCCCGTATCAAATATGGCCAAGCCCGCTAACAAGAATAGAAAAATTATTAGGTGAGGAATAGTGGGATTCATGAAAATGAGGAAAAAATAGCCGCAGCCCATGAAAGGGATGGATCTGTATAGCCAAACCTTACGTTTTCCTTTACCATCTTTCGGCATTTTTTTATCCGAATAATATCCGATTAATGGATCATTAATACTATTCCAAATTCCAAAAAATAACTGAGCAATTCCGAATAAAATGGCCGGGAATAATATGAAATCCGTATAGTATTTTAACATGGCTCCATCAATGATTGCTGCCATGAAAGTTAATCCCGCCATGGAAATTCCATAACAAGCTTTTTGCTTGAAAGGAATTGAATGAGACAAAGTAGAGTTTTCTTTTAACATTCTATATTCCGCTTGTTAAATATTGATAAATATTCAAATTAATTGTTAAATTTATCGTTATCATGAGAAGATGAGAGGCAGGCATTATTTTTGGGATCATTCTTTTAAGTGGGGGCAATAACACGTTTCGGAGTTAAGGATTTTTTCCCCACAAGGGCATACTTCGGGATGATTAAATTTTTCGCAAATTTTATTGATGATTTCGCATGAAAACAGCATTTTTATTTTACTTGCTTCTTGATGGGCTTTTTGAGCGTTTAATCCAAGCGTTTCGTGAAGCAAGACTTCCAATAGTTGAGCATGTCGGATCAATTCGATGGCTTTTTCTTTTCCAATTTTTGTGAGCAGCACGTATTTATAGGGTTGGTATTCCACATAGCCATTTTCTTTTAAACGCTTGATGCAACTTCCGATAGTAGAATGGGGGCAATCCAGATCTAGTGCGATTTCACCGACTTTTCGAGCCATGTTTTTTCTATAGAGATATTCAATTACCTTATAATCCAGATCGCTTATAGTCATGGAGCAATTCCTCATGAATAATGTGAATGATGCATGTATAATTCGGTTTGATTCTATTTAAATAAAAGTTTTTATTATTTTTATTTTACGATGATTCATAAATTTTATATCCGGCATTAATTTATAGAGTAATGATCTACGATGGATCGTAATTCCGTGAGGGATGGTGAAAAATAAATTATTCGAAGAAAAAAGATATTTTTCATATCATTTTTCCTGCTTGTACTTTTTCTCTGGAATGAGAACGTGCGAGGGGAAGTTTCGAACAGCTCACCAAGCATGGGAGAAGTTGCTAAACCTAAAATTGTTTGTTATTTTTCAATTACCAAGGATTGGACAAAAAATTTGGTAGGAGATACATGTGAAGTGGTCTCGTTAGTGAGCGGACAACAAGACGTGCATTCTTATGATCCTTCTGCGGATGCACTATTGAAAATGGATGGAGCAGATTTATATGTCATGCTTGGAATAGATATTGAGGCATTTGCTAAAGATATTGCTGCTGCTTTTCCAGACGTTCCCACCGTGATTTTAAGAGTGGACACCACGGAGGATCCCATAAATGGCGTGGAACCCATTACGGATCCGGTTTGGACATTTCCCGATGGAACGCATCCTAAAAACGAACATTTTTGGACAAGCCCGCGTCATGCAATTAAATTTTGCAAGCGCCTTGCAGAAGGAATTAAAAAATACATAGCTCCTTTACAAGATGCGGCTTTTAATGCAACGATAGATAGGAACTTAAATACTTATGTTTCTAAATTGTCAGCAGTACTGAAAGAGTTAAGGGATTATCGAAATATAGAACCCGTGAAAAGCATGAAAGTATGTCCTTTTCATCCGGCTTTCATTTATTTTTTTGAGGAATTGGGCGTAGAAAGAGTAGCAGTAATCGAACAGCAACCTGGTGGAACCGTAAGTGCTTCCCATTTGGAAGAAGTAGATGAAAAAGTAGATTCTTCTGTAATTGTAGTGTATCATCCTCAAGAATCGGAGGGCAAGATGCTAGCGGAAGACGTGGCACGTGAAAATGGGGCAAACGTGACATGGCTAACACCCTTGATACCCGTGGATACTCCGCAAGAAATCGTTAGTGATTTTGGTTCACAAATCGATACATATTTAGAAATGCTTGCGTTTAATGTGTACCAATTACTTCATTCCGCACCTCCACCGGCCGAAGTGATCTCGGGCTATTCAATATCATGGCTAGTGTTAACAATAATGTTCATGTCAGTTATCATTATTTTCCGCTTTAATAAAAATAAAAATAGATGCGATTAAAATATCATTCTTAGGCATGAATTCAATTCAAGACAAAAAAAAAATTAACCGTTAAAAAATAACATGAAAATCAAGAATGAATTTTTTTAACCAATTTCTCTTTCTTTACATTTATAAAAAAAATTTCACCGAAGTTAACTAAAAAAAGTTTTCTGGATTATTTCATCTACTTCTGGATTATTTGGGCTTCCATCATAAACAATCGCTTTATCTAAAATGATCATTCGCTCAACATCTGCTCGCATGAGTTTTAAATTGTGGTGAACGGCTAAAATGGTCAATTCGCGAGTTTCATGTAAATAGTTAATGATGTCCATGATCTCTTTTGTTATTTTAAAATCGAGATTGCTTGTTGGCTCATCCAAAAGTAAAATCTCTGGCTCTCTCACTAAGGCTCGTGCAATTAGAGTCTTTTGCTGTTGGCCTCCGCTCAAATGTCCGATTGGCCGATTCCTTTCTTTCCATAACCCGATTGTCTTTAATTCTTTTTCAACCAACTCCATGTCCTTTTTATCTATTCTTTGACCAAGCCGTTTTAATCCTTGTCTACCCATGAGCACAACATCTTCCACGGTCGCGGGAAAAAACGGGTCAATTTGATGGGCTTGGGGAACATATGCTATTTTTTTCAAGATTTCTTTATTATCATGATCAATTGGGAGACCATAAATAGAAACTTGCCCTTCTTGAGGTTTGATTAATCCAAGGATAGTTTTAAGCAAGGTAGTTTTACCTGAGCCATTAGGCCCGGCGATTCCTACATATTGTCCAAGACTTACATCCAGATTAACTTGCCACAGTGCTAATACATCTTGATATGTAACGGTCACGCCGTTCAAGCAGATTGCCGTTCCTTCCTCACAGAGCTGATGTGCGTGATTCATTTTTTAGAACGCCCTCTTTTAAAATATTTTTTTAATCGATCGGAATTTTCTTCTTTTTTTTCGACAACGAGCGGCCGATGACCCTTCCATTTATGATTTACTGGTTTTTTAGATAAGTTAACTTTTAAGAAAATTTTGCCTTCCTCTCTTGCATGATAATGTGGAACATCAATTCCGATCGGATGTTCTAAAGGAGCTTCTTCTTCGAGCTTGCAGAATTTACATTCAAATGGACTTATTGTACGTGCCTTTCTTTTTGGAGAAAATAAATATGAAACCGTAAAGATAATGGTTGCAATTAATACGATGGAAGGCCCCCCGGGTAATATGAATAGATAAGAAATCATGATTCCCAGAAAGCCTGAAACCATGCCTATTGCTGACGCCAAGATTAACATCTTTCTAAAATTGAATGTCCACATGTAAGCTGCAGCTGAGGGCATGATAAACATGGCAAATACTAATATCGCACCAATAGCATTTAAAGAAATGGTAATAATCGCTCCTACAAGAAGTAGGAATAGATAATCTAATTTTTTTACCGGTAATCCGGACACTCGTGCCATATCTCGGTCAAACACAATGAACTTGTATTCGTTTCTTAAGAATAGAATAATAATTAACACTAAAATGCTAATAATGCCCATGATGAGCAATTGAGTTGAGCTAATGATTAAAATGGCTCCAAATAAAATCGAGGACACGCTGGCAGAAAATTCATCCATGAAACTGAGGATGATGATCCCCAAGCCCATCATTCCGGAAAATATGATTCCAATGACGATATCCTCATTCATGATCTTTTTTTGATTCACATATCCTACGGAAACCGCACTTATTTCAGAAAACGCGAATATGAAAATTAGCGGATTCAAGCCCAAGAGAATGCCTAAAGCAGCCCCAGCAAACGCTGAATGAGCCACCGCCTCGCCCAAAAAAATCATTCGATTTAAAATGATATAACATCCAATGATTCCTCCAATAATACCAATGAGAATTGCAGCTAAAATGGACCGAATCATCCATGGCCTGTTAAATAAAAAAAAAAAATCAATTATCGAAATGAAAAACATGAAATCACCTTTATAATTATTTACGAATTATCGTAATTTTATGTGAATAAAAAAATCAACACTAAATATAAGTCTTTTTTTTACTCAATATATCGATAAGTTAGATTGATTAAGTTAAAGAATCAGAACTCGTGAGTATTTAATCAAAAGATAGTGGAAAAAAATAATAAACTTTTTAATTCATCCGGTTAAAATTACATGTGATGTGGCAAGAACGTTTTTTATTTCATGAGCTTCTAAAAAAATTTAAGACAATCATTGTTAAAGGAACTAATCTCACGGTTGATGTTGCAAATAAAGTAAAATTGATGGAAAGCATTAAAACAGCTCCAGAAGCCGTCAAAGCATCATTCGTATCGGGAATATTATGAGAATTAGGTACTTCAGGAGAACTAGACATGTATCATGTCTCAAGAAAATTGTTCTTTTTAAAAAATTTTCAAAACTTTTTTATTATCAAATTCACTACCATTTTATTTTTATTTTTCATAGAATAATGAGTGAATGGCTTTAATTTAAAAAAATCAATTTATAGTATAAAATAACTTTATCTTGTTCTATTATATTATTGATTTCTTGGAATGTTGTTCATTAAAAAAATTTTAATTAATAAAAGTCTTAGATTGAATTATATTGATGAGAGCTTTAGAATACATTAGTCTCAAATTTTAACGAATGGTTCTTTTCATAAAAATTATTTAAAAATAATAGAATTTTACATAATTTAAAGATATAATAGATAAATTAAAGTTCTAATGCATGTTACCATTTTTAAGTATTTTAAATTTAAAATTCTTAATTTTAAAGTAATTATACTATATCCGATAATTTTCGGATTAATTATTATAGGCTTAAATTTATTATTCAGAAGAATTTCAGCTATACTAAATTTTCCCATTACAGAAGTGTGGCCCTTACATGGTGTACTTTATTATCAACGTTCAAAATTACTTTATACCTTAATTATTTTTTTAATATTTCTTATTCTTTGTTTCATAATTATAAAGTCCAATTATAATATTATTCTTATAATATTTTCCGGATTATTATTAATCCTTTTAAGTAATGGAATACAAGGTATACAACTTGGGTATGAATGGACTATTTCCGGATATGGAAACCAACTTTATCATGATGCTATAGAAATTGATAATCCTTTTGTTTTTATTAGTAATTTTGAGAAAATCCAAACAAGGCTAAGATTGCATTCAATCACTCATCCTCCTGGAGCTGTATTATTTTTCTACGTGTTATCAAAAATTTTTATTCATCCAATACTAATTTCTATTGCTGTTTGCTTTATTTCTACAATTTTCTCTGGTTTTTTCTTTAATCAAATCATGTGTCAGGAATTTAAAATAAAAGAACATGCTAATTATATTACTTTTTTATTTTTATTAGTTCCTGCTATCCAAATATATTTTTTAGCCAATCTTTATGCTATCATTATTACTCTTTTTCTGTCCATGTTGTATTTTTATTATTATTCTTCCAGAAAAATAGTAAAAATAGTTGGTTGCTCTATCTCGCTTATCTTGGTCTCGTTTTTAACTTTCTTATTTGTTTTTATTGTATTTTATCTTTTTTTACGTGACTCATATTCGATTAAAAAGAAAAAAAATTGGAAGATATTAATAGATTTATTGACAATTAATTTAATCCTCTTAAGTTTTTATATCCTCTTATATTTAATATTCTCATTTAATTATTTTAATTCTTTTATTATTGCAAGCACTTCTGAAAACCCTGGTGGATTTAGTTTTATAGTCAACCCTTATGGTTATTTCATTAACAGAGTAAAGGGAATCCTTGATATAATCATTTTTTTTGGCCCCTTTTTATTGGTCATTTTCATAAAAGCAATGAGATTTTCCAAAAATAATTACGTGGAAATATATGTTAAATCAATTTTAGCAATAGCCCTTTTAATTTTTTTTCTTTTAATTGGAGTTTATAGATATGGGGAAACTGCTAGAAGTGCTATATTTATTTATCCTTTTCTTTTATTTCCCATTAGTTGTTATCTTTTAAATAAAAAATCCGGTGAAATTGAAAAATTTACTTTATTGAATTTAGTTTTTGGGCAAACTTTACTCATGCAATTTTTGTTCGTTTTTTTCTGGTAAAAATGATTTTAAAAAGATTATATAAAATTGTCTTGATCTTAGCTTTAAAATTTTCTCAAGTTTGGAACTCGTAAATATAAAAAGAAAAAGGTAAGGATTTAAATATGTTGATACATAATTGGAAAAGAATATTATATATAACGGATTAAATAATTGCGCATGTAATCTTAATTATTGAAATCGAGGCACTAAAAATAAAATTATAATCGGAAAAAAAAGGATCATCATGCGAAGATATTATATTCGTTATAAATAGTTATATTAATGAGAAATTTGGGTACATGTTTACTTTTTATAACCTTTTTTTCATTATTTTTCACAATTTAAAATCAGAATCTTTTAATTTCTTAGTTGGATATTATTTAATGAACATATGTTTTATCGCGTGATGGACCAATATGGGAATGAAAAATCTCAAAACTTTTATGAATAAATTATTATTTTCTTGTTGGGAATAACATCTTGTTTTCCATCGAAGAAGGAGACGTGTGTGAAAAATGCCTGTTTCTTATAAATTAAAAGTTATTGCGGTAGGGCACCCCAATTCTAATAAATCCTTCTTCTTCGACCATTGTCTGGGAATTCACGACCCTTATTTTAATAACTCCTTTAAAACCGTCGGTGTA
This sequence comes from Promethearchaeota archaeon, assembly GCA_029838195.1. GTDB lineage: Archaea > Asgardarchaeota > Lokiarchaeia > Sigyniarchaeales > SOKP01 > JALGVJ01. The sequence continues at coordinate 40,131 of JALGVJ010000023.1, forward strand.
AGTTTGAAAATCGCAAAATATTCCACTGACCAAGAAGAAACCCTCATCATGGCTTTCTGGGACATTAATGGTTCCCAACGGTTCGATTTCTTGTTTCCCACCTTTTTTAGGGGAGCCGCCGGCAGTTTATTATTTTTTAATGCCTCTAACTTTGATAAACAAGAAGATATTGAATATTGGATAAATAAAATCCGAACATTTACAAATTTCATCCCTATCATATTAATTGGTACCTTCACGGAAAAGCAGAAAAATGAAGTGGATTACGAGATGCTTCGAAATTACGTGAATGAATTTCAAGTTGATGATCTTTTCTTCTTAAATCAAAATGATCCCGAACAATGCTCGCTCATTTTTACCACACTTGCAAATAAACTCCTTGAAAATCTTGGTACCAAGTCATTCATCGAGAAACTCAAAAGCCAATTAACACGGGAAGAAAAAAAACTTTATTACCAATTTCTCGAACAATTTGCGCTCTGCCCTATTTGTAAAAAAGAAAATCACCTTTCCTATCTCAATCGATTCTATTTTAGCAAGGTACCAAGCGTCGTCTACTTGCGAAATAGTGTTCTTCACTTGTTAGAAAAATTCTCAAATAATTCCCACACTTTTCCAACAGAAATTACCCTCGGCATTCCATGTTGCAAGTGCTATGAGAAATTCTTTACGAATTAACCTCTCAAGCTGCTTATGTCCAAAAAGTTAATCTCATGGTTGAAAATTTCTTGTATAATCTTTTTCTCAAGTCATTAAAGAGGTTAAGCTATTAACCTAAAAAACCACGGATTTCTAAAAATATACGATCTCCTTACATTTAATTTTACTTTTTCAATTTGTCCCCTTAAAAACTTATTCCTAAAGTTCATAAATGATAAAAATGTAGTGAAAGTCCAATTGAAAACCTTAAATATGAAAAAAACTTTAAATTACTCCTAGCGAAATTTATATTGATTAGAAAATTTAATATCAATTTTTTAATGAGTGAAAATTAAAATGGCGGAAAAACATGCTTTAAAACAAATCGCCCTCGATACGGGCGGTACCATGACTGATTCGTTTGTTATTGATGAACAAGGGCAATTCTCTGTGGGAAAAGCGTTTACTACTCCGCATGACGAATCTATTGGAATCTTAAACTCTCTCGAAGATGCCTTGAGCCCCTGGGGAAGCATGCTTGAAGAATCGGGAAAAACCGTGGATGCCTTAGTCTATTCCGGAACTGCTATGCTAAATCGCCTACTTGAACGAGAAGGAAACTCTAACATTGGTGTTATCGTGAATGCTGGTTTTGAAGATTTACACCGCTTTGGCCGAGGACTTCAATGTTGGATTTGGCTCGATTATGGCGGTCGATTACATGCCCGCGAGCATGAACATCCCACGCCTCTAGTTCCTAAAAAGCAAATAAAAGGTGTCAGGGGACGTATTAATTTCTGGGGGGAAGAACTCATTCCCCTCTACAGAGATGAAGCCCGTAAAGCCGTGGAAGAATTAATTGATATGGGCGTGGAAAGCATCGTCGTTTGCCTTCTCTGCTCTTACATGAATCCCCGACATGAAAAAATGGTCGAACGGATTGCGAAAAAAGTAATGAAAGAAAAAAAGAAAGAAATCCCTATCATCTTATCTTGTGAGCATAATCCCGTCCGCGGCGAAACCCCTAGGCTTAATGCGCTCATCATCGAACAATATGCCGCTGAGCCTTCTCGAAGACACATGATACGCATTGCAGAACGCTTTAAGGAGAAAGGTGTTCTCGCCCCCTTACGAATATTAACCTCATATGGTGGCACGATCTCTCCTTATCATAAAGCTCTGATACCTACCATGGTGTCTGGACCAATAGGCGGAATGATAGGTACTCGCTTCCTAGCTAAAGAATATGGAATTAAAAATTTAGTCTCATCCGATGTCGGAGGGACATCATTTGACGTAGGATTAACGATGGAAACTTACGTGCCCACTAAATGGGAAAGCTCCCTTGGCCGATTCATATTAAACGTTCCCATGATCGCACTTGATTCCATTGGTGCCGGTACGGGCATGTACGTGAAATATAATGAAATTTCCGGCAGATTAGAATTTGGACCGGAATCCGCAGGGTACAAAATTGGCGTGTGCAACGAACAATCAGGCGTGGAACAAGTAACAATGACCGATTGTAGCTTGATCCTTGGCTATCTCAATCCCGATTATTTTTTGGGCGGAAAAATCCGATTGAATAAAAAACGCGCTCTAGAATATATTGAAGAACAGCTAGCCACCCCTTTAAACACAGATCCATATGCTACTGCTCGTGGAGCTTTAGACTTGATTGAAATGGACATGCGTAATCATTTGATGGGAATGATTCAGGGTCTGGGTTTTCGACCTGAAAATTACACGCTTGTATCGTTTGGAGGCGGGGGACCACTTCACGTGGCAGGATACGTGAGAGACATGAAATTCGAAGAGATACTCATCCCCGAATGGGCTGCTGCCTTTTCTGCTTTCGGTTGTGCTTGTGCCGATCACGCTTACCGACACGAAAAATCCGTGGATTTAGTGATTCCTCCCGATGGGAGCATGAACGAGGCAGTTGCTATGGTCCTCAATGCCACTTGGGGGCAATTAAAAAAGGATATATCGAAAGAATTTGAAAAAGAAGGACGGGATCCCGGCGATATGACCTTCTTGCCTTCTGTTAAAGTTCAATATCTTGGAATGTTGGATGATTTAGAAGTCCAATCGCCCTCTATGGAAGTAAAGCCCGATCAATTGAACGTGCTCACTTCGCGATATGATGATCTTTTTGAACAAATTTACAAGCGAGGAACTAAAAGTCCGGAATTGGGTTATCATATTACGAAAGCCATTGCAACGGGAATTGTCCCCGTACCTAAACCGAAACTTCCCATTTATGACTTGCAAGGAAAAGAGCCAAATGATAAAGCATTAAAAGGTACTCGTGAATTCTTTTGGGGGGGAAGTTGGCATGAAGCTTCTCTATGGGAAATGGAATTGTTAGATGCCGGTAATGTGGTCCATGGACCCGCAATAATTGAAGCTCCCGCAACCACGCTTTTAGTTCCGCCGGGATTTAAAGTAGAATTAGATCAACATCGAATTTTCCACATGGAGGTGTGAAAAAATGACAACAGAAATGAGTAAAAAACCAATTGGATGGAATGGAAAAACCTTAATTGAAATGCTGGAAGAAAGCGAGCAATTATTTGATGAAACCAAGCGATATTACGGCATCGAGCGATTAAGCTTGAAAGAAAAAGATCCGTTTCGCTACGAACGGGCCTACGCCAGCTTGAGAGGAGCATTAGTTTCTGCTCGGGAAACTGCCCTTCACGTGGCCGCTTCGCCAATTGTGAAGGAAATAGGCGAGTTATGCTTCGCATTATACACGCCGGAAGGAGACTCTATTGTCGTGAGTACGGGCATTTTAGTGCACGTCCACACAATGTCGGAGGCCATCAAATTCATGATACGAGAAAATTATGAAGAAGAACCGGGAATCAATCCCGGAGATATCTTCTTGAATAACGATCCGGATTGTGGAAATGTGCATACAACGGACGTCCAAACGCTAATTCCGATTTTTTGGCAAGATGAATTAATAGGATGGGCGGGGGGCGTAACACATCAAATTGATACGGGAGGCATAACGCCCGGCCACGACCTTGTCGCTGCAATTCAACGCTTTGATGATGGTGTGTATTATACTTGTAGAAAAATAGGCTCGAATGATAAAATCTGGAAAGACCACATGATAAATGCCAAACGTTCCGTTCGCACGCCCATGTATTGGGAGCTGGATGAAAAATGCAGGCTTTCAGGAGATTTGATGATTCGCGATGCTGTCTTGAGATTTATCGAGCGAGAAGGAATTGATTATTATAAAAGATTCATGAGAGAAGCCATAGAAGAAGGGCGTCGAATTTTATTGGAAAGAGTAAAAGAGCGATTAATTCCCGGCCGATATCGTTCTGCTGGATTTTTCGACTTACCCTTGAAGGACGAAGCTTGGCAACCAAGGGCTAAAAAAAATAAAATAACGAACATGCCGTTCGAACTTCTTGTTCGAGAAGATGGCTCGATTTCCTTGAGTTTTGAAGGAGGTAGTGGACCAGGCACCAATCCGATGAATTGTGGGCGAGGAGCGATGGAAGGTGGGCAATGGGTGCTTCTCACGCAAGTACTCATTTATGGGGATAAAGTCAATGACGGTGCTTATTATGGTGTGGAGAAAAATTATCCAAAGGGGACGTGGTGTAATCCAGGGGATCCTTATCTTTCATACCAGAGCCCTTGGGGCAATCTGATTCCTGGTTATACCTCCATGATGAAATGCATTTCCTATGGATTATTTTCACGAGGCTATCGTGAAGAAGTAGCGCCAGGATATGGATTTACGGGAGATGCGATTCAAGGTGGCGGGATTTATGTATCAGGTCCTTTAAAAGGACAGCGATGGGCATTATCTACTTTTGAAATAAGTTGTCAAGGATTAGGTGCCAGCGCAGTTCGAGACGGTCTGGATTTTGGGTATGCAATGTGGAATCCCGAAGCAGATATGGGTGATGTAGAGACTTGGGAACTTTTTCAAGGAGGCGTTCCGTATTTATCTCGTAGAATAAAGCCAAACACGGCGGGTTTTGGAAAATATCGGGGAGGATGTGCGTTTGAAGGCGTGGGGCTTGTTGCATTTTCGAAGGAGGTAGATTTTTTTGGGGCCCGTGATGGATTATGTTTTCATGGAGCAGGAGGCATGCATGGAGGATATCCTCATGGAACGGGTTATCGGTTGTATGTGAGGAAGACGAACATGGAAGAAATCATTAAAAAACAGCTGCCGTATCCTTTAGGGGATTGGAGTCCGAGCGATGGCGAATTTGAGAAGTATTTAGAGGGGGAGATCATTAGGAAATCTTATTGTTCGATTTATCCCGTAACGTTTGAAAATTGGGATCTTTTTTATCACACGCAAAGTGGGGGCCCTGGTTATGGAGACCCTTTAGAGCGCAAATTTGAGTTGTTGAAGAAGGATTTGGAAGAGCAAATTTACACTAAAGACGTCGTGGAGTGCGTGTATGGGGTGATTGCGGATCATGACGAGGAGGCGGGTGAGTGGAGAATTGATGAGGAAAAATCACGAGAAAGGAGAACTCGCATGAAAAAGGAGCGGTTAGAAAAATCCATGCCATTTGAAGAATTTTGGGAGCGCGAGAGGAATAAAATCATGGAGAACAAGTTATCAAAGCATGTAAAGACCATGTATCGGGAGAGCATGGAACTTTCAGAGAAATGGGCACAAGAATTTAGAGAGTTTTGGAAATTACCTGATAATTTTAAAATAGAGGAGGAGGGGAAGTGAATGAGTTCATTGGATGATAAAACATTAGAGAGATTATTGGAAGGCGAATTAACTTGGAATGAATTGAAACCTATAATTAGTGGGAGGAAAGATAAGGATCGATTTGAGCGCGTGTTAAAAATATTACAAGAAAAGGTTTCTTGGAAAGAACAAATTCTTTTACCCCTTCATGAGCACTTGTACATTGTTTCGAAAGAAGGTCAGCGCCTTGTAAAATGTGATTGTGGGCATGAATTTGGAGATTATAAAGAAAATTGGAAATTAAAATGTCGAGTAAGGGTACGAGATACATTAGCAACGATAGAGGAGATTTACCCGAAATACATGGGATGTGACCCGGAATGGGAAGAGATAAGAGAATATTATTGTCCCAGTTGCTTGACTTTATTAGACGTTGAGGTCGTTCCACCAGGATACCCCGTAATTTTCAATTTTCTTCCCGATATAGACGTGTTTTATGAGAAATGGTTGGGAAAGAAAGCTCCAGATAAATAATTTTTTTTTAATCACATTATTTTTACTTTTTTTTTTAAGTTCTACGAAATTTTTTTATTTTGAATGCTCTTAGAGTAGCAGGGCAAGGTAATTAAGAGAAATGAATGCTCAACTTTTATATTATTAATTTTAATTACTCTTATTTTCTTGGTTTTTATTTTAAATTTTTTATAAGGGATTGAATATTTAATTATTAAAAGAACAAATTAAACATGCATTTTCACGTGTATAAAAATGGAAAAAAAAAAAATTGGTTGGATTGGGACTGGCGTCATGGGAAACTCAATGTGCTCGCACGTGCTAAAAGCAGGCCATTCTGTTGCTGTATATAATAGAACTAAAGCAAAAGCTACGAATTTAATTGATATGGGTGCTCAGTGGTGCTCGAATCCAAAAGAAGTGGCTGAAAAAAGCGATATTATTTTTACCATCGTAGGATTTCCTCAAGATGTAAGGCAAGTGTATTTTGGAGCTGAGGGAATTTTTAAAGGAATCAAAAAAGGAGCCATTACTATAGACATGACTACTTCGGAGCCTACGCTTGCCCAAGAAATATATGAAGAAGGAAAGAAAATGGGCGTTCATTGTTTGGATGCCCCTGTTTCTGGAGGGGATGTTGGAGCACGAGAAGGAACTTTAGCTATCATGGTAGGAGGGGATAAGGAGATCTACGAAGAGATCTTACCCCTCTTTCAATTAATGGGAAAAAATATAGCATACATGGGGAAAGCAGGAGCAGGGCAGCATACGAAAATGAGCAATCAAATTCTCATTGCGGGCACGATGATTGGAGTCGTGGAATCCTTGCTTTATGCTTATAAAGCAGGAAATGATCTGACGGAAGTCATTAATGTTATTGGTAAAGGAGCTGCGGGATGTTGGTCCATTAATAATTTAGGCCCTCGTATTGTTAAAGGCAATTTCGACCCGGGATTTTTTATCAAGCATTTTGTTAAAGATATGGGCATTGCACTACAAGAGGCAAAACAAATGAATTTATCGCTTCCCGGCCTCGCTCTGGCATATCAATTTTACGTGGCAGCCATGGCCATGGGATTAGAGAATCTAGGAACTCAAGGACTTTATAAGGTATTCGCTAAAATGAATGGTGTGGACATCTAACAAGAGTAATTGATAATTTTCACGCACATTATTTTTTATTTTTTTTTCCCTTGTGAATTTTTTTTATCCAAAAATTCTTTGGAAATTTTAATCGCAATTTTTGAACCTATTGATGAAAATTATCAAGAAACGTTATATTCATGTTTTATCATGATTATAAAACGGAAAGTCCAATAAATCAAGAAAATTTTCTGGAAAAAAATGGGGATGAAATTTTAACTAAACGGATAACATTCTTTTATTTTAACCCTACATCTTCTAATAAAAGATCGACTAATAACTCAAAAATCGTTTCTACATTTATTCCCGTTTTAGCAGAACATTCAATAAACCCACTAAAAGAATGTTCCTTAGCTAAATTAAATCCTTCTTTAAAAGAAACTTTTCTTTTATTTTCTAGATCTAGTTTTCCCCCCACCATTAAAAAGATAGGGGATTTTTTTTCACTTTTATACGGCATTTTAAAAACTTCTAGCCAATCCTTCAAATTGCTTAAAGTTTCGGCCCGAGTAATATCATACATGAAGATTCCTGCTTTAGCTCCTCTGACATAACCGGGTAAAATGAATCTGAAACGATCTTCACCTCCAAAATCCCAAATCTGTAGGGCAATCTTAAGCTCTCCCCTAATAATATATTTAACTTCAATATTAACCCCAATCGTACTCATGATCTCCTCATTAAACATTCCCGTTAAATATCTGTGCGTGAGACTTGATTTTCCGACTCCTGAATCTCCAAAAATAACTGTTTTAAATGTTAATTCAAGCAATTAACACATCCCATGTAATATATTCTTATTTCTTATCTAATCCTCCTTGTTAAAAAAAATGGATGATTAGACTTTTTTTATATTTGTTATATGGATAGCTTTTAATAAAAATTATCACATAAAAGCATTGCTATATTATCATCTAAGATAACTAAATTTCTTAGATTTTATACAATTTTTCTATAAAAATTGATAGAAATATTTAATAAATCTTAAATTATAAATTAATGAGATAAAAGCTCCCATGATTTTTTTGTAGTGAAATAATATCAGGAGCCAGCAATTCGTTCGGGATACTTGCTTTGAGCTTTTAGATTTTCATGAAGCAACTTATTTAATAATTCAAAACGCTTGTCCTTGAATTGCTTATCAGGCCAAAGGTTATGAAATTCTTCGGGGTCATTAATTCTATCATAAATATCTCCAAATTGTTCTAAAGATTCGTAAATGGTCAATTTATATTGTTCAGTAACGAGATGTCTCAAACGAGCTTTTAACGTTCCGACTTCTTCATCATTCTCTATGAAACAGCAGTCTCTTACTTTAGTTTCCGGATCTTTTAAAATGGGCGTTATATCTTTTCCTTGCAACTGGATTTTATGATGACGTTCGGGAACTCCTAATAGATTTAAAATAGTTTTAACGTAATCGACAGAACTTACTAGCGAATTTGAAACAGTACCGGGTTTAGTTAGTCCTGGAACCTTCCAAATAAGCGGTAATTGGAGAACTCCATTGAATGGGCAAGGTCCCTTGAATAAAAGGCCGTGATCGCCCATTAAATCACCATGATCGCTTGAAAAAACTATAATTGTATTGTCAGCCAATCCCAATCGTTCCAGCGAGGCTAATATTTGTCCGATACATTGGTCAACATATCCTATTGCAGCATAAGTAAGGGCGGTAATTTTTCTAACCTCTTCTTCGGAGGATTCTCTTAAAAAAGCTTTCTTAAAAGGAGGATTTTTCAAGTGTTCTCTAAGATATTCGTGATTATAAATGTTTTTAATGTCATTAAAAGAAGAGGGAAGTGGTATATCTTCCGGTTTATACATTTTTTGGAAACGCTCAGGTGGATACAAAGGATAATGCGGATCGGGAAAAGAACAATGTAAATAAAAGGGCTTGTTCCCGTGAGCTCCATTAACGTGGTTTTCTAAAAAATTGATGGTTCGCTCGGTCACGTACGTCGTGCTATAATATTCTTCGGGAATCGGATCACAAAATAAACTGAAGAGTTTATCATAATTGACACATCTCTCTTTCACTTGCTTAGCCACGGAGGGAGATTTCTCTTCTAACCATTCAATATAATGCCCCGAACAAATGCTACCGTTTCCAATGACCACTTCCACGTGCTCATATCCATAATACAGAATTGGGAAACTCTCTCGCACGGGATCTTTTCTTCCCTTGAGTTCGGCCCAACTTGCAATACTTTCTGCGGAAACACTTTTTCTTTTAAAAGGTGCCATCCAGAATTGGTGATGGATTTTACCAATAGCAGCAGTATACCAACCTCTCTTTCTTAAGGTGGACATGATGGTTGGAATGTCCTCCCGCAAGTTAATTCCATTACTTCTCACGCCATGAACATTAGGGTACACTCCTGTCGCTAAGGTCGCTCGATTAGGCATGCAAATGGGATTTGCGCAAAAATAGTTGGTGAATCTCATGCCATCAGCGGCTAATTTGTCCAGATTTGGAGTTTTTAAGATGCGGTTGCCATAACAGCTCAAATGATCTTTTCTTTGGGCGTCCGTGATGATAAACAAGACATTTTTTTTTTCATTCATTTAACTTAAAATTATATCTGTTTTTTTAATATTTTTATAAGTGAACAATCCATCTAAAATATTAAATATCTCAATATGGTTTCGAATAAAGATTAAACTAATTATGATTCTTTCAATTATCTTTTTTAAATAATGTGTTCTCTTTTGGATTTACTTGGTTATTTATCTACTACTTCCTATAAATATTTCATTATTATTGTATGATAAGAAATTGGCATCACTTTCAACGATTATTCTATATTTTTCAATATTGTACTTTTTTGAGGTAAATCCATTGTCAAATTCTATGTTATATTAAAAAATGTAAACATAGAGGAAAAAAGAACACTTAAAATAAAAGTTCCGTGAATATGTGATACTTTTTTAAATTTAGAATCTATTTGTTAATAGAGAAAAAATAATTAAACTGTCTTTTTAATTTTTAAGAAAGGATAAATATGAACTTTTTTAAAAAAAAAATCAGACTATTTTTCAAAAGGTTAATCTCCAAAATATTATTTTGGAGGCCAAAAGAGATATTGGATTCACTATCTCCCTGTGAGGAAGTTGAGGAAGTGAAAATTGATGATAATCAAACCCAAGAATTTACTCAAAGTGAGATATGTTCTCCACAAGCAGAAGAATCAATTATATTAGAAAAAATGGAGGATATTGAAAGCGAAATAGAACAGAAATTTGCTCCAGAAATTGGAACTAAATTTTCAAAACCGAAAAGATCGAGATCTCCTTCATCTCAAACAAAAGGATCTTTAAATAAAGATATAGAAGTTGATGAAAGAGAGGAAGATGAAGATTATATTATACACGGAGATATTGAGATTAATTTAGCAGAATCTACTTCAAAACATATAAAATTACAGAGACTTTTAGAAACACCACAAAATATTGAGGTTTTAGAAGATAAGCAATATGAGAAAAGGGCCCGAATTAAACGTAGACCGATAGTAATGCTTGATTTAGAAAAGGGACAAATGAAATTACAATTGCCAGTTATTTCATTTCCTAGATATGAAGTTTTTAAAAATTCGAGACCAATTTCTTGTGTTATTAATATTTCAGACCTTCAGGGGAGAAATATAAAAAAAACAATTGAATTAACTGAACAGAACTGTAAGATTGAAAAATATAATGAAACGCTTGTTTTTTTAATCTTAGATATTTTTAAGAGTTTTAGATGTAAAATTCAAACTCCGAATAGAGAAATACAAAGAAATTATTATTTTCTTCATGAGAATGAAAAAATCTTCATATTTATTCAAAAAAATGAAACGAATATACTTTTATATAATTTTAAGAGTTTTTTTAAAGAAACAGACAAGTTTTGGATATTATTAAAAAATGATCTAAAAATAACTCCGAATCCTACAAGTATCTTTGAAAATTTAGTTTATCCTAATTACAACTTATTTAATATAGGATTTAATTCAGATAATTATGAAATTCAGATTTTTGATGAAAATAATAATTTTCTTGTTAGTTTATTTAAAGAACCTAAAATCCATTTCTCCTCTCAAAACGATGGATATATTTTTGATGAATTTTATAACGAGGAGCCTTTATTTTGGACTAATTTTAATATAAATTTAGAATGTTCAGATTTTCTTAAGAAAATTCCAAAAATGGTATATATCCAAAATTCAATCACAGATGAATATATTGAGCAAAAAAAATTTTATAACAAAATAAAATGGATAAAAGGAGATGAGTTTGAAATATCTCCAGAACATTTAAATAATAAGATTGGAAGTTTTCAAATTGATATAGAGTTTTATAGAGATGATACTTATACTGAGCCCCTATTTGACAAATCTATAAGAGGCTTTTTTCGTTATTGTCCTGTTCGAATTGAACAATATGATTTAGTAATTCTTCCTACTGAAAAAGGTCATAAGGATTTTGAAATTAATATGATAACTGTAAATGACCAGTTGTTATCAATTGAAAGAAGTGATATTGATTTTAAAACAGAAACACTTCAGAATAGTATGATATGTAAAAAATTCTCAGCTGTAGCATCAAAAGACATCGATCAATTTGAATTAATTATCAGAAGTCCTCATTGTATCAATTTAGTAAGATTGAAGCCATATATTCCACGCGTTAAATGGCGTTTGAAAAATATTGAGAAGTTTGAAAATCTAACGGGTAAACCCATAAACATTGATTTTGATAACTATTTTAAATTAAAAAAAAATATCACATTAGAAATACGTGTGATATCAAAAGATTGTTTTAATGGCCTTTTTATTATATTTGATGATAAAAAATACCCATTGAGAATATCTGATAAGAAAAATTTTATTTATTCTTTCCCATTAAATCCGATTTATGAAGAAATTAATAGATATATTAAAAAAGAAGGAATGTTGAAGTTATATCTCATCATTGAAGACAGAAAAATTTTAGTTATGAAAATAATTGGCAAAAAAGATGAATATTTTGAACATGTAAAATCAACGAAAAAGAGAATTTTAACGGGAGATCATTCTCAAAAAATTAAACATCAAAAAAATTTTAAAATTGAATTAAAAGTTCATGGTTATCAAAATTCTAAAGGAAATAAAGTTATTTCGGCACTTATTACAATATTATCTAAGGAAGTAAGATATACCCTTGAAGAGCTTAGAAATAGATTCTTTAATGATAAGGAGTTTAATGACAAAATAAATTCGTTTTTAAAGGTAAATAATATTATCCCAACATCGAAGATGACTTATCAGAGTTTCATCAACAGTTTATGGGAAGTTCCATATAGATATTTTGAAGAGATTTTAGATTATCTAGAAAATAATTAAAATATATTATAGAAATGGGTGTTAATAATTAAAAAATTTAAGAGCTATTATGATCCGATTAAAAATGCAAGCATACTTAATGAAGCTTATAAAAGGTACTTAAAATCAATCTTTCATATTAAAAATTTAGAGATTTATGAAGCGTTTAAGAAAAAAATCGATAAATTTGAGTTTTCAAAAGGACCTTTTATTGAAGCGACTCCTCCTTTTAAAAAGGGAAAATTTATACAAGAATTAATTGATGAGGGTTTGTTAGATTCTTTTTTTGAAAAGTTTATTTTTGATGTTCTTCCTTTTTTAAAAACTAATAGGCTCTATCAACATCAAGAGGAAAGCATTAGAAAAATTCTTAATAACCGAAATATCGTAATTACTTCTAGTACAAGTAGTGGAAAAACTGAATGCTTTTTAATTCCGATTTATAACGAGTTAATCAAACAATATAAAGAAGGGAAGCTGGGGCCAGGGGTAAGAGTCCTTCTTTTATATCCGATGAACGCACTGGTGAATGATCAACTAAGAAAATTGAGGGCCATCGCATATGCAATTGAAAAGAATATAAAAGATCTACGAATTACTTTTGGACGGTATACAGGTGATACTAAAGAATACAGAAAAGATGCATTAGAGCAATTTCAGAATCTTCATAAGGGTCAGAAACCTCCCCCCGAGAGCGAATTATTATCAAGAGAAGAGATGAGGAATAATCCCCCTAATATTTTAATTACTAATTATGCGATGCTAGAGTACTTATTAATACGTCCTAGAGATGATATATTTTTTTCGGGGAAATATGGGAATAATTGGAAATATATCGTATTAGATGAGGCTCATGTATATAACGGCGCCACAGGAATGGAGATTGGTATGATTCTGAGAAGGGTAAAACAACGAATTAATAAAAAATCAAAGAAAAAGATTACTTGTATTATTGCAAGCGCCACACTTATCTCATCAGCCTCTGACTATAATAAAGTAATAAATTTTGCTAAAAACCTTTTTGGGGAGAATTTTGAATGGAATGAAAGAAATAAAGATATTATTATAGGAGAGAGAGAATCCGTTTCAGAAGAAAAGAAATTTTTTTTTAAGAAAAACGAATTTGAAAGGTTATATGATCTGCTTGTTAAATATAAAAATACAAAAAATGATTCAAAAATAAAAGAGTGGTTAAATGAAAAAGCGAAAGATTATAATATTGAACTCAATAGTAATTCTTTAGAAAATTTATACGAATTCCTGAAATTTGAAGGAAATATCATCAATATAAGAGAAATTCTTAAGGATTCTGCCATGGACTTTCAGGAAATGGCTAACAAATTTTTTAACAAAGAATTAAATGATATTAACATTTTGAAAAAGATCATTGAAATAGGAATTTGGGTCAGACAGTCATGGGATCAACTCTCCTTAATCCCAGCTCGTTTTCATTATTTTTTAAGGACACCAGAAAGCGTTTTTATTTCATTTGTTCCAAAAATAGAAATATATTTAGAAAGACATAAAAAAATCTTATATAAGGAGTTAGAAATCCCTGTATTTGAATTGCATGTATGTAAAAGATGTGGACAAATTTATTTGTTTGGAAATATAAATGAGGATTCTTTCTATGAACAATTAGAAAGTCAAAATATTTTCTCAGATGAACAGACAAGATTTCTCATGTTATTAGAGACTGAAGACTTGAATGAATATGAAGATTATGAATTAGAAGATATGGAAAAATTATGCGTAAATTGTGGTAAGGTATTAAGAAGAGGACATTGTACTTGTGCGAATCCCTTAGAATATCCAATCAAAATCATTCAAAATCTCGGAAGAAATCTAACACAATGCAAAGCATGTGAATATTTCTCACTATCAATTAATAGGAAATTAATTTTGAATAGAGATATTCCAAGCGCTGTGTTAGCTACCAATTTATTTCAAAATGCTTCTGAAAATGAAAAACTCTTAATCTTCACGGATAGTCGCCAAAAAGCAGCCTTTTTTGCTCCTTTTCTCGAATTTACATATAGTTTAATATTATTTAGGTCTTTAATTCTAAGAACGATAAGAGAAGCAAATGTTCATGATTTAAGATTAGAAGGATTAGCGATAAATTTGAAAAATTTATGTGATAGAGAAAGAATTTTTCCTAAAAATATAGATGATGTACAAAAGAAATTGATAGTATGGAGACATGTTATCAATGAATATTATAATATAAGCTCGAGGAATTCATTGGAATCATTAGGGCTTATTAAATTTGACATTATTTTTCCTGAAAATTGGACTCCTCCAACCTTTTTAAAAAAATCACCTTGGAATTTAAACGATCAAGATATCAAGAATTTATACCAGATTATTCTAAATACATTAAGAAGAAGCAAAGCATTTTCTATGCCTCAGGATGGACCAAGTTACAGTGATGAGATATTTGAGCGTGTTGGAAACAAGAAGCAGTGGTTCTTTAAAGGTGTATTAAGAGAAGAAGAAAAAGGTAAAGGTGATATGAGCTTAATCTCATTTTTACCAAGGAGAAAAATAAATAGCAGAATTAATTTCTTAAAAAAAATACTAAAAAAGAAAAATCCACTCTTAAATAAAGAAGTGATTCAAGAAATTTCAGAAGCTTGCTTATCAGATATTTGGGAAGATATTTTCGATAATTGGATTGTGGGCTGTAATGATGATATCTTTTATCGTTATAATTCCTTTTATCAACTGAATTATCAATTTTGGAATGTTTCTCAACAAAATATTGAGGAGGTTTTCATATGTAATAAATGTGGGCATATAACACATCTTAATGTGGAAAATGTATGTCCTACATATCGTTGCACTGGGAGATTATATCAAGATATTGATAAAGTAAAAAAATTCCAAGAAAACAACCATTTTTCATATCTCTATAAGAATTTCAAACCAAGAAAATTAA
Organism: Promethearchaeota archaeon; assembly: GCA_029838195.1. GTDB lineage: Archaea > Asgardarchaeota > Lokiarchaeia > Sigyniarchaeales > SOKP01 > JALGVJ01. Next base: position 55,399 of record JALGVJ010000023.1, read on the forward strand.
CTGCAAAAGAACATACAGCACAACTAACAACAGATAAAGCTACTAAAACTCAATTAAATTTCATTAAAGGTAATATTGATGTTCTATCATGTTCTACTACATTTGAATTAGGTGTTGATTTAGGCGAATTACAAATTATTTTTCTTACAAATATACCTCCACACCCTTCTAACTATATACAGAGAGCAGGAAGAGCAGGACGCCGAAAGGATTCAGCAGGTTTTACAGTATCTTTAGCCCTCTTAAGATCACATGATTTAACTTATTTCCGTGACCCCCTTAAAATGATTAATGGTTATATCAAAGTACCTATTATAAATATTAAAAATGAAAAAATTATATTCCGTCATATTAACTCTTTAGTATTATCTCAATTTTTTAAGGCAAATCCAAGATATTTTTATGGAGATGATAATACTGGAAAGGTTAAATGGTTTTTATTTAACGAAGGACTTAAAGCTGGATCTGCTTATAATTTATTACGAAAATATATTGAAGATAACTTTGGAAGATTAAAGTATGATATAGAAAAGATTTTACCTGAAGATCTTGAAAATAAAAGGAAATTTTTGAATAAAAATGTTTTATTAAATAATTTATATTCTGATGGGAGCATTAAATATGGAGAATATGGCAAATTATATTTAGCAAATTTAAATATTACAAATGAACTTGATAATTTAGAGAAGATTAAACAAGAAAATTTACAAAAATACTTATCTACTGATAACAATAAAGAAAGAAATAAGCTTCATTACTTTAATAATTGGATTGATAAGAGAATAAAAACTATAAAGAACGAAAACTTGATTAAATTTTTATCCAGATACTCTATAATCCCTAAATATGGATTCCCTATAGATGTAGTACCTCTTGATATTCTACTAAAAGACCAAAATGCAAGAGAAGTTGCTTTAGAGAGAGATTTAAGAATAGCCATAAGTGAATATGCACCTGGAAGTCTTGTTGTAGCAAATGCTAAAATCTGGAAAAGTGCTGGATTAAAGGCTCTTAAAGATCAAACTTGGCCAATATATGAATATATATTTTGTCCAAATTGCGGGCAATTCAACAAATGGCCTTTCATAAATCAGAATGGAACATCTGAAATGAATTATGAATGTATTAATTGTCGATTTGATTTAAAAGGAGAAAGAACTTTCAAATTTATTGATCCGATTTTCGGGTTTTTAACTGACCGTACTCAAAAACCAATAAATCCTGGACGAGTACCTCCTGAACGCCAATATTTTTCACGACCTTTTTTCCATTCTCTTACTCCTTTAAAAAAAGGAAAATTTAAGGGTATTGAGAAAGCGCGAAATATTACAATTAATTGGGAGTATGCCCCAAATGGGGAATTATCAGTCCTTTGTAGGGGAAAGAAAGAAATGGGATTCATAATTTGTTATAATTGTGGAAAGGGCTGGAATAAAGCTCCAAAGCTTAGTCGCCCTCATAAAACTCCTTATGGTTATAATTGTAATGGTATACTACATAATGGAATTCATTTAGGTCATAATTTTCAGACAGATATATTGGTTTTATCATTTGAAAAAACCTTAGGAGCTAATTTAAAAATCGGATATTCACTTCTTTATGCCATTTTAGAAGGAGTAAGCGAAGAACTTCAAATTATTAGAAATGATCTTGATGGATGCCTTTTTAATAGAAATGAAGAGGCTAATGATACTTTAATCATTTTCGATAATGTTCCTGGCGGAGCAGGGCATGTTAGAAGGATTATCGAATCTGAAGAAATTTTTATTAAGATTCTCCACTCAGCAATAGCTAAATTAGAAAAATGTACCTGTGGTGAAGAAACAAGTTGTTATGGTTGTTTAAGAAATTATTCCAATCAATTTTGTCATAATAAATTAAGTCGTGGGGAGGCTTTAGATGTACTTAAAAAAATTTTTCCAAAAGAATTGGATGATATCTTTATAGATTGATCAACAAACACCTGAAGCCAAACCATAATTAAAAATAATAAAAGATCGAAAAGAAGCATTTGGGGAAAAAATAAATGCTTTTATGCTTTTAATATTCAACCCAAATTGGACCAGAGTAAGAAGATCTACCATTTTCCCCGACCACGCGAACAAAATAAAAATCATATCCGTTAGTATTTAACGTGCTAGGATCAATGGGATTATCACTATACTTGTTCACATACCATTTTCCGTTAATCTCTATACAAAAATCTTCAAAAGTCGTACCCGTTATAGACTCGCTATCTACTAAAGAAATTTTCTGAACCGGAGATGTGATATTTATTGTTCTCCAGAGGTCTCCATTCTTGATGATTTCGATGGAAGCTTTCCAATTCGGAACCCAATTTGGAAAAACCGAAGCTGCTTTCGACTTTAAAGCCACGGGTGCCCCATCTTGTGCTAAAAAAATATCTATTCGCCTGGGAGCATTTTTTGAGCTCACGATTACAGTAGAGTCATCTCCGACCCCTATTCCATCTATCGAAAACTCGAGAATGGGACGCCCATGGTCAGAATTCGCAAAAATCCGTTTGTTTTCTAAAGCCTCAAATATATCTTCTCTGGTAAGACTTCTCACGTGCGCAGCCGTTAACCCCCCAGGATAAGGATGTTCATTTCTCGTGTGCCAAAGACTAATTGGTCGTTGATGTCCAACGTAGGCTCTTGTATGACTTAGACTGTGTCCAGGGTGGCCATCGTGTTCATCACTCGCTGCATATATTCCCATTTTTTTTCCCATGATGAAAGCATCAACAATCGAAGTTCCCCGCACGCGTTCCGGCGGTGCATCAATCATTCCTCGATAATTTAATTCATGATAATGATCGAACAAGCATTCTCCGTGAACAGAAGCAACTTCGGCTATTTTCACGTATTTTGGATTAATGTAAGTCCAATCTTGCTGATAAGCTTCTTGAGTCGTGTGATGAGGAAGTGCGAGGGCGTGATCGCCCGTTTTTGAAGTAAATTCATCTAACGCATTCCATAGACTTTCCGTATCCGGAACAATGATATAAGACAAGATGGGATCTTTAAGCAGTTGATCTCCACTAAAAATGCAAGTATAATGACCGGTTAGGACGTTTGTCCATTCGATTCCATGAAATGTCACGAATTCATCTTGTTCATGGGCCTTATTTGTTTCTTGCTCCAGAAGATCTAAGGAACTGGGATTCCACATCATTATTTCCCCATGATCTGTAAGAGCGTAAAAATCGAGACAAGCTACATGTCGTGCGAAGTAAAAAGAATGAGCTGCCGATCCCGTTCCGTCTGATAATTCCGAATGTGTGTGAATATCCCCCCAAACTATTTTATAGTCCGTTTTACACAAATGTTTTACTATAATTGGATTAGAATAATAAATATTCTTAGTCTCGCTATCGTTTACTAAAATATAATGAATGCCGGTCGTGTAAATTTTAGCATTAAATTCGTGTTTTCCATTATCTTTTCCATCCTTTATCTCATATGCCACGTCTGAACCAATTGATTGACCCGTAAACGTGTAAGGCTTGGGTAATTGGAATTTAACGCCGGTTAAAGGTGCTAAAGTGTCAAGATCGTAAGATTTAAGAGAAAATTGCACCGTTCCTTTATAGGTGGCACTTAATCTTTCAAATGCATCCCACGCTTCCACGGAAATCTCGAATGATTCGCCTTTCTCGACCACTGAGGGTACATTAATCCACAGCATCCTTGTTTTATTATCGAACATTACGCCAAAATCAAGATATACTGACGACCACATTACCATGGGAAGGAGAATGATACCGAATTTAATGAGTCTTAAATGAAATGGTTTAAGTTGGAAAGATTTCTTCATGCATTTTCCAACTTTAAAAAAACGTGAAAGATTTATCGTTCCTTTCCCGTGTAAGTAAAGCAAGAAATTTAAAAATGAGACTAATAAGATGAAGCCAATTCCATACCACATGGCAAGATTAAGCGGAGACACTTCCTTGTACGCATGAGTCAGGATGGAGATAAAACCAACGTGAAAAGCCAAAGCCAATCCATTGTATTTTATCCATTTGTTCGAAAACCACATAAAATAGGCAATACCGATCAGCAAGCCAATCAAGCAGAGAAAAAACCAAAAAATCGTAAAGATGCCAAGCAAATATCCTAAAAATATTAAAACATTCCACGAGAATAATGATTTAATTCTATTTCTTTTCACTTTATAAGATTAAATGATTTTCATGATTTAAATAAAAGTTCATGATGACGAGTCCTTAATAATTATATGTGTTAAAGGTATATATATAGTTTAAATTTTAAAAAAATTAGATGACAATGAAAATCCTATTCTTGTATAAAAAGATTCCAAATCCCCAAATGATAAATGTATTCATCAGTCCCAGGAGAAATACGATGATGAACGGTGGATTTATCGTTGCCACATAATACATGAAAATGACTAGTAGCAAGTGCGTCATGTAAAGCATGAACGAATTTCGCCCTAATATTGAGATGAGATTCTCCTGATGGAAAAAAGGATGAGAAAAGGATGCTCGTTCAAATATTAAATACAAGCAATAAAAAATCAGCGATGCCGTTCCGATGGTTAATAAAATGAAAGGCAACGTGATTCTTTGGCGACTGAATCCCCAGAAAAAATAAGTGGGAACGCTTAATAGCACCAGAATAAGACCGCCGTGAAAAAAGTAAGATTTTACCTTATCATTTAAAAATCCTTCAGATAATACCGATGATAATATTAGCATGGACGACCAAGATAACATTCCTTGAGGCCCTCCTTCAATACCAGAATAGATCTGATCTCCAATGCTCGTTCCTAATAAATATTGATGAATGGACATGAAAATCACGGCGATGCTTAATCGAATAACGGGATGAAATTCAATGAGCGGCAATAAAATTAATCCGGAAGTACCCAAATATTGCAACGTCCCCCAACGTAATTGAAACCCTTCTTCCGTTATATTAATGTTAATTATCAAGCCTAATAATAAAAAGAGCGAATATCTCCTTAAAAAATGTATGTACGTGCGCTTTCGTCCCTCCTTCACGAGCCTCTTCAAATAGGATTTCTTGTAATTCAGTGCCATCATGAATACAAAAAAAGGAGCTATAAAATCCACATAGGTGAGGCCATAATCCACGGGATGCCTGCTCCAAGCCGGTACATTTTCAAACACGCTCAGAGTATTCACGAAAGTCATCAATAAAATGGTAATGCCCTTGAAAACATCAATGCTTAGATAGCGCTTGGATTTTACCCCCTGCTTTGCCGCCTCCTCTGAAGATACAAGCTTGCCTTGATCGTTCATTACTATCTAAAAAATCATCATGATTCAAGTTTTTTTATCTCTGGTTTTTTTTATTATTTCATCATGATGAATTTCGTCATTACGAAATTGTTCACGTTATAATTACGAAATTCTGTAAAAAAAGAGGAAAAAAAGCAAGAATTCCTTCATTTAAAAAGGAAGGATCTCCTCTTCCATTTCTTGCTCATCAAATTCAATCTCTCTCAGCTTCATGCGAACTTGACGAGGCGAATAATGCTCATTCAAGAACTTGATCATGTTCTCTTGAATGGCTTTTAAATTATCGATCCCCGCTTGGTAATAGAAATCGTTTTCTTGTAAATTGATCTTTAAAATCTCAAATAATCCTGATAACGATTTTCGCACATTTTTATAATATTCAAATGCTTGTTCAATATCACATTGATTCATTTTTCGTGATCATCCCTTCGTGATAAGTAGAAAATTTATATATTATCATGATAAAAAAAGTATTTTTCCCTAATAAATATTGGTGGAATCAGTCGCATAACATTCAGAAAGGTAACGAATTCGTAATCGATCCTCAAAATTAAATGTTAATTAAGGATATGATATGATAATAAATAATAACATTGAACAAAAAAGAAGATTAATAATGATCTATTTTCGTAATTTTTTGTTTAAAAATCAGTCTTAATTGTAATTATTTTGGGAATTGATAATAAAAATTATTACGGATTTTGATTTCAGAAATTGCAAATCACGCATGAAAATCTAATCGAATTTCGTTTTAAATTTTTTAAATCTTTATAAAGAAAAATATGAAAAAGTTTGGAGTTCTTCCATAGGAAATTAATTTAAAAATCACTTTATTTCTCTTAACTTCCTTCTTCGTCATCAAATTTCTTCTCGAGAACGATAAGAGTTGGGTTAAAGCCCGTTTTAGCAAAAACCTTCAATAATTTCTCGGGAATGCCATAGCCGACGTTAATGCGGACTCTTTCACATCCCCATGACCTTAAAATCTGAATGGCACGTTCTGCGAGGATTTTTCCCACTTGCTTCCCTATATATTCCTTTTTTGTGGCCCAATTATCCAGATATCCAATATATTGGCCAAGATTATTTTTTACAGCTTCTAACATTCCCATGGCCACCACTTCTCCTGTATCTCTAAGTTCAGCTATTAGCGTTAACCGTTTAAGATTGGGCTTAAATTGTCTCAACCCTGAAGATTTTTTCCACTGTTCTTCTTTTAACCCGATATCAAATTGGTCATGTAACTCCCGCAAGATTTCAAGCGTAGCCTCATAATCCGAGGTTCTATAATTTCTTATGATGATATTTTTTTCATCAATTTTTTTTTCTGACATGAGATACGTTTAACTCTTACATTTTTTTATTAAATTGAGGTTCATTTTTTAAGAGTTCCAAATCAATTTTTTTTGAAAGAATTCGTTCCCCCTTGGAGGACAAAATGAAAAATAAATATTCGTTTATATGCGGAATGATGGGGCTTATAAATAAAAGCTCCTCTTCCGGATACCATTCATCAATCTCTTGAGTCATGAGCTCCTTTTCAAAAAAATCCTTAATGTGAGTGATTTTCACGGTGATGTTTTTCTTCTCTTCTGTGGTATTATTACGCACGAGGATTACTAATTCTTTACTTCCTTCATCGATTTCTATATTCGTGATGGAAAAGGGTTTTTCGATTTTTAATTCTTCCGTTCTTTTTTTTTTCCTATCAAATAATTGGATGGAGGAGAAAGGTTCAGTATTATTTTCCATGTTGATGTGAGAAAAATCCACGCCTCTTAAGTATAGATAGGATATGGCTTTTTGTTTTTTAATCGTAGAGGCATCGGCTTGCTTAATTACACGGGAAAAAAAGTTGTTTCCCACTTGCCCAATAGTCTTTCTTAACTCATTTTTAATGGTATCACTTTTCTTGATTTTCTCCATGATCGCAGGTGTTTTGATGATTTCTTCCTTGGCTATAATGCCTTTGATGAGTTCGGAAAATTTTTCATCAAAATTTTCTCTAATAGCATTATATAATTGCTGAATTAATTCATCACCGAAAATTGCAAGATCGTTAGGCATGGATAATATCAGGATTATGGTTTCAGGCGTTTCATCCTTAAGACCAGCACGTTTTTTTTCTCTCTGTGATCGGGCTAAAAACTTTTTTGCCATGAAATTGTAGCCCTTATATTCCAAGTCGATGTGATCCAACGCATCGCTTTCGGAAACGTCAAGAAACCAGATGGGATGAAATTTAATCGGACGCATGAATCGCCTATCGTTCATTAATTTTTCCGAAGGGTATATCAAGAGGGGCATATGTCCTCGTGCTTCATCGAAATAAAGAATATAGAATTCACAAAATTTCTCAAAAGGATCCTTAACCGATGCTTCTTTATTATTTTCTGCCAACTGAACCCAGTTTATTTGATTATTATAATACGATTAGAATGCATGAACGCTCTTTTTATATATATAAATTTATTAAAATCATAAAAAGTTTTAGACAGTCGTTATTAGTTAGCAAAAAAATAGGACAAACGTGGACATTCTAAAAATTATTATCAATTCCACTTGATAAATTTAAAAAATGCATGGTCCCGTGATATTTATTTAGAAAGCGTCCTTTCT
>JALGVJ010000053.1 GCA_029838195.1 Promethearchaeota archaeon
TTTTACGTAAAAAAGTCACCCATAATACTTTTTTTAGCACGTTTAAGGAATTTCAACGGGCAATCTTTAAATTTATTAGAAAATATAAATATACATCCACGGAAATTAAAACGCGGTGCAATTTTACGAAGTTATTTAGTGCATCATAAATAGTTTCCCCCAAATCATGGAAATTAAAAAGAAAAAAAACTGAATAATGATAATAATAAAAAGAGATTTGGTTAAAATAAGCTTAAAGATAAATGATTTCTAAATTAACATCCGAATGAGTTAAATGCAAGAAAGCATAGGAATTAATATCCGTGAATCGTTTATCAGTAGGTGTTCCGGGATTGAGATACCATTTTCCATCTCTCCATTTTTCGTTATACGGGCGGTGAACGTGGCCAAAAATGATGATATCATATTTACTTAAATCAAAATTCTTGTTTAATCGCTTTATAATGATATTAGGCCCGCCCATTCCATGGGTCATGAAAATCTTATGACCAAGTAATTCGAATTCTAATTGAGAAGGAAGGGTTTTTCTGATTTTATTGTCGTCCATGTTCCCTGAAATACCTATGACTTTGTCTTTTCCAAACGTTTCTAGGAGATTTTCGTACACGAAATATTTTTCAAAGTCTCCTAAATGGAAAAGAAAATCAATTTTTCGCTTTTTAAAATCTTCGATAATGGAAGCAGGAATCGCAGGTTCTCTTGAGGGTACGTGTGTATCAGAAATTAATCCTATTAAAAGTTCTTCTTTATCTGTTTTTAGCACGGTCACATAACCTCATGAAATCATCTTGATGGGGGATTGAAATATTTCATAATTAAGATTCTTTTGGATTTTCTCGTGGTTTTGATAGTTTTTCTTCTCTTAATTTAATAACTCGTAGAGCGAAATTTAATATTTCTTTAATATTGTTCCATTTCCCCTCTTGGATTTTATCTTTCATCCAAGTATATAAATCATGGTCAATAGGAGTCGTCATCATTATCGGAAGGGTTTTTTTAGCCTCTTCTGAAAAAGCTTTATTGAGAAGCCATGAAATCGTGTTAGCAATTAGTTTAAAATTATCTGCGGCTTTAATTCCATATAAATCTTGCAAGCTTGAAAAAGGAGATAAATTCCCTATTGCTGCAACTTTTCCTAATCCATAATGTGCTACAGCAAAAATGCCCCAGCTTTTATTTGATTCTTCCACCCATTCTTGTCCATTGAAAAGAAGACGATATGAGGTTTTTTCAGAGGAGAAGGCAAGATCGGTCACATGGATCTTAAACTCAATATCTTGCTCTTCCTCGATGGATTTATCCACGGTAAGCGTGCAGCCATTTGAATAAATTATTTGGGCTATATCATTGGTAATAAAATGATTTCTAAATTTTGTAATGATTAATCGGGAAGGATCACTAACGAAATGTTCTTTATCAAAAAGTTTATCAGGGTTGAAATAAATTCCAAACTGCTTCATTAAACTAGAGAGATTATTTTTATTTTCTATATCTCCTCCTTGATCATTAATAACGAGTAAACTTCCTCCATCTTTTACATATTTTACTAGATCTACGATTTCATAATCTTCTAAGCAAGCATCTTGCGGTAATCCGATTATGAATATGTCATAGACTGAGAGTTTTTTATAATCTAATCCCGCTTGAATAGTCCCGATCTTAAAGTTGGAGGTGAAAAGGAATTCCATGAAGTCGGAAAAGGCCGGATTTTCAATGTTTAATTTGTTCTCATGCGATTGGTCAAATCCGATGGCATTCCTTCTTTCGCCCGTCATAAGCATTCTCGAAATAAATTAATTAATCAAGAGGATACCTTTCTTACTTCTTCTTTTTATTTATATATATAATATCAATGTAGTACGCATTTAATAATCTATTTAATTTGCCTCATTAATGATTTAGAATTCTATTTATTAAAGAAGAATAATGCGTTAAATATTTCTCATATCATATCAATTCCCGGATTTATCTTGGTAATCTTTTCGAAAAAGTCCTGGAATGGAACATCCTAATAAGAATTATTTTTTCATTTATCAAATTAATTGAAATTTTTTGATTTTTCATTTAGGGTCAAAACTTAAAAATTAAGAATTGAAAAGAAATAACATAACCAATAAAAGATGAAATTATCAGTTAATTAGTTAATGATTGCCCATATCTTTAGCACATTTTCCAATAGCACTTACGTGATCATCTTCATATAACGTGATTACTTTCACTCCTTTTGCCTTGCGATGGGTAATGCGAATGGAATCTACGGGAACTCTAATGACTTGTCCTTGTTCAGTTCCGATTATTAAATCTTTATCTTTCGCAATACGGGACGCAATGACTTCATCTCCATCATCTTCTTGTAAAGAAATATTAATCACGCCCTTCGTGGCTCTCCCCGTTTTTCGATATTCATTCACGTGAGTTCTCTGAGCATGTCCGTTTTTTGTAATGGTTAAAATAATATCATCATCCGTTACGAGTAATAAATCAATCACCTCATCCCCTTCACGTAAATCAACTCCCTTTACGCCCATGGAATTTCTTCCCAATTCCCTTAATTCACTTTCATCAAATCGAATGGCATAGCCTAATTTCGTTGTGATGAAAATATCTTGTAATTCATTGGTTAATTTTTTCACCCGCACTAATTTATCATTGGGACGAATTTTTTGAGCTCGAAGTCCCGTTTTCTTTATTCTCGAAAATAATTTTAATTTACATTTTTTAATGATTCCTTTTTGAGTTATCATGATGAGATGATAATCCGTATTGAAGTTATTAATGGGGATCATGTCTGAGATTTCTTCATTTTCTTGAATCTGAATTAAATTAACAATGGGTTTCCCTTTTGCGGTTCTTTTTTGTAAAGGAATTTCGTATGCTTTTATGGAATAGACGCGTCCTTTTGATGTAAAAAATAAAATTGTATCGTGTGTGGAGCAAACAAATAAATCTAAAATGAAATCTTCTTCTCCTATCTTAATCCCTTTTTTTCCCTTGCCCCCTCTTTTTTGAGCTTGATATTCATCGAGAGAGATCCGTTTAATATAGTGATTATTCGTCATTATAATCATAGTAGGTTCATTTTTTATCAAGTCTTTCTCCTTTATTGTTTTAATTTTCTCTTGCTGATGAATTATTGTTCGTCGCTCATCGCCGTATTTTTTACTCATTTCCACGAGTTCTTGTTTTATAATTTCCAGACGTTTTTTCTCTGAAGCTAAGATTTTTGATAGGTCTTTAATCGCATTAGTTAGAGATGTTTGTTCCTCAATTAATTTTTGTCGTTCAAGACTCGTTAAACGGGATAAAGGCATGGCTAAGATGGTTTTTACTTGGATCTCACTGAGACTCCACGTACTCATTAACTGGTTTTGGGCTTCTTGCTTGTCTTTTGATGCCTTTATAATTTTAATCACTTCATCAATATTATTTAGCGCAATTAAAAGACCATCCACTTTATGTAATCTTTCTTCTGCTTTTTTCAAATCAAATTCAGTTCTCCGCTGAATGATGGTTAATCGATGATTAATGTATTCTTGTATCAGTTCTTTTAAAGTAAGTATTTTTGGGAGTTTACCATCATTCGTGAGCACCAAGTTTACCACGTGAAATTGAGTGAGTAGTCTCGTGTGCTTGAATAGAACATTTTTAATTATTCGGGGTTGAGCCGATTTTCTAAGCTCTAATACGATTCTTATACCAGTCCGATCAGACTCATCTCGCAAGTCCTTGATATCTTTTAATTTACCATCTCGTATTAATTTCGCAATAGACTCTACTAGATCAGTTTTATTAATCAAATAAGGAATTTCCGTGATAATTAACCTTCTTTTTTCTCCTTCTTGTTCTAATTTTATTTTTCCTCTAACAGTTATTCGGCCTCTTCCTGTAGAATATGCATTATAGATGCCGTTTGTATTTGTAATAATTCCTCCCGTTGGAAAATCAGGACCCTTAATTATTTCCATTAATTCTTCCACCGAAATATCCGGATTATCGATGGTAGAAATAATTCCTTGGCAAATTTCCATTAAATTATGAGGTGGCATGGAAGTAGCCATTCCTACAGCAATCCCTTTTGTTCCATTTATTAAGATATTGGGCAATTTCGCAGGAAAATAACGGGGTTCTTGAAGCGTTTCATCAAAATTTGGCTGAAAATCCACGGCATTTTTATCTAAATCCTCAACCAATTCATTTGCTATTTCAGAAAGGCGTGCCTCCGTATAACGCATGGCAGCAGGCTCATCTCCGTCAATTGATCCAAAATTTCCCTGCGGATCGATTAATGGATATCTCATGGAAAAATCTTGGGCCATTCGTACTAAACTATTATAAATTGCTGCATCTCCGTGAGGATGGAATTTCCCTAATACATCGCCCACAATTCTGGCACTCTTTACATGAGGCCGATTAAAAAATTGATTATTTGCATACATGGAATAAATAATCCTTTTATGGACGGGTTTGAGACCATCTCTCACGTCCGGAATTGCTCTTCCGATGACTACTGACATGGCGTAGTCAATATAACTACTTTCCATCTCATTTTTTAATGAAACTTCCTCGATTTGTTCAATTGTCATGATTACAACCAAAAAATTAGTTAAACAATTATTATATATCTAAAGTTTTTACTTCCTTGTAATTTTCAATAATAAATTTCCTTCGGGATTTTACCTCTTTTCCCATTAACCGGTTAAAAACAAGGTCATTTTCCAGATAATCTTCATACACTATTTTTTTCAAGATTCGTGTTTCTTTATTCATGGTAGTTTCGTATAATTCTTCGGGATCCATTTCACCTAGTCCCTTATACCGTTTTACTTTAATCGATTCTGTATCTTTTAAATCATACCGTTTCATTAATTCTTGAAGGTATTGCTCTTTTTCTTTATCAGAATACACGTATTTTGAAGTCTTCTTATAAGAAATTTTATATAAAGGAGGTACGGCAACATATAGATGTCCTTCGTCAATAAGGGGTCGCATATATCTGAAGAAAAAAGTTAAGAGTAATGTTTTAATATGATGCCCATCCACATCGGCATCTGTAAAAATGATAATTTTATCATAGCGTAAATTGTCTAAATTAAAATCTTCATCGTTAACTCCTTGCACGCCCACTCCTAATGCTTTAATGATGGATTGAATCTCGTTATTTTGTAGGATTTTATCGATTCGGGCTTTTTCCACATTAAGTATTTTCCCTCTAAGTGGCAAGATAGCTTGATAATTTCTATCCCTCCCTTGTTTCGCTGATCCTCCAGCAGAATCTCCTTCTACAATAAATAATTCGCATTCTTTCGGATCGGTTGAAGAACAATCTGCCAATTTACCGGGTAAACGAACATTCTCTAAAAATGACTTTCTCCTAACGAGTGAACGGGCATTTTGAGCAGCTTCCCTTGCTAATTTTGCTTCAATGGTTTTTAAAACGATTTTCTTAGCTGTAGTGGGATTTTCTTGTAAATACTGATATAATTTATCTGAAACAGTTTGACTTACAAATTGTCTAATTTCAGGATTTCCCAATTTAATTTTTGTCTGACTTTCAAATTGAGGTTCAGGCAATTTAACTGATATTACGGCTGACAATCCTTCTCTTGCATCACTTCCGCTAAGAGCATGATCCTTATATTTTTTTTCCATGTCTTTTTCGATATAAGAATTCAACGTTCGCGTTAGGGCTGATTTAAACCCCGTTAAATGGGTGCCTCCTTCAATAGTATTAATCGTATTCGCATAAGTGAGAATGTTTGTTTGATATCCTTGATTGTATTGCATGGCAATTTCTATATAAATCTTCGAATTCTCATCTAATTCATACTCATCGTTTATGTAAATGATATCATCATGTAGTGGCTGTTTTTCTTGGTTTAAATGTTTTATAAACTCTTTTAAGCCACCTTCATATAAGAATACCTCTCTTTTTTCAGAAATCTCGTCAATAATTTCGAATTTTGTACCCGGTGTTAAAAATGCTAATTCTCGCATTCGATTAGCAACCGTTGAGAAATTAAAAATCGGCTCTTCTGGATTAAAATCAAAAATTTCGTCATCTGGATAAAACCAAATTTCTGTTCCAGTTTGATGAGAATTACAATAAGTAATCTCGGGTTCAGACACTTTTTTTCCTCTCGAATAGGTTTGCTTGTAACATTTGCCATTCCTTTTGATATCTACTTTTAAGTATTTCGTCAGGGCATTCACTACAGATAAACCTACACCGTGTAAACCTCCAGAAATTCTATAACTTTTCTTATCAAATTTTCCTCCTGAATGTAAGTTTTCTAAAATAACCTCAACGGCTGGTTTTTTAAATTCTTCATGAATATCGATTGGAATTCCTCGACCATTATCAGAAATAGATACAGAATAATCCTCGTTGAAAACAACTTTAATGTAATTTGCATGACCAGCCATGGCTTCATCCACAGAATTATCTAATACTTCGAAAATCAGATGATGTAATCCCTTTTTTCCCGTATCACCAATGTACATGGCTGGTCTTTTTCTGACTCCATCCAGCCCTTTAAGAACCTTGATATCTTTAGCACCATAATCTTTCACCATATTCTCATCATTCTCGGACATGATGGATCGATTAAATTCGGGGAGTGGAATGATAAAGTGATAATTAATTTAAAGAAGAAATGATTTGAATTAGAAAAAATACATCTCTCTTATATAACAATAATGTTTTGCCCTTATTAATGTTTATATATTTTTTATCATCCTTTAATGGAAGATATCTTTAAAATCTTTAATCAATATTAAATTTTCTAATGAAATTCATTTCCCATTCTCAAAATTAGTGATAGTTTTAAGCCCTTTTACTTCAAGCACTCTTGAAATGTAATTTAAATTTTCGACATTTTCAGAAGTGCTAAAAAGGTTCTTTTTATTTTCTCTTTCTCAAGTTGTCTTTTCAATTAAATTAAAAATTGGCTTAGAATTTCGAATAAAAAATAGTTTAGAGCTAACATTTTTGGTTAAAAATACAGAGTTAAAGTTTGGGCATTTTTACCATCTTTTAATCTCAAATATCTTGTCCAGATTAGTATATAATAAATTTTACTTGTATAATTTTTTTTTAGCGTTTTTAATTACTCCTCATTTCTGCCTTCTTAATTCTTCAGCAACTTTAATGATCTCAAATAATTGTGAATTGACATCGTGAGTTCTGATGATATGAGCTCCATTATATACAGCAATAGCTGTAGCTGAAAGCGTTCCATTTAACCGATCTCTTGGATCAGGTAATTGTAAGATTTCCCCAATAAAAGATTTTCTTGATATTGCCACCAAGATGGGTTTATGTAATCGCTTTAATCGTAGTAGCTCATTAATTATTTTTAAATCGCATGTATATATTTTTTTTTCAACCCAATGACCTATCCCGGGATCTAAAATTATTTTATTTGTATCATGTCCCTTATTTTTTAATTGTTTTAAGGTTTTTTTAAATTCAGCGATAATATCTTTCATTTTTAATAAATCACCGGGATCTTTCTTAGAGGCCATGATAATGGCAGGAATTTCTGTTTTCAAAATGAAATTCATTAAATCCGGATCTGTTTTGAAACAACTAACATCATTTAAAATCATCTTTTTTTCATGACTTGAAACAATTTCATGAGCTTTTTGAGCAACTTCTTTATATTGCGTATCAACAGAGATTATAATATTTTTTGGAACCTGTTCACACGTGATTTCTAAAGCAGGGATGATGCGAGCAATTTCTTCTTTTACTGTTATCTTTTCCGACCATGGAGCCGTGGAACGGGCCCCAACATCTAAAATTTTAGCGCCGTTTTGTATCATGGTATTAATCGCATTTTTTAAATCTTCTGGAGTGGTAAGCACGGAATTCTTATAGAACGATTCGGGGCTCAAATTAATAACACCCATCACTACAGTGGGAACATCATCCCCAAGTTCCAAGCAATCGAATAATTTAACGTGGATTTTATTCATTTTCTTACGATTTACACCATTTAAAATTAGTTAAAACCTCGAAGCATAAAAAAGACTTGAATGAATTTTCTCATGTTATTATTAATCATTAAAAAAGTCCTTAAAAACTTTTTTAAATTAAAACTAAATCTAGTTAAGAATCACTCATCTTTCTCTTTTATAATCATCACGATTGAAATAATTACAATTAGAATTCCTATGAAATGATATATTGTGAAAATTTCTCCTAATAAAAGCGTGGCAAAAAAAGCTGTTATGAAAGTAGAAAAAGAAATTAAGATGATAGTTTTTCCCATTTTAATGTAAGAAAGGGTCTTGCTCCACGTTAGCAACCCAAAACCATAAACAAATCCAATTAATAAAAAATAGAGTTGATTTAAAGGATCAAGAAGAAGGGAAAGATTTTTTAAAGGATAAAAAATAAAATACGTGGAAGCTAAAATCGTCCCTCCAATAAGAGTTCTGAATAAGACGAATTGATTTGGTGTAAGCTCTTTTCTGTCGTATAATTTTTTTGAAAAAGAATGTCCTAACATATAAAGGCCAACATCGAAGATTATTATCAATACCCCTAAATTAAACTCAAGTCCATGAAAGCTCCCTTGAGTAACCGCTAAAAAAAGACCAAAAAAAAGCACGATTGAAAAGATTACTTGGATTTTCGTGATTTTTTCTTTTAAAATCAAATATCCAAATAAAATGGAAAAAATGATTTCACTCTTTAAAGCTATAGAACCATTAATTGCCCCCGCTAATTCTAAGCCAATGAATAATAATAGGGGTACGAATGTGAAAATAAGCCCGATAAGAAATAATAGCTTTTTATTATTTTTCCACCCATTTAATAAAGATTCCGTTGTAGAATCATCTCCGGACGAATTTTTCAAAATAAATTTCAGTTTTCTACGTTCCAGCATTACAAGAGGGAGGAAAATAAAAAACTGAACTATATTCATCATGGTGGAGAAAAGATATGCATCAATTATTTTTGGTCTCGAATTAGCTACGATGGGCTGGAGCCCCACGAGAACGATTGCTATTAATCCCCAAATTAACCCTTTTTTATGATTTTCGGATACCAACCTACAGCAACAATAAAAAAATTCTAATTTTTTAAATATTAATACGAATTAAAAAAATGAGGATTCATTTTAATTTTTCACTTTCCTCTGCTTTGGTTCTAAAAAATTCCATTATTTCACTGAAAGTCACCTTGGCATCATTCCCAAATATCTCTTTTCTAAAAATGAGTAAAATTGTGATTAAAATAATTGCTTTTATTAGGAGCACGTAATAAATATTGACCGGGAAATTAAACACCAATGTGGCATTTGCCGTTCCGTGTAAGAGTAAAACCGTGAGCAAGCACCCTTTACCCTTGTTATAAATCCATGTTTGAATAATGGAAACAAGGATTACAAACAAGAGAAAATTCCAAATAGAACCGTATAATTGAAGCATGGGGCTATCCTTAAGCAGGAAATGTGGCCAATGCCAAGCCGCCGTGATGATACTCAAGATTAGTGAAGAGTAAAAAGGAGAAAATCGCTCTTGGAGATGGGGGAGAGCAAAGGATGACCATCCGAATTCCTCTCCCATGCTAAAAATAAAATTAACAATGACGGCAGGAATGAATTCTATCCAAAGAATGAGAGAGAGATTGTAAGGCCCCACGAATAGAAAATATAGAAACACTTGGCCAAAAAACTGAATTAATGGTAGGACAAAAGCGAGGAGAACCCAGGGGAATGCTTTCTTAGCATTTAAATTAAATTGACCGAAATTATATTCAGGCCCATCCTTACCATAGACAATTCGTGAACTAATGAGAGCTCCAAGCAAGGGTGAAACACCTCCTATATACACGTAGAGCGTGATGAAGGGAATAAGACCATAAGAAGATAATACCCAAGGTAGATACCCAATAGCCCCAATAAGGAAGGTAAAAAAGAGGAACCATGATAGCGGTGTAATTAAGGATTTTTTATTATTCTCTGGTGAGTTATTATTCATTTTTTTACCACAATATCATTGATATTAAGTGAATTGTTTACACAAATAATTTAAAAATTACTATTTAATTTTATTTTTTCCTTGAAATAAGATAGTCTTTCAATGATTTCAAGTGGAATTTAATAACCATAAAATCTTCTGTTATGTAACATGGAATTGTTTTCAATTCGATTGCCGTTCATAAAAAAAAATGCTCCACTCCTTAGAATCATCATTAATTCCATTCAAGTTCAAGGAAAAGAGCTTAAAAATGGAGATATTATAGTTATATCGGAAAAAGTTATTGCTACTTCGCAAGGACGAATTATAAAGCTAGAAGATATAAAAGAAATATCTAAGGAAGCAAGCGAAATGGCAAGAAAATACGATATGGATGAACGATATGTGGAAATAATTTTAAGAGAAGCTTCCATGATTCTCGGAGGAATGAAGCACGTGATTTTAACGAAAGTTAATGATTTCTTGATTGCGAATAGCGGAATTGATCAATCCAATGCTGGTTTGGGGAATGTCGTGTTATTGCCTAAAAACGTGAAAAACGTGGCTTGGGAATTCAGAAAAGTTCTTAAAGAGGAATTCAATCTCGATGAACTTGGCGTTATCATTGCCGATTCAAGGGTTCAGCCTCTAAGAAAGGGCACTATTGGCATCGCTATCGCAACGGCTGGGTTTGAGCCCGTTGAGGATTGCAGGGGAAGGGAAGATTTATATGGACGTCCCCTACAAATCACCTTGAGAGCAGTTGCTGATGATTTAACCAGTGCAGCACAATTTTTATTGGGGGAAGCAAATGAACAAACTCCTGTCGTCATAATTCGAGGAGCTAACGTGAAATTCACCGAAAATCCTCAATTAACCACGGAAATGTCCCCTGAAGAATGCTTGTACATGAATATTTTTTCTCGGTATCTTTTAATGATAGATTCGAAGGAGGATAATTCTTAATACTTTTATTTGGTCGTTATTTCTTCCAATCGTGGTAAAAAAGTAGAAAAATTATAAAATTTTATGGGCTGTTCATATATCATCAATTCAAAAGACCTCTACCTTTTTTATAAGATAAAAAATTTTCAATCTCATGAAGAACATCTTGAATTCTCTACGATTAACTAAAAATCGAATATATGAATTTTTAATTACCCCTAAAATAGTTAAAATTAGCATGATTTTCAGCTTGATTAATTTTATCTCTTGCGTTTGCACGGGTATCGCCATAGCTTCCTTGTTTGGACCGGTAGGATATTCTATAATGGATAATTACATTAGTGATTTAGGATCATTAAGATATACTCCCCTTCCTATCTTCTTGGATTATGGCGCCATGTCAAGTTCCATTACCATGCTTCCTTTTGGATTTTATTTGGAAAACATTTTAAATCGCGTTCCAAGGACCATGAATGATGTTAAAGAATTAAAAAGAAATCGGATTCGATTAAGTAATTTAGGCATGTTGAGCTTTTTAATGGGCGTGGTGGGATTTTTTGGAATAGGATTATTTTCTGAAGACAGAACCACGTCTTTAAATCTTCATTATTTCTTTTCGGTTGTTGTATTTTCAGGGTTTATCTTCGCCGGTATTTTTTTTGGTTTAGTTATAGTTTTATATACCACGACAATTCCAAAAGTTATTGGCATCTACATGACGTGCATTCCGATTATTCCCGGTATTATTTTTGTTTTCACCCGTGCACCCTTGATGGAATGGTTCATGTTTTTTTCCTTGCTCATTTGGATTTCCGCTATCATGATCACCTTCTTTAGGACATTTAATTAAGAGAAAATTAATATGAGATGTATTTTTTTACTTACTGAATAGGTTTTTAAAATTTATATCATCCTTAAAATGAGTTTAAAGCAAGCTGAAAAACGCGCGATAAAATTACATTCCTTCCTATAATTAAATTACCGAGCATGCTTATTTTTTAATTAATTGTTTAATAGAGATGTTGATGCTTTATGAAATATCATGAATATATGGCCCATGAATTACTTGAACAAATAAAAAATAAAGAAATAAAAGTACAAGACGTTATTCAGGAAATTTTTGAAAGAATTAAAGAGGTAGAAAAAAAACTCCATTCTTTCGTGAATTTGGCTGAAAATGAAGCCTTGTTGAAGGCGAAAAAAATAGATGAGCAAATCAAAAGAGGTAAGAAAGGAGGCCGGTTATTAGGTCTTCCTTTAGCCAATAAGGATCTCATTTGCATAAAAAACTTTCCCACGACGTGTTGTTCTAAGATCTTACAAAATTTTCATCCTCCCTATAACGCAACTGTAGTAGAAAAATTAATTCATGAGGGAGGGGCCATTCACATTGGAAATACAAATATGGATGAGTTTGCGATGGGTAGTTCGACCGAAAATAGTTGCTATGGTTCTACACATAACCCTTGGGCTTTGGATAGGGTGCCGGGAGGGTCTAGTGGAGGCTCTGGTTCAAGCGTGGCAGCTGGTCAAGCCATCGCAGCATTAGGAAGTGATACGGGGGGAAGTATCCGCTGTCCAGCATCATATTGTGGGATCGTTGGCCTTAAACCTACGTATGGAAGGGTTTCCCGGTATGGATTGGTTGCATTCGCTAATTCCTTAGATCAAATCGGGCCTTTAACTAAGTGTGTACATGACGCAGCCCTTCTTTTAGAAGTCATGGCTGGTAAAGATCCCTTGGATTCTACATCGGTCGATATTCCTGTAAATTCTTACACTGCCTCATTAAACGTCCCCCTAAAAAATAAAGTCATTGGTGTGCCGAAAGAATATTTTGGAGATGGAATAGAGAAGGATGTTAAAAATGCTGTTGAGAAATCTATAGAAATTTTAAAAGAATTAGGAGCTAAAACCATGGATATTAGCTTACATCATCTTGAATACACGGTTCCCACCTATTTTTTATTGTGCATGAGCGAAGCTAGCTCTAATTTAGCTAGATATGATGGATTGCGTTATGGAAAGATGACAGATAATCTCGAAGGTGATGTCTTTCAAGTATATAGTAGAACTCGAGGAGAAAAATTTGGTCCCGAAGTAAGGAGAAGGATTATCTTAGGTACCCATGCCTTATCTGCCGGCTATTATGACATGTTTTATATTAAGGCGTTGAAAGTGCGTACTCTCATTAAAAAGGATTTCCTGGATGCCTTTAAAAAGTGTGATGTACTCGTAGGTCCTACCATGCCAACTACGGCCTTCAAAATCGGTGAATTAATCAATGATCCCTTATCGATGTACATGATGGACGCTCTCACGTGTCCTGTCAATTTAGCAGGCCTTCCTGCCATTTCAATTCCTTGCGGGCATGATAAAAATCACTTGCCGATAGGATTTCAAGTAATTGGAAGATATTTTGATGAAAAAACAATATTAAATGTGGCTTATCATCTCGAACAAGAATTAAATATTTATCGAACCATGCCACCAATTTAAAAGAGGAGTAAAGAGAATGAATTCAGAAAATGATGTGATCATTGGTTTAGAAGTACATGTTCAATTAAATAATTTGAAAACTAAATTATTTTGTAGCTGTAGTACCGATTATAGAGGAAAAGAACCGAATACGCATGTTTGCCCGATATGTCTTGGCTTGCCGGGATCCTTACCCGTTATCAATGAAAAAGCAATTGAATTTGCCACCAAGGTCGCACTTGCGCTCCAATGTGAAATAAATGAACGGTTCTGGTTTTTCAGGAAAAATTATTTTTATCCCGATATGGCAAAAAATTTTCAAATCTCCCAATATAATAAAGCGGGGGGCAGGGCTTTTGGAAATAAGGGCCATATTACGATAAAAATAAATGGAGTAAAAAAAGATATTCTCTTGAATAGGATTCATTTAGAAGAAGATCCGGCAAGGATCGTTCATTTTGGAAGCATTATTACCTCTCCCTACACGCTGGTAGATTATAATCGTTCGGGAATTACCTTGCTTGAAATTGTGACGGAACCTCTCATTAATTCTCCAGAAGAAGCACGAGAATTTTTGAACCAATTAAAATTATTAATTGAATATACCGGCGTGTCTAATCTTGACTTAGAAGGTTCTTGTCGTGTCGATGCTAATATTTCCATTAAGGGATATCCTCGCGTTGAGGTAAAAAACATTAATAGCTTTAAAGAAGTAGAGAGCGCTTTAAAATGGGAAATTACTCGCCAAAAAAATTTGATCAAGAGAAATCAATCCTTCACGCAAGAAACGCGCCACTGGGATGGAAAAGTAACCATTCCCTTGAGAACAAAGGAATTTGAAAAAGATTATCGGTATTTTCCCGAACAAGATCTTGTTCCTATTGAATTGACGCAGGAATATATTGAGAAAATACGGAAAACCTTACCTGAAATGCCTAATGAACGCTTCGAACGCTTGCGAAAACAATATCAACTTTCTGAATTTGATGCTGAAAATTTGATCTTGAACAAATCACTTGCTGATTTCTATGAAGAAGGCGTGAATTTAGACCCTTCTTTTGGTCCCGAAGAATATAAACTCTATTGTAATTGGTTAATGAATGACGTGTTAGGATGGCTCAATGATCATAAATTAACTATTGACCAAACCCGATTAAAACCGCATCACCTCGTAGATCTCATTAAATATCTTCAATCCGGAAAAATTACCTCAAAAATCGCAAAAACATTAACGGATGAGATAATGAAAGGCATTCCTTTAGAAAAAATCCTTAAAAAACACGGGAAAGTGAGAATTGATGATGAAACTTACATTCGAAAAATCGTTCGAGAAGTGATTAATGAGAATCCAAAGATTGTCGAAGATTATTTTAAAAAACCAAAAGCCATGCAAGCTCTCATTGGAAATGTCATGAAAAAAACAAGAGGCCAAGCAGATCCTAAATTAACTCAAACCATCATGCAAGAAGAACTAAAAAAATTAGAAAGAAATTAATTTTTTTTTTAAAGGACTTGTTCTAATGCGTTTTTAGCTGCACTTAATTTTAAATTCACGATACCCAGTTTTACTTCCAGAGAGGCTAGAACGCATAAAATGTTTCCTTTTACTTCCGTGAATAAAATTTTTCCCTTTTGAGATTCTAAAATTGCATTATTAAACGCACCTTGTTCCAATTCTTTCGTAGCTCGCTGCGAAGCTTTTAATACTAAAGTGACCATCGCCGCCACGGCTTCAGGATTAACCCAGCCAGGTAAGGACGCGCCTTTAATGAGACCAAACTTCTCTATTAGTGCCGCTCCATAGACACCCTTAATCGCTTTTAGAGAATCCAAAATTTCTGTTATCTTTTCACTCATGATAGCAATTTAATCATGTTATTTTTTAAATTTAATAGTATTATAATAAGATTTTAACTATTTAAGTTTTTAAGTATGAGAATTTTTGATTTATCTTCAAAAAGTTTAATTTGAAGGTCTTTCTGAGTAATTATGGCTATAATGTAGCCCCCAATAACACTTATTAACAGATTAGCTTCCGCATTCTCCGCTACCAGCTTCATTACTTTTCCTTGCCGAAGTTCTTGGAAAACCTCATTTGAAATCGTTAAAAGAGAATTTAGAAAATCCATTATTTTATCAAGATTTACCCAATTAGGCAATGCATCGTGCTTAATCGTGCCAAACTTATTCATGATCAAAAAACCTATCACTCCTTCTACATTGCTCAAAGCATCAATGATTTCTGAAATATTAATCATGGAAGGCATTTTTTTCTCCTCTTTTTTATTATTGGGTTCCATTTTTTAATGACTCGTCTCCTCTCTTAAGTTAATATTAAAATTTATTTTAATTAAATTTTTTAATATTTCATTCTTCTATTCTCGATCCCATAGTACAAGCATGATAAAATAATAAAATCAAATAAAAGAAAAAGTTATAGCTTGATAATTTTACCTTTTAGATCTAAGATGATCACTAAAACGGATATCAGAGCTATCATGATCAATCCAATAAAGAGAGTAAGGTCCATTCCAATAATATCTTCGATTAAAAACTTCAACACAATCGCCACGATATAAATCAAAAAAGGACTCTTTCCATAACTCCCTAAAAAGAAAATCGGCTTTTGATATTTCTTATCAATCGCAATAAATATGAAAGCCATCAAAATTGAAACTCCCAGACTAATATAAATATATGATGCAGTCACCTGGCGCTTGTTTGGATACCACTCTGGAATTAGCATTAGTAATAAACCCCCAACTAACGTGATGATGCCGATAATAGCCAAATTACGAAATTTTATGGATTCATCGGGATTCTTTTCGACAAGCAAGTATTCACCGATGGAGGTAGCATATATCATAATGGCAGAAAACCCAAAAATCGTCCCAAGAATGCCCCCATGAACCGAGGCAATCGCATATTCTCGCCATCCCCCGTATATCAACATGAATTGATAAAAAATCAAGAGGATCGTGGCCAAGACCGCACGAAGCTTAGGAGATACCCAGAGAAAAGGAATAGCAATTATTCCAACTAATCCTAGCGTCGGTAACACGTCCCAGACAATCACGACCATCCCTGAAACAATGAGAGGCTCTCCATCTACTTTTTTAATGAAGGAACCTTGGTCTATCAATACTACTAATAATCCTAATCCTAATATAATTCCGTAGCGAATGAGAATATGGAACACGGCTTTACCTAAGCCATCTCTCTGCTTTCTTTTAGTAAAGGATAATGGCATGAGTAAACCCATTACTATTATGAATGCTGGTGCCCCGATGTCATAAAAATTCATTACTAGGGTCGTTTTCGAATGTTCTGGATGTTCCAAAAAGAATCTCAATGAACCTTCCCTAATCCAATCGGGTAAATACATGGTGACTACCAAGAGGATCATTATAAAGCCACGGGCGTGGTCAATCCAATGGATTCTCTTCTTCTCAAGAATGGTTTCAGAAGGTTCCGTTTTTATTTCATTCATGATTAGTATCATCTATTTTTTTAATTCTTTAAATATAATTCCTTCAAGTAGCTAGTTAATTTTGATCTTATTTAATTCTTTTTCGTGAACAAAACAAATGATGTTTAACATGAAGGGGAAATTAATCAAAAAAAAGCTTCATGGCACCACAATCTCTCTTATACCATTCCTTCACGCTTGGATCTAGGGAAAAATAAAATCCGAGGTGGGTAAAAAAAGAAACAAAGTGATATCGTAATTTAAACTTATCTTTCATGAGTTAAAATTAAAATAATTGACGGCATTATTATAACATATATCCTCGACAATTTTTCCCAAAAGGCTCATATCATTAGGAAGTTCTCCCCTTTCTACTTCCGTCCCTATTATATTACAGAGGATCCTACGGAAGTACTCATGACGTGGAAAGGACAAAAAACTTCTGGAATCTGTGGTCATCCCTACGAATCGACTCAATAAGCCCAAATTTGATAAAGCATTTAATTGCATTTCAATCCCCTCTTTTTGGTCTAAAAACCACCATGCGGGCCCAAATTGAAGTTTGCCGGGAATTGAACCATCTTGAAAAACCCCAATCATGGATGCAACTAAGTAGTTATCACGGGGATTGATGTTAAAGAGTACAGTTTTAGTCAGTTCATTAGTTTGGTCTAATTTATCCAAGAATTTAGCCATATCAGAAGCAATGAGGAAGTCCCCAATAGAATCAAATCCTGTATCTGGGCCAAGAAGCTTGAAATGGCGCGTGTTATTATTGCGAAGGGCTCCAAAATGAAATTGTTGAACCCACCCTCTTTTGTGGTTCATCTTACCCATTTCAAGAAGGAAGGCTGTTTTGAATTTAGCTTCTTCTGCTTCATTAGCATGATGGCCGGAAAGCACTTTTTTTAAAATGAAATCAAGTTCCTCCTCTTTATAATCTTCAGCATGGAATTTGAGGATACCATGGTCGGATAATCGACAACCATTTTGATGAAAATATGCATGCCGCAAGTCTAAAGCACTCATTAACGTGTAAAAATCATTAATTTTAAAACCGCTAACCTCTGATAACGCTTGGATGTATTGCTTGAAGTTGCGTGTATCATTGATGGCCATTGCTTTATCCGGCCGAAATGCCGGGAAAACTTTTATTTCAAAATTTTCTTTTTTAATTTGCCGATGGTATTCGAGAAAATCAATAGGATCTTCCGTTGTACACACTAAGGCTACCTTCATTTTTCGCAATAAATTGCGAGTAGAAAAGTCGGACGTGGTTAGCAAGGAAGAACAATGATCATAAATTTTCTTACAAGTGAATGCATTTAACAATTCTTTCACATTGAAATATCTCTGGAGTTCTAAGTGAGTCCAGTGATATAATGGATTTCTTATCGTTATGGGAACCGTCATGGCCCATTTTCGAAATTTTTCAAAATCCGTGGCATCACCCGTACAATATTTCTCTTCAATTCCGTTTGAACGCATGGCTCTCCACTTGTAATGATCACCCGCTAACCATGCTTCCGTGAGATTCTTAAAACATTTATCCTCAGCAATCTCTTTTACGGGCAAGTGACAATGATAATCGAAAATGGGCATTTTTTCAGCATGCTCGTGATAAAGTAACCGAGCTGTCTCTGAATGCAATAAAAAATCATCATCCAAGAATTTCCTCATGATCTCTATTTCTCACTAAATTATTTACCATGATGAATGATTGCTTGAGTACTTTAATTCTAAAAAGAATTTAAGCCTAAAAAATTATCTAAAAAAACAGAAATCTTGAAGAATTCATTCGCTTTGCTAATTAAAATTTCAAAAATAAAGATTCTCTTTAAAATAAAAGATCTCTCAAGAACAACTCGTGTAATATCTTAAGCCAAACGATATTAAAAGAAAAGAAAATAAAAAAAAGTAGTAATTATAGAGAAAAAGGGGTTTATAATTTCACTAGCTCCCCTGCTACGGACATTATATCTTGTTTTTTTGGTATTCCTTTAAGCAATTCTGAAGGAATGCGTTCTGCTAAAATCTCTGGAGTAAAGGGACTGCCAGCATTATCGATTCTCTTTACCGTATGCCATCCTCTAAATATCCAGACTTTGTCTCCGGCTATTCGAAAAACTTCCCCATTGATCCTCCGAGCTTTATCCGAAGCTAAATAAACGACTAATGGAGCGACGTTAGAAGGGTGAAATACATCTAACCCTTTTTCGTCCTTTTTGGTCATGATGCCCACCATCTTCGGCGTAGCATCAGTCGTCAATCTTGTCCTTGCCATCGGCACGATACAATTTACAGTTGCGTATTTTTTTAATTCCATGGCGGTTATGAGGGTAAAAGCAGCAATGCCTGCTTTAGCTGCCCCATAATTGCTCTGCCCCATATTTCCAAGAAGTCCGGCGTCTGAAGCTGTATTAATGATTCTGCCGAAATTTTTCAATTTAGGATCTTCCTTGCCCCGTTTTCTAAAATATTCTGCTGCATGGCGGGTCGTATTAAAGGTTCCTTTAAGATGAACGGCGATGACGGCATCAAATTCTTCCTCGGTCATGTTAAAAATCATACGATCTCGGAGGATACCTGCATTATTTACCACGATATCAAGTTTTCCGAATTCTTTTATGGCTTGTTCAATCATTCCTTTTGCTTTATTGAAATCTGCCACGGAATCATAATTTCCGACGGCTTCAACTCCTAATTTTTTACATTCTTCCGCAACTTCATCAGCGACTTTAGTTTCAGCGCCTGTTCCATCAAAAGAGGCGCCCAAATCATTAATCACTAGATTGCATCCTTCTCTTGCCATGGCTAGGGCTTCTTCTCGCCCTAATCCTCTTCCAGCGCCCGTAATTAAGGCGACTTTTCCATCCAGCATGCCCATGCTTTATTTCACTTCCATTTATCATCAATTTTTATTAATTTCGAAGTTGATATAATAATTAAAATTGACTTTTACTCCTTAAAAAATTTCACATTCTTATGGTTATAGAATAGCTTAATTGGCATGAAAGATAATTAAACGATATTTAAAGAGATTTTTTTTACAGCCGATTCATTTAAAAAATTAGGAACGTGATCAGTAACCATGGAAGCCGTAACGCACAATTTAACGGGAGTAGTAATCCAGATATTATGTTTTAAATATCTCATGGCGCCTTATAGTTATATTTTCACAATGCTTTTCGCCTTTTTGTCTCACTTTCTAATAGATGCCCTTTCGAAAATCACGTATCATACTCCAGAACCGAGAACGGAGGATAAATTTTGGGTCATTTGGCACATAATTATTTTATTATTCTCAATTTTGTCATTTGGTATCTTTATTCTTGAATTTTGGTTAGGAATGCTATTTGCTAATCTCATTGATATTTGGGATTGGGTGATAATTAGAAATATTCAAAATTATAAAAAAAAGAAAAATTCAGATTCGAAGTGGTGTGCGCATTGCTATTTTCATCCCGTGGCAGATGCCGTGAGAAATAAACTATTTTTCTTCTTACCAAATTTGAATTACAGGCGAATTGGTATCATACCTGAGATTTTCCTCATTAGTTGTTTATCCTTTTTTATCGCTTTTCTATTAATTTAAAAGGAATTCTATTCTATTTCAATAAAAGTAATAAGGAAAAAAAGGAATAAGGGCTTGTAAATCAAAATTTAGGTATTATTCTTCAATGATTTTCGAAGGCTTATAGGACCAAATTGAATAAAATTAGAAATTGAAAAAGATACTATTGGTTAGAAGCGAAATCCAAGGGAAGAATCAATAGATATTGAAATATTCAAATTAATACACATATGCCAACACTTAAAAATTTTATAGTTTTATTTTTTTTTTATCACTCGTTTTTATCTGAGGGTATTTTTAAGTTTATAATTTAGCTTGATTTTTAAATCTTTTAACTTTAAGGGCGACAAAAATCGAGATTATAGCAATCGCAGTTTTGTCGGCTCTCGCATGTAATCCGGTAAAAGAATCTGAAATCCATCCTTGACGGCAACCTCGGGAAAAACCGAATAAAAATCCACGCCTTTCGTCACGGTAAAAATGCCCGTTTTGCCGATCAAGTCAGGCCTGCCCACTTTATAGGCCGTGAGGATCTTGAGAAGGTCCAAAATTAAAATTAAATAGCGGTGCTTGGATATCATTTCAAGACCGCGCACGTTTGCCCGTCTCGCATGGTATACCACTATATTGTGCGAAAATTGC
>JALGVJ010000054.1 GCA_029838195.1 Promethearchaeota archaeon
TGTCCTTGCCAAAATGCCGGCCAAAACACCCCATTAGTCGATAATATTCTAAAAAAGTGGAAGTAATGAAACAGAGCGTCAGATAACGAAGAATTCCCTGCTTCTTCCGAAGATATTATCTTCGACCTTTAATAAACCCGAGTAATATCGGCGTGATACGTTCCGGATATGGTTATTCCTAAAGCGCACCTTCCCTTGGCTTGTGAGCAAGAAAGTGAATTTTCCTTTTTTCCTTCCATTTCCGAGAAGTTGAGATGTTCATTCATCTAAGAGATCTCCCAAATTGCCTCATCATGCCAAGAAAAAAAGTTTTAACTTTAAGGAAAATAAATTTTTGATTAAGAATTAATAAAAAATATATTATTATATATTATTATCAAGAGGGTGTGTTCCATGAAAGAACGATTTATTGAACTGAGTTTTTCTGACGTAGGATTAAGTGAATTTGAAAATTATAAAGAGTTAATCAATATATGTGCTCAAGATTTGAATAAACTATACAAATTAATTCCAAATTTATTGCGTACATTGCTTGAAAATTTAATTTATAGAATATTTTTAGATGGACTTTCTCTTATGCATAAAGAATTTTATTTTCTTCCTTCGAAAAATAGGGCAAGGGATTTCTCCGAATTAATAGAACTTCTTAATATCTTAAAAGATGACCCTAAAATTAAACCAATTAATATTAATATTATTACAGACAAAACTATTCAATATTTACATGAATTCAGAATTGAAGGAAATATTGATACACATTCGATCATTCCACAAATTACCAGCAATTATGTTATAGAAAATAAGCAAAAAATAAACATTCTATTAGAAAGCTTATTAACTTTTTATAGATCAATCAAGGATAAAAATATTTATATAACGGATTTACGTACTTTAAATAAGATTACTTCAAAATTAACTTTATCAACTGCCGTAAATAAACATGATATTAGGACAATAATCGATGAAATTAAAAAGAGTACTAAAGAAAAAATAAGCGATTTAATAGTGGATCTTGAGGAGGATCGTTTATTAGAGATTGTTGAAAAAATGTTGGCAGAGCTTATAATTAAAGCAAATGATTCAATATTTTCCGAATTGCATTTATTTATTACTTTCATTTTCCATTCTATTCGAATTAAGGAATATCGCCTTAAGATTTTTAAATTGTTAATGAGCCAATTAAAAATGCATTATAATTTGTTGGATTTTGATTATTTAAAACAAGAATTAGCTTCTATAATTGAGCTTGAACCTATATTATTGTTTTGTAAAGGCCCTCAAAATTTAAGTTTTTTTATCAATATTTATAAAGAATCTTATAGTTATCGGGATGCGGAACTTAAAAGTAAAATGTTAGATCCCCTCACGCCTTTTTTAAATGAATCTCAATGGAATGACATTATTAAGGCATTTGATAAAAATTCTCAGCTAAATGAAGCTTTTGAAGCAAGGGGATTCATGCATAATTGGGCATTCCATTATCAAGAAAAGATATCAAAAGAAAATTATGAAATTTTAAAAAGGCATAAAATAGAACTATCGCCTTCCTATAACTGAGAAGTATTTTCATATTCCAGCAAACTATTAAATGTGGTAAAAATCTTTGATAATTCTTTATAAAATAGGTCATAACATTCCCGTAAAATTATTTAATTTTCGCTGCGGAAATAAATTCCGCATGCGTTCTCCCGATCTTGTCGTGGGAGATATCGAAGGCGTGCTTGAAAAGTTTCATCCCGAATACATCATCTTTGGCGAATCTATGATCAATGCAGACCTTTCCTATTTCGAAACTTTATGTGAAAAGATGGCAGAAAAGCAGTTTCCCGTTCATTTCGGATGCCACTTTCAAGCAAAAATCACTCCCGAACTAACACGAAAGGCAGTGAAAGGCAGTGAATGTCTCCGAAAGCTTACAAGCCATTAATGCTCTCACGCAAGCGAGCATGAATGTGATTGCCATACTGGTAGCAGGTATCGGTTCCGAACAACAAGAACGTGTGAATCTTCAAAAAATCCTTACAACCATTAATCATTTCTCGAAAAAACGCATTGTATCGTCCAATGAAAAAAAGAAATTAAACATCCAATGGCGACCTGCCTACATGCATTTAGTACCCGGTTCCTTAGATTATATGCCTACATACATTATATGACATATATCAATCCCTTCGGGATGGACCCCTTTTTCCTTTCCCTTTAATATAACAGGACATCCCGCAGCCTCGATTCCCGTGGGTTTTACGAAAGAAAACCTTCCCATCGGCATGCAGCTCGTGGCAAGATTAAGAGAAGAGCATCTCCTCTTACAAGCATCCCATGCTTTTGAAAAAATAGCACCGTGGTATGATAAAAATCCTACTTTTTCTCATTCCTTGATGCGCTAATATTTTATTAATATGGATTTAATCAATGGATCTCTCGTGTGGATATATTTCTTATAATTCAACAACGCTTCTAAAACTCCAGAAATTTTCATATCCCGAATACCAAACAAATATTCCGATATATTTTTTATCTCTGTTCCATAATTAATCATTGTATTAATTAATTAAACTTGTAAAAAGCAAATAATAAATAAATGAAATCTAAAAGAACCCCCTCTCATGAAACAAAACTAAATTCCATTGAAACTAAAATACGCGATTATCTATTAGAAGAAGGCTTACTACGAGAAAAATTAACTGATCCTCGCTTTGAATTTGGCTTTCGATTTCAGTTCCCCAATATGAAAGGGTCGCAAGGGCAAGATTTGGGACGTAGCATGCTGATCGTGAAGCCAAAAAATAAAAACTTGGTCGAACTCTCGTGCGCGACACAGATTGCCCCTCAACACGTGAAGGCTCTAACCAAAGATTCCTTGACCCGCTCCCGGCAATTTTATAAGGAGTTGAGGCGGCTGTTTTTCGAGAAAGAGGTGTTTTTCAACATCGATCCACGGCACCATCGATTCGTGGTCATTGATAATTTTTTCATTGAGAACGAGGATTCATTAACTAAAAACCGCTTGTTTCAAAGCATTCGGAAACTATTCAGCACGACCATGTTAGCATTAGTTCTTTTAGAAGAGTATCTTCCGGGGATGAGCGGGGGAATTGACTCGAATGAGTTAAAATTACTTTAACTACGAATTATTTCAAATTCAAACCTTATCTATTTTTTCAAAAAAAGAAATTCGTTTTAAAGCCATTAACGTTAGGGAGGATGCGTAAGCGGAGGGAGGCGATACACGGAGCCATATCCTCGTGATACTGCTTTTCCTAACCCAAAATAATTAGGAATTTTAAAGTTAGTTTCGAACATACCCGTGAAGCCGGTCATTTTAATGCCCTTAAAAAGGATATTTATAGGGTGTACTTCCAATTCAACGTGAATGGGGGAGGGCACATGGTAATTCAAATATTTACACATGGAAAGGATATTCCCGATTAATATTTTTTTTAGGAGATTCCGCCGCATGAGAAGGGAGGCCGACTTATATTTTTGCTTGTTCTTTTCGTTGAAGGCGAGCCAAGGGGTTAGAAATTTATAACGATATACTTTTTTCGAGGAGATTTTTAACGTGGGCTCGCTATAATGAACTTTTATTTTTACTATGGGATAGTCATTATTTCCTAAAGACAATGTTTTCAAATTCAAGATGACATGGCGCAAGATAGAGATGTTTTCTTCTCCGATTGCCAAGATGATGGCGTACTGCTCATGAACATGGTATTGGATGGAAGGATATCTATAAAATAATGAATGCTGCTTGGAATTCGAGATATGATGATGCAAAGAAGGAAAAGAAGGAAATTGAGCTCCGATAAAACCTCGCAAGTGAGCCCCATTTTCTTCAATGGGACGATTCGTAAATAAAAAAACATTTAATACCTGTAATTTCATGAGCAATCCTAAAATCATTAGAGTTTTTTAACGTGTTCTAAAATTAATTCATTAATGATGTCATACACGTTCATGAATGACACGGTTTTTTTGTTCATGAGGAAAGCAAGAAAAATAGAAAGGTGGTTTTTTAAAGAGGCAAGCAAATCATTAATGTCTTGTCCGTACAAGGATTCAATGGTTTTTTCTGATACGGGTTCGAAGCCATGGGCGATGATGGATTTATTCCTCAATTCTCCCAGGTATGCTGAACCTGAACTGTTCGGATATTTTGTTTCAAGAGTTTCTTTTCCCATCTTTTTATATTCATCGTATCGATACTTATTTATTTTATCCAGCAAATCAATGATATTCCATACAGGATAATAGTGATTTCTGTTATTCAGTTGTTTCAATTTTTGAAGGGCAATAAAAAACATGAGAGGACGATTGAGTTGCTCGGCGGTCAAATCCAACGGTTTTCCGCGAAGCGTGATAGACTCTAAATCATTCCAAATGGCAGGCTCGTGAGCCTTTAGATAAGATAAAAAGTTACCATGCTGCTTAACGTCCTCAAGATATTGAACCACGGGAGAGGATTGAAACACGCACTTGAGAATTTCATTTAATAATGCCTCTTCTAGTCGAAAAAGAAGCGCAATCAGCAAGATGAGGTTTCCTGTTTCATGACAAATTTCGATTTTCCAAAAAAGCTCTTTTATCAGATCCACGTGATTAAGAGGTTTTGGAATGTCCAAGACTTTTAATTTATCATGGAACACGTGAGACACTTGCTTTTTATAATTGGTTAACTCAGTGCGTGCTCTTTCAAAATTGAAATTGTCCCTAGCCCGAGCATGACGCAAAAGGGATAAAAGGGGCTTGCTTCCTTCCAAGTTATCTTCGCTTAATAAGGCAATGAGGGAAGAATAATTGTATCCTTTTAATAATTCTAAGCAAGTATTTTTTAAAAAGACCTTGCGAATGGTAAGCTCGTGATTGACGGGATTTAGTGTCCCTTGATCCACGTTATAAAATTCTATGTTTTTAGGATATAATAAACTCAAAATGATGTATAAAGCGGCATTCATTTGAGGCGTGCCGCCCGAAAGCGAGATGATCTTAATGCCTTCTTGATTTAAAATGCTATTTTTTTGCGTGAAATAATCCGTAAAAAAACGGAAAATCCGTTCATGATCCGTGGGATTATTAGGATATTCTACCACGTTCACTCGCACGTGGGGATGGTTTTTTTCAATAATTTTTTTCAAAATGCCGGCAACATGGAGCGTGTCGGAATTATTATAGCGGGTATCTTCTTGGTTGGTCGCAAATAAATACACGTGATTCAATTCTTTTCCGAATTCTCGAAAATACGGCTCGAGGATGGGATAACTCAAGCTAGCCTCTTCCTTATTAAAATTATTAAGAATTTCAAGGCTTGCCTGGCGAAGGTTATTCCGATTTAACAAGGATCCATTTTTTTGCACGTCCCTATTGCCGACATTTGCTATTAAGATCATGATGCCCCCCCTTATATTATTATTATTATTTTCATCATTAACATCGTTATCTTTATTAATAATATACTCATCAATTCCATGTTAATTTTATCCATCCGAAAGGAAATGTGGCTTTATCATCAATCATTACAAATTTCCGGGTCAAGGGAAAAATCATGTCCGACATGTTAAATTGGGGTTGTATTCTTTCTATTAAAAACACGCGTATGTATTTCTTTTTTCTGTCTATACTGCCGATTCTACAGAGCCATTGTTCATTTTTCGATTGAGGCTTAGGGGAATTCCTGTCTATATAAATATTATATCCTTTATCCCTTGTAAAATATTGCCCTTGTTTATTTATTCTATCGAATCTAAAGATTTTCCAATTTTTTACGTCAAGAGAATCGGGATAATTCAAGAGCACGGTAATGCCGAGGATGCTGGAGCCTTGTCCCAAGCGGATAATGGCCTCGTTTGAATTTAAAGTATTAATTTTTTGACGGAGTTCTTCGTAATAGGAAATAATAGGGGTTAAATTTGCATCATTTTGCTTTTTAAACAAGGATAATTCGTAAGTAATGAGTTCTTTAGAAAACTCGTTTAAAGTTGAAATGATATTCTCTTTTTGAAGGTTGAATTTACTCGTTTCTAAGATATTAGAATCAATTAATTTAGTATTGATTTTTATAGCTCCTTTTGATATAAACCCTTTTTTCAGCATTTCATAAAACATGGGGATGGTAAATTGCTTATTTTTTAAATGATAAACCTTGGATTCCATTATTTGAAGACACGTTTTACAATTCATTACAGTCAAATCAGATATTGAAAGGGCCCGTAATAAATCCGTTTTAGCATTCTTGCGATTTTTTCCATTCTTGCGAATTAGATTTTGCACGTGGCGGTCATTCATGGCCCCATAAGATCTATTCACTAAATCATCGAGAATACGTTTGGAGTCATGTTGATGGGATTTTAACACGTCAAAAAGGATAGCAGTTCGTAAGGCACCCTTGAGACTCGAGCCGGGGATGTACGGTCGATCGCACGAGGTAATGAACTGATGGATTTCATTTTTTCCGATTGATCCAACCAAATCAAGGCTTTTTTTAATAGCTTCCTTCCAATTCATTTGATAATGATCAAGAAATTCTTGTACATCCTTATTCCAAATATTATTTTGAAAATTCTCATTAATATCATTGGTAAGGTCGTCAATAAATTCGATAGGAACGCCGGATAATAGCTTTTCAAAATTAATGATGTGAATTTTATTGCCTTCCGGAATGTAATCCAGCTGAGAGTATTTTTTGCCCGACCCGATGAATAAGGGAGATAACCCTTCCATGAGTATTTCATGCGATTTAAATAATTCCTCATTGTTTTCTTTTTCCATTCCAATCTTCTCCATTTTTTTCATTTTAAATCTCTCCTTCCTCCGCTTGATTGGGACCGATATTCATGTAAAATCCAATGCCATTTTTATATACTTCATGATGAGTCCGTGCGAATTCTTTGGAAGCAACTTGTACCAATTTTCCTTTTATTTTTCCTGTAAAAACAGAACCCTCTTTAATGAATTTTACATCCAAAAATCTCTGGGTCTTACTATCAAGGGAGTAACAATAGCCCGTGCGGTCTAATAAGGAATAAAATTTAACGTGTTTCATGTCAATTTTGGGTGTTGCGGGATATACTAAAGAAAGGTTCATGAATTCTCTATGATTAGATTCCTCTCCATTCGAAAATAAATCATTTAAATTAGGTTCCTTCTCTAAGGGTTCGATCACGACATCATCGAATAAGCCCGCACCCAAGCTCCTTTCTCCTCCGATTCCGTTGTCAGTTAGCAATTTAATGGCAGCTTTGAGAATGGAAACATGGGCTTCCTTTAGTCCTGAAGGATCTAGCAAGAAGTAGAATCCGGGAACTAATTCATGAATCAATCTTGCATCTTCAGAACGAATAAAATAATTAGAACGAGTTAGATATAATTTTGATCTCGTGAAGGGTTCGGATTTAGCCTCCGAAATATTAAAACCACATCTCTTGATGCGTACTCGTTGCTCTTCTACTTGGCGTAGTAATTTTATTTTCTCTTTAATTGCAATGAATTCCGTATCATGTTCATGAGGTATTTTTTTTTGAACCCACTTTTTCCATCCCAAGATCTCCAAGTCTTTATCGTCCAATAAATGGGAATCGTCGAGTAAATAAAATGCATTGAACGAAAGCGGTTCTCCCTTTTGAAGTTTCCTTGCGGTATTGGATGAGAGGTATTCCACTTTCTTGAATAGTTTAGGATTTCCTTCCAAATAACTTTGTGCCTCTTCCGTGAACGTAAATCGCTTTAACGGAGCAGGCAAAAAAAATAAGGAAGATAGCTGTTTTTGGTCCTTATAAATGTCAATGTAATGAAAACAAGAACTTAGCTTGAACCATCCATCTCCCGTCTTTAAGCTATCCTGCACGGCGGCCAAAAATTCTTTTAGAACCTCTTTTCCCTCTAAAAGGCGAATGTTATTACAGAGGGCACTGAATAACGTATCGCTGTGAATGAGGGTGCTTAAATTGCCCGCATGATCCTCTCCAATGCTGTAATAGTTTCGAGTCTTAGATATTAATTTTATTAAATACATCCTCAAACCATTGGATATTATTTATATCACGTACATTAAATGAAGTATCCGTCAATGCAATTTCAGCTTGCGAGGATTTATAAAATTCCACGGGACGATAATTAAGCTTGATATTTTCAAAACTAACTTTTCCGCTCCCGCGCGTTCCGCTTGCTCCCAAGTAATCATCTTCCAGTAGTTTTAAACCCGTGAATAGCGTTTTTAAGAGCTCCTTGTCTTCCCCAGAATAAAGATCTAAAATGATCTCAAATCGAAATTGAACTCCTGGAGGTACCCGTTCCAGATGGCGAGGATTAGCTTTTGCAGTAATTCTATCGATTGCATTTTCAATTTTATCTTCCGTGTATTCTAACTCGAGATTCTTAAATAACTCGTGTTTATTTTTTTCAAAATGTTCTACATCCAGCCATGCATCCCGAAAAATTCCTCTTTCGGGTTCGTTAACATCAGGATCTCCAAAAATTTTCGTGATGTCATCAATTTTCTCTATTATAACCTTGTCATTTTCTTTTTTAATAAATCTGTGAATGACCATTTTTTCATCAAAGTATCCTTTCCCATCGCTATCATACTCATTTCTTAATGGATATTTTGACGTCTCCAAGAGACTTCTCATCTTTCCCTTGAGGGAGCTTCCGGGGATATAAGGCACGCCTTTAGCATCCCGAATCACCGGAGAATCAATTCCGCCTATATTTAGGGCGGTTTTGCTTCCTCCAATTGCCAAACCCGTTCTTACTACGATATTTCCCGTTATTAAAACTTTTCCTTTTAATTGTAGATCATTCGTCATGTTCATTCTTTTCCTCCATATGATCTGTGATAGGCTAATATAGCTTCAAAAAAATCCTTAAAAGCGATTAACATGTCGTCATTTTGTATATTTTTTATCAAAGCATCTAATACTTTTACTAAAGGTGTTAATTCCTTAAATCTTCCTTTTTGATACGCCAGTTTTGGACGTAATAAATGAAGATTCGTTTTTGCTTCATTATAGTCATCCGGTAACGTTTTTACTACCTGAAAAATGCCTCGAATTTGAGATGTGGAAATCTTTTTATCGCTGGCACAGAATCTTCCAAATTCTTCGCTCAATGTTATGAATTGCTCAATGTTTTCCTTTTTCAGAATGGATTCTGCCTTATTTATTATTTTATTCACTAATTGATTTTCATTTTCTTGTTTCTTTTTTTTTTTTCCTCTATTTTTACTTTTATTAAAGTTCTTACCTTGGTAAATGGTTAATCACTCTCATTTTCAGTCTTTTTTCTTGTTAAATAATCAGCCCATTGAATGGCAACTGATATAAAATTAATATTTTTAATACGTGAACGAGAAGATTGTTTAAATAAATTATTCTTAATGATAATTTCAAACATTTTTAGAATGAAATTACTCAACAATCGCGTGTCCGAGTCCTTGGAATTTAATTCGGCTCTTAAAAAATAACGCAATCGCCAGAGTTTAGGGACCCGCACGCTTCCCTTTAATGATTCATGGAGCAGTTCTTTCATGCGTAAGGAGGTGAGCTTTAATTTATGGAGCAAGGATTTTGAAATTTTTTTATTATTAATTAAATAAATTAGAATATCTTTTAGAAGGAAGGATAATTCAAACTCAGATTTATCATCTAGTAATTCTAAGAGCCTTGAGGTCTGTTCTTGCTCGCTTTCTAAATTCATGATCTCCAACACTTTTTCTACGTGGTATTTCAAGCATTTTTCCTCGTCATCAATTACCGACTGATATTCCTCTTCTTTTTTCAAGGACCAATCCCACGTCAAGACCGAGCCGAATAATGCTATTTTATTTTTAGTATTTTTATTTGGCGTGAAGATTTCATGGTGTTTCGCAGCATCCAATTGCTCTTCTGCTAAGGCTGAGGCTTTCATGATTGGAAATTTCGGGTCCTCGATGACAATGCCCGCACTCATGGTAACGTTGGAATTAAATGCCGTGAATCTTCTAAAATCCCTGTATACATGCCACGCAAACAAGATTAGCTCATCCCAAGCTCCCAGAGCAAAAAGATCGTCTCCTCCCGAATAAATGATGTAAACGCTTTCTTTATAACGTTCTTGAAGCTTGGAAATGTATCCCTTAAAGAATAAATTCAAGGAGGTACTCAAGGTAGAGATCCGAGAAAATGAGGCATTTTCTCCGAGTCCTTTTTGCACGATCAATCC
The DNA here is from genome assembly GCA_029838195.1 of Promethearchaeota archaeon. GTDB lineage: Archaea > Asgardarchaeota > Lokiarchaeia > Sigyniarchaeales > SOKP01 > JALGVJ01. The sequence continues at coordinate 10,195 of JALGVJ010000054.1, forward strand.
TAAAAAATCAACATCCATTTTTAGAATGCCGAGTTTCCCGTAGCCCGTTCTTTTTTCCGCCCCTCTTGCCAACTCATCATTATTATAAATGGAATTATCATTTTTTAACGGAAATCCCGTGGAATATAAAACATGTCCTAAAGTATTTACATTCCCGGGTTCGTTGATAGAATACCAAGTTTTAATATCGTTAATATTTAAATTATTCAAATTATTCTCAAAAACCACTGCCAATTGGAGTTCATTAAAGAGTCTGTTATAGCTCCGAGGGCTATTCGTGATTTTCTTAATCAAACATGCTCCTTTCAAATCATTCGTGAGGTCGATAAACCCCTTACAATGCTCGCAAATCAATTCTTCGCGCGCAAGATCCGAAGGATCAATGAGTTGTAAGGCCGGATAAGAATTACATATAATGCAGCGCTCTTCTAATTGCAAATCATTCTCATTCGGTCCAAAAATCTCTTTAAATTTCTCATTAAGATTACCGTCATCCGAAAAAATAATGTCCTTAAACCTTTGTCGTTTCCTGAAATTCGTTTTTTCAGAAACCCGTTTCCAAGGGTTAAATTTTTGATAAAAAATTATATTTTCTAAAGTTAAAGGAACATGTGCCACCGCTAAATAAAGATTCGCATTAAATTCTTTTAAAAAGAATTCGTTTATTACTTTGACTTTCTCGCTGAGATATGACTCAAGCTGCTCAAAATAATGTGTTATTAAATAAAAATGCCCGCCTCCGGCAAATATGATGTTCGCCTTCGTTAGCTTGAGTTCTCTCACCAAATATTCAGCGACAAGTTCAGTCATTAGACTAAAATAAAAAGACCTTCCCTTAAGCGTCTTGCTTGCATACTTTGAAGTAATAAGATGAATGAATCGCTGAATGCCGGAAAAATCACCGTGCACCAATGCAAAAAGCTTTCGTGATTTAAACAACTTTTCTTTATCGGATCCTTTAATCTCATCTAAATAATGCGTTCCTTCATGATACAACTTTTCAAATAAAACTCCAATATCATTTAAGAAAGTAACTTTATCGTCTTCATTAAAATACCTTTTCTCAAGATATTCATTAATAGCGGCAGAAAACGCACATGCCACCTTTAAATGATCAAATAAACTTATATCAGGCTCCACTTCATAGGCAGCCGAAGGAACAAGTTTGAGATGCGTGAATAATAAAGAATAAAGAAATTCAAACTTTAATTCAAAATCATCATCACCATTATCATACCTTTCAATAGCCGCAAGCTTTTCTTGAAATTTATTCCAATTTTGCTTGAAATTTTCTTTTATTTCTTTTTGAACCTTGCTTAGCGTATTGGGAAAAATTTCAGGGCAATCCCCTTCCATCTCTAACGCTTTCCCCAAATGATAAAATTCTTTTACTTGTCTTGAAGGTGTATTAATAACATCATGGTCAAATATTTTTATTTTTGAAAAAATAGAAGTAAGTCCCACTTTCGATATTTCTCCTCTATCTTCTGATGTTATCCGCTCAGAAGACGCTAGCCAATCCGAAAGAACCAGTATTTTCAACGGTAAATACCCTTCCTTTTGAAAAAGATTCTTAATTTCCTTCAGGTGATGCAAGTTCACTAACGAGGATATTTCCGATGAGAAAGCTTTCTGGTTCTCAATTAATCTACCACCAATCTCGGAATGCGAGCCCCTTTCACCCGCCCGATATCCCAATTTCCCTATATCATGAGTCAGTGAAGAAAATAGTGATTTGTCTTTCTCGTTCATTTTTGAAAATATTATTAGATTAAACCAAGATCTGTATGATTAATTTGTACCATTCCATATTATTTAAATTTTTGTGTTTCAATTTCCTTTTCTATTTACTTTAGTTTTTATAAATCAAATTTAAACTATTTAAAGAAAGTCGAGCATCTTCCCCTGCCTATTTATAAAAAAAAAGAAGCCGAAAAAAATTTTCAAATTAGCATCGTGCTTGAACAAATTGTTTAAAATTAAAGGCAAATTAATCGAGCGATCTTTCATTAAATCACTATTTTAACTCCCTTGGGGCGCTCCCGGTAAAATTCAAAAATGGGTAATCCTACTTCTTTATTTTCGGTTATATTACCTTTCTTTCATGAGGAAAACTCACGGGCGCTATTTTCCCGGAACCAATTTTTGTCGAGCTTCCTTTATTAATAATTAGCATGAAAAGAAATGCTCGACAGATCCGTTAAAAATAAAAATTTAACAAGATTGGTCAGTGTCACGTTTACTTTATGAAAATTAATGTTTCTTCAAAGAAATTAAAAATAAAAAACGGAAAGCACAAGTTCGAGGATATCTTTTCCCAAAAGCCAAAAATTAACTTTAATCGTTATGATTGCAATTTCCGTGCATTTAAATAAGATTCCTTCTTCTCCTATTTTATAAGGGTAGCATCTGATAAGCCATCATAACAAGGATTGCGACAATGTAAGAATCATTGAATGCATTATTATACGTGTTGTAGCATCTGATAAGCCATCATAACAAGGATTGCGACCTCCAAGAGTTTTCCAAACCCGTCGGTCTGGAAGGCTTGTAGCATCTGATAAGCCATCATAACAAGGATTGCGACGTAGAGAATCCAATGTCTGGTTCATTAGTATTTTATCTGTAGCATCTGATAAGCCATCATAACAAGGATTGCGACAGATCCAAAAAAGCCGAGTAGAAGCCGTCTACTCCCCAAATTTTTAGTAGCATCTGATAAGCCATCATAACAAGGATTGCGACAACACATCACCAAAAAGATATACTTTTTCCTTACTTCCCGTAGCATCTGATAAGCCATCATAACAAGGATTGCGACCTTAGCCTCTCTGCAAGCTCCCAGAGTTGTGTAAGGGAATTATAAGTAGCATCTGATAAGCCATCATAACAAGGATTGCGACAATCCATTGCATAACTTTTTTAGAAAACTCGGAATCGATTCAAGTAGCATCTGATAAGCCATCATAACAAGGATTGCGACTAATTCCGCACGGGGACATTCTTTACAAGCCGATATGGTAGCATCTGATAAGCCATCATAACAAGGATTGCGACCATGATAAGGAAGAGGAAGTAAATCATTCAATAAAAAAGTAGCATCTGATAAGCCATCATAACAAGGATTGCGACATGAACCTATCAAACTTTTCCGTAATATCAGGGAGGCGTAGCATCTGATAAGCCATCATAACAAGGATTGCGACGAAAAGAGCATGGTATCGGTCTCATTGCAATTCCCTTTTGTAGCATCTGATAAGCCATCATAACAAGGATTGCGACACCTGCGAGATGAACGGTTGAGTGACGGCGATCCTGCTGTAGCATCTGATAAGCCATCATAACAAGGATTGCGACTCTCGAGCGGTTGATGGAGAACGGGTTCGTGGACAAGTGTAGCATCTGATAAGCCATCATAACAAGGATTGCGACATTACAATTAAGAGTATTACTACTCCCGCAATTATTAATGGTAGCATCTGATAAGCCATCATAACAAGGATTGCGACTTTATTCTAAATTTTACTTTCATAAAAAATACATCACCGTAGCATCTGATAAGCCATCATAACAAGGATTGCGACTTTAATAAATATGGATATTGTTCCTCACTCCTTCTGGTAGCATCTGATAAGCCATCATAACAAGGATTGCGACTTAGCTCTTTCTCGGGATGATTCTCGGGAGGCACGTTCTGTAGCATCTGATAAGCCATCATAACAAGGATTGCGACTCTTGCTCCTCGACTGGAATCGGGCAACGGATAAATTCCGTAGCATCTGATAAGCCATCATAACAAGGATTGCGACAAAAGAAAAAGAAAAAAAACTTTTTATTAATTTTTAGTTTGTAGCATCTGATAAGCCATCATAACAAGGATTGCGATAACCACAGATCATATGTCTTTTCTTGGTCCACTACATGTAGCATCTGATAGGCCATCATAACAAGGATTGCGACAGTCTCTCATAACCGATATGGGAATGTTCACATAATTGTAGCATCTGATAGGCCATCATAACAAGGATTGCGATAATGCAATTCTCGCATGAACGTTGTAGCTTGCACTCCAGGGTAGCATCTGATAGGCCATTATAACAAGGATTGCGAATTGTTTAGCTGTTTAGTTTTCGTGCTGTTTTTTATTTTGTAACATCTGATATGCCATCATAACAAGGATTGCGACTCCCAGATCTCCAATAACTCTCGTAAATACCCATCCATTGTAGCATCTAATATGCCATTATAACAAGGATTGCGACGTGGTAAACCTGGCCGTCAGGCGGGTAACGTTTCGGATGTAGTATTTGAAATGCCATTATAACAAGGATTGCGACCATCGAGGACACTCGTAGATGGACATGTATTCATTGCTCCAGTAGTATTTGAAATGCCATCATAACAAGGATTTCCTTCAAAGAAATTAAAAAGCGAAAAGTACAAGTTCGAGGATATCTTTTCCCAAAAGCCAAAAATTAACTTTAATCGTCATGATTGCAATATCCGTGCATTTAAATAAGATTCCTTCTTCTCCTATTTTATAAGGGTAGCATCTGATAGGCCATCATAACAAGGATTGCGACGCCAGATGAGGAAGTAATCAAAAATTCTGGATCACAACCGATGTAGCATCTGATAGGCCATCATAACAAGGATTGCGACTATACTAGCTTTTCGATAATTTTTAAATGATTCGTAAAAGTAGCATCTGATAGGCCATCATAACAAGGATTGCGACGTTGCGTAGCTGCTTGCTGCCAAGTCCACCTACTCGTGTAGCATCTGATAGGCCATTATAATAAGGATTGCGATAATGGTCATTCCACCGGGAGTGCAACCGGAGCACCACCGTAGCATCTGATAGGCCATTGTAATAAGGATTGCGATAGTATATCGGAGTAGAAACTCGGAGTATGGATCATAATGTAGCATCTGATAGGCCATTATAATAAGGATTGCGATTTCGAGCTGGAAGACCCCCTTGGGGCTAATGGCTTGAGTAGCATCTGATAGGCCATTATAACAAGGATTGCGATCTATATTTGTTATATATGTAATCTGCCATACGATCGATTGTAGCATCTGATAGGCCATCATAACAAGGATTTCATTAAAGGAAATTAAAAATAAAAAGCGAAAAGCACGAGTTCGAGGATAATTTTTCCAAAAAGCCAAAAATTAACTTTAATCGTCATGATTACAGTTTCCGTGCATTTAAATAAGATTCCTTCTTCTCTTATTTTATAAGGGTAGCATCTGATAAGCCATCATAACAAGGATTGCAATTTTGCATCTTGACCAGCAATTGACGCATTAAGCCAAAAGTAGCATCTGATAGGTCATCATAACAAGGATTGCGATTAAAACCTGCATTCTCCAATGTCTCGTTTTCCCAAAAAGGTAGCATCTGATAGGCCATCATAACAAGGATTATTACGGGGAGATAATTCAAATAACGGAACGCTAATTGATAATCATACAGATCTGAATTGATACTCCTTTATTTGAAGGTTTGTTACTTTTCTTTCATAAAGACAACTCTCGGGCGCCATTTTCCCGGAACCAATTTTTGTCGAGCTTCCTTTATTAGAAATGAATTCAAATGAAGATGCTCGACGGATCGGTTAAAAATAAAAATTTAACAAAATTGGTCAGTGTCCCGTTTACTTCCCGGAAATTAATGTTTCCTTCAAAGAAATTAAAAATAAAAAGCGAAAAGTACAAGTTCGAGATAAACTTTTCCAAAAAGCCAAAAGTTAATTTTAATCGTCATAATTGCAATATCCGTGCATTTAAATAAGATTCCTTCTTCTCCTATTTTATAAGGGTAGGAATGATAGGCCATAATAACAAGGATTGCGACGCATTCAGAAAATGCAAAAGGGTACCGGCCACGTATTCCGTAGCATCTGATTGGCCATTATAACAAGGATTGCGACTATGGCACTGTATCGTTATCCGCATCCCCACTGATATCATAGTATTTGAAATGCCATTATAACAAGGATTGCGATCCATTTTGGAGGAAGTCAAGCAAGAAGGCATCCACTTTGTAGCATCTGATAGGCCATCATAACAAGGATTGCGACAAACAAGAATGGGACTTCAAGGGAACTTAACCTCCGTCCCATTTGTAGCATCTGATATGCCATCATAACAAGGATTGCGACACCAGGCTATAGACAATCATAAAGATCACTACGGCGATTTAGCATCTGATATGCCATCATAACAAGGATTGCGACACCAGGCTATAGACAATCATGAAGATCACTACGGCGATTTAGCATCTGATAGGCCATTATAATAAGGATTGCGACGGAAAATCAAGGAAAAGTCTCCTAACTCTCCGCATTAGAGTAGCATCTGATAGGCCATTATAACAAGGATTGCGACTTTCCTTTCCCACACCAAAGGCAAATCATTTCATTTTTGTAGCATCTGATAGGCCATTATAATAAGGATTGCGACTACACCATCTGTTTTACATTAGGTTTATTCCTTTCAGGCGTAGCATCTGATAGGCCATAATAATAAGGATTGCGATAAGCCAAACTCATGCGAACCACATTCGCATGAGATTATGTAGCATCTGATAGGCCATTATAACAAGGATTACGACATTTTTTTTACGTGATTTGTGAAATTACGACTCTTTTATCTTGAACTATTCTCTTCTTTTAAAAGAATATGAACTAAAATTATCTTAACTAGACCCTATTTCAAATGAATACTTCAATTTAAAAATTTAAAGCTAAAAAGATAGAAACCATGAAATGTAAATCCGAACGGGAGATAAAAAGATTCTTATTTTCCATTAAAAATAAAGAAATGCGGATTGTTATAGCCGATACTTATTATTATACAAATAAAGGGTTCATTAAGATTTATAATGAATGTTCAAATCGATTTAATAATTATTGCCTAGAATTAAAAAAAGATTGTAGTTTTTATTTGTGTCCGCAACGTGAACAATTATTAAATGAATTTTTGGAAAGTAAAGGTAAATAATTCATCTCATATTCTATTAATTTTTATATCTTTTTTCTTGGGCATTTTGGTTTCTTTGCGCCTTTGTAAATTTTATTAGAATATACAGAGAAAATTTTTTCTTTAAATAAAATAAATGAAAGATAATAACCATTAAAATAATTGTTTTTAATATAATTTAAAATGAATCAAATGACAGGTAATAATTCCAAAACTAAAACCAATAATATTCAAAGCAAAAATGAGAACGAAATCAAATTTAAAACAAATTCCCCGCAAATATTTCATGCTTATTTATCTGCTGCTCTTCTGAACGTGTTAGTCTTAGCGTATTTACCCATTTATTTTTTCAACGTGCTGAACGTAAACCGAACGGAATTGGCTTTCGCTCAATTACTCTCCTATTCCCTATTATTCATCAAGCCCGTTCTTTCCGTGTACATGGATAAACAAGACAAGCATCCCTCCAAGTTAAAAATCTACTCAATTCTCGGAGCAATGGGTATGATTTTTTTCTTTTTCATTTCCCTTCTATTTACTCATTTATTACTGCTTTTCGGCATTCTTTTAGGATCATTTTATGCTTTCATGGCTCTCATGGATGTTGCGATTGACAAATCCATCGTATCTTCAGGCAAGAATGAAAAAACTGCGAGTAAAAATTCGCTCTTGCTCCAACTTGGAGGGCTAATAGGATCAATCCTCACGAATCTTTTCTTTTTGATCATCATTCAAAACATTCAGTCATTATCCTCATGGAATACTTTCTTTTTAACTTCCTTTCTATTTACCGCTCCCTTGATCCTCATTCTTTTTTGGTTCAAACCCCAAGCCGCATTTCCAAGATACAATAATGACAAGCAAGCTGATGATTATAATTATACAAATAATAATTATAATAATACCAAAAATACCAACAAATTAAATACAAATTCCTTTACCGCAGAATTCTCGACCCGGGATCTTTTTTTAATGTGCTTATTTATTTTCATCTTAAATGCCGAAGAATTATATCAATATCCCTTAGAGCCTTGGGCAATTGAACGATTAGGCCCCGAAAACGCATGGATGATTTCCGTATTCTACATTATATTCATCCTCATCAATGCGATTTTCATTATTGTAGCTTCAAAATTAACCCACAGAATTCCCTGGAAACTTGCATTATACATTTCAATTTTTTTCTATGCATTCCTTACCATCGTGGCTCCCTGGACCACTATATTAACCTTTTTCATTTTGATTGCGATTCAGCAAATTTTTACCTCTTTTATCATGATCTATTATGTCTTGCTCATGATACAAATTTCCGAAAGAAAAGTGCTTAAATTTCAGATCATGGCCTCATTTGGCATTCTTGGTCGGTTAGTGTTCACGCCTATCGGAACGGCTTTAACAACAGTAATCACGACCGAGTGGATCATCACCATTGCCGGCATTCTTCAGCTCACGTGCTTGCTGCCCTTATTCTTCATTGGAAAAACAAACGCTATACAATTAATTCAAAATAAGAAATCTTAACAATATTTTCTAAGCGCATTCGAAAAATGAGTTATAATTAATATAATAAAAATTATTATTATGAAAATTCCAAAAAATAAAAATAAATTAAGTTCCAAAATTCTTTTTCCTGACTCAAAAAGTTAACTAGAACATTGGGGTGTTTTAAAAAACAAAAGAGATTACTTACTCTTTAATGATTTAAAATCCACGTCATATTTGAAAAAATTAACCCTGTATAGACAAGGATTTTTACTTAACATGACAAAAAAATCTTAAAACGTAAATTTGAACGAGAGATTAAAAAATTCTTATTATCTATTAAAAATGGATTATTTTTAGATAATACAATCAAAATCATTGCAGAAAAACCAAATCCATTTTTTTTTTTATATAAATTTAAAAAAAATTAAACTAAAGAAGAGATTAGTTAATAAGCTATTTTTTCAGGTTTTTTAAAAAGTGAGTAAAATTTAATATCAAAAATTTTTTTTTTAATTTTGCACCATTATTCTAAATTTAATAATTAAATAACCAAAGTAAAAAATGACATGTAGATTGACATATGATGATATAATTAATTTTGATTATTTAAATAAGGAAGCATGGAAAACTTATGTAAAAAATTATATATTTCCTATTTTAAAAATAGCCTTATATTTCAGGGAATTAGAAAAAATTTTAAAGGAAAAGTTCACTGAAAATTTGAAAGAATGCTTTGATAATAATGAGGAAAATTTACAAACATTTCTTTTAGGAGGAGTTAATGAAAAAGGAGAATTTGAAGGTTATAGCTTAGCTAAATTAGTTAAGTTAATTTTTGGTATTGATTTTACGAGAGAAGAATATATTTATTTTAAAAGTTTAGGTGAAAATCCTTTTGAAAAAGAAAATGTAAGATGCGTGTTTGAAGAAAACGAGTTTATGAGTTTCATTAATGAAATTATAAAACGAATAAATCCTATTATTAAGTCTTTAAAAATTGATTCACCCCTAATTAGTTCCCAAGAAATAAATGAAATAATTAATAATCCTGAAAAAATTTTAGAATTGCTAAAAGATCTCTACACTAATATTCTTAAATTTCATCCTTCGTATAATCAACAAACATTCTTTGTTAGGAATTTTCATTTAGCACCTCATTTTTATTTACTCCAAGCCTATCCAAGGTTACAATCAAATTTCGAACAACTAGCTGAAAATATTTTAGAATTAGAACCAAAATTAACTTTTCCGCTCCAAGATGACATGGAAAAAAAAAAGTTTACATTATGGGGATACAAAGAACATGGCTTAGGCTACGCAATTTATTCCTTATTAGATTTGATTGAAAAAAAATTTCATAGCTCTTTCGAGTTAATTGATAACTTCATTTTAATAAAAGATCCAATAGATCTCAAAAAGGATTATTTAAAACTTATAAAATCAGAGGTTAATCGACATTCTGAAAACTTTAGAAAAAGAAATATTTCTTTTCCTATATTTTTAAACATTGATTTCGGTAAAATTTATATAAAAGGAAGTTACGATAAAAATAAGCCATATTATTTTGTACTACTAGGGACTACCATAACATATATCAATATTGAGTACCAGAAAAGTACTAAAGGTTACACAGAATATAGATGTAATATAGATATTCGAGATTTTATAAATTTAATTGCACCTTACTTATTTCTAGATATTTTAGATTTATTTAGAGTGAGTGAAATTTATGAGGCCTATTCATTAACTAGCAATGAACGAAATAATGGTATTTTTTATAAATTTAGCGTGCGAGAGTGAATGTTCTTGAAAAAATTAAATTATAAAATAAAAAAGAAACACAAAATAAAGAGAAAATCGAAAAAAGT
>JALGVJ010000055.1 GCA_029838195.1 Promethearchaeota archaeon
CACATTATTGAAAACGTGACCATAGACGCATCCAATTCTCCTATAGGAAGTGGTATTCTCATCGAAGATTCTAATGAATATTTTGTCATCCGAAATTGTACGATTTATGGCGCTAAAGAAGGACCCTGGGAATATAAATATAGGTATGCTGGGATTAAACTCGATAATTCCAGTAACGGAAAGCTAATTGAGAATAATTGTTCAAACAATTTTAGAGGTACATATTTATATTATAGTAATAATAATATGCTAAAGGGAAATAATGTAATTAACAATACTGGTGATGGAATATATTTATATAATGGTGATAATAATACAATAATGAAAAATAACGTTAGCAATAATGATCTTCATGGAATAGTTTTATATTATAACAGTAATAACAACACGGTGTCGGTAAATAACATTAACAATAATAAATATTATGGAATTTATTTAGCTTATGGTAGTAGTAACACGATGTCGGGAAATTATATTTATAATAATTATTATGGAATAGATTTAGCGTTTAGTAATGAGAACACGGTGTCGGGAAATGATGTTAGTAATAATGTGGTTGAGGGAATAATTATAACTTCCAGTGATAAGAATATGGTGTTGGGAAATGATGTTAGTAATAGTTTTTTTGGAATATATTTAGGATATAATAGTGAGAACAATGTGTCGGGAAATAATTTAACTAATAATTTTATGCATGGAATATATTTACGTTACAGTGATAACAACACGCTGTCGGAAAATAATGTGACTAATAATAATGAGTGTGGAATATATTTTTATTACAGTGATAAGAACACGGTGTCGGGAAACAATGTGACTAATAATAATGAGTGTGGAATATATTTAAATAACAGTAATACAAACACGGTGTCGGGAAACAATGTGACTAATAATAATTATTATCATGGAATATACTTAAAAAACAGTTCTAATAATATGGTGTTGGGAAATGACGCTAACAATAATTATTATCATGGTATATGTTTAGATCAGAGTAATAACAACACGGTGTTGGGAAATGACGCTAACAATAATTATTATCATGGAATATGTTTAGATCAGAGTAATAACAACACGGTGTTGGGAAATGACGCTAACAATAATTATTATCATGGAATATGTTTAGATCAGAGTAATAATAATACGATATCGAGAAATAATGCAACCGATAATAAATTAGCAGGAATTTACTTAAAAAACAGTTATGATAACATGATATCCGAAAATATTGGAAATATAGTATTTTACCCAAATTATCCAATAATTTTAAATTATTCTCCTGAAAATAATACGATCGTTGTGAGCACGACTGCTACGCTTAGCGTTGTTGTTTTTGATTTTGATGGGGATCTCTTAACAGTGGAATTCTATGATGCTTCTGATGATAACTTGATTGAGAGAATCACTGATGTTTTTAGTGGAGAAACAGTCTCTGTCATATGGTCTGGCCTTTCAGAAAATGCGACTTATTCGTGGTATGTAAACGTATCTGATGGTATTTTAATTAATCAATCAAATACGTGGGTTTTTAAGACCAGAATTAAGTTAAACTCAGAAGTAAGCTTGAATCATGCATTTAAAACAGCATTTCAAAAAGCTTTTCGAAAAAGTTTTAAAAGTAGATTAATTGAGAAAGAAAAAGAATCTTTATCCCAATCTCAAAAATTAAGTAATTCTGAAATTGTGATTAAAAATTTAAGATATAATATAATTATCATTGCTGGGATAGTTGTTGGCATAGTGGGCGCAATTGTAAATAAAATATGGAAAAGAAGAATTGAAAAAAAAACAGAACCCCTTTTAAAATGAAAATTTTATGATGTTCCCAAAACCAAAATTTTTAAATTCTCTTAATCATGAATATTACATTTCTCATCTGGATGTTGCGATGGAAAGAGAGACCTTATAAGGGTCAATTAATCGAAACAGATATTGATATAAAAGAAAAAATAATGAATTAAAAAAAGCAAAAGATAACGAATAGAAAGATTAAAAAACTTTGTATTTATAAATTTTTTAATTTAAAAAAAGGAAGTCCAATGTCTTATTAATGGCTTATTTTAGCATCATAAAATTTGAAAATAAAAATAAAATAATGATCTTCTTATTTAATTACCATTTACAAAATGGTAATTTTGATGGGATCGTGTTCCAAATTCCGCCATTTAAAGCGGCTTTGTAATTTACACATCTACCGCCTTACACGTTTCTTGATGAATAACGACGGGTTGGATCTTTTTCCCAAAATTTTTCTTAGTTCCTTCCCTGAAATCGGGGATTAAGACATCAATCTCGTCCTTTAAATGGCGATATTCCGAAACGAGGTGGGTGAAGGCATTTATTAAGTAAGGCTGAAAGCGAGAGAGAAACCTTCTTGTTGGACACTTGCGATTTGTAAGGAATCAACTTCTCCACGATATATTCGAGATTCTTATGGCATTCGATTCCAGGAAAAATATCAAAAAGATCCTCGCAGGGGGATGTGGCACACTTTAGTTCTTCTGTGATTAGGAGGAAACGCAGTAAAATTGCTGTGGATGCTTTTGGTGCTGTTTATATTATTGGTACTACTGCTTTTTCGAATTTTCCGATGCAATACACATACAATGGCACTTTTAATGGTGTTAATGATGCGTTTATAAGCAAATTTGATCTCGATGGAGGTTTTTATTTAAAAAATATTTAAAAAAAAATAAATTTTAAAGAAAATAAAATTAATTCTTTTTTTTAGTAGCTTTCTCCGTCTCTTTTTCCCGTATCACTCGCCTTAAAATCTTACCAACGGCACTCTTGGGCAAGGAACGCACGAATTTTACTTTTCTTGGATACTTATACGCCGCCATGTTTTCCTTTGCCCACTCAATAATCTCTTGTTCCGTGATTTTACCCCTATATTCCGGACGAAGAATAATGTGAGCCATAATGTCCTCTCCTTTCACGGGATCCTTCACTCCAAAAACAGCACACTCTAAAACTGCCGGATGCTCATAAAGAATTTCCTCCACCTCACGCGGATAAACACTGTGTCCCTTGTATTTTATCATATCTTTAACCCTATCTAATAAGAAAATATATCCCTCCTCATCTAATCGGGCAATATCGCCTGTTCTAAGCCAACGATACCCTCCTGCCTCAAAAAATACCTTTTCATTCTCTTCTGGCCTGTTCCAATAGCCTTTCATGACTTGTGGGCCAGCAACTACTAATTCACCAACTTCTCCTATGGGCAAGAATGCTCGCTTATCATTATCCCAAATTCCTACTAAAGTGTTTGCAATGGGATGACCGCAACTGCCTGGCTTTTTCTTAGCCCAAGGAGGCGCATTCGTGACGACGGGCGAAGCTTCACTAAGACCATACCCTTCTCCCATAGCAAATCCGGTTCTTTCTTCCCATGCCTTAGCAAGTTCAACAGGTAACGCCCCTGCTCCAACATTACAATATTTTAAGCAAGATAAATCTACATCTTTAAATGGAGGATAATTTAGTAAATTAATAAACATGGTTGTCACGCCTAAAAATGTATTTGGGCGATATTTTTTAATTATTTCAATAATAGCATCCATGTCAAACGTAGCAAGTACAATTCCTGTCGATCCTGCTAAAGGACCTTGTGCCATCTCGCAGGTCTGGCCATATATATGATACCATGGAAGAACTGATATTCCAACCAAATCCTCCTTGATGTATTCTTCTTTCATGTAGTCGGAAATTTGTTTTATTTGAAAAATATTGGAAACAATATTGTAATGAGTCAGGCAAGCTCCTTTAGGCAAGCCAGTAGTTCCACCAGTATATTGGATGACTGCTAAATCTTCCTTTGGGTTAATTTTAATATCCGGTTCTGGTCCTGGTTCGGGGAATTTTTCCATTAAAGTATCAAAATGGATAATCATATCGTTTTCGGGAATATCGGGTTTCTTACCTTCCACATTTACGATGATCACCTTTTTTAGAGAAGGGAGTCCTGCTTTAGCCGCGCGATTATATTGCTTGAAAAAGCGGTCAATCATGATGAGATATTTAGCTCTCGAATCCTTGATTTGATAAGACATTTCTCTGGCTACGAAGAGAGGGCTGATAGCGGTAATGATTCCGCCGGCTCCGAGTACTCCAAAATAAGAAATCGAGAAATGAGGGCAATTGGGAAGCCATAGAGCAACGACATCGCCTTTTTTCACGCCCAAATCGATTAATGCCGTTGCAAATCGCCTTGTTAGCAAATCCAACTCATTGAACGAGTATTCCCTCCCATAATAAATCATTGCGATTTTATCGCCAAATTGTTTTGCTCCATTTTTAGAAATATCGACGAGAGATTGATTTTCAGGAATATTAATCTCTAAAGTTATTCCCGGTGGTAAGAAATCTTTCCAATATCGGTTTTTAATATAATCTGGCAATTCGACCATTAAATTTCACCAATTTTAAATGATCTTTTCTTTTTCAATAAAATAGGAAAAATGAATTATATAAAAATAATACCAAAAAAACGATTTTTGATAAAAATGAAGATAAGAATGAGTTAGCAATGGATTCATGAAAGATAAAAAGGAAAAAGAAAAAATAAAATATTGTAGGGGTAAAGGTAAAAAAAAATCGTTAAATGATGTATTTAGGGCATTGAAGGGTATCTTTATCGGTAATGATGATATAATCGGGATGGTTTCTAATGAAGGTAACGGGATAATCAGGGCCAGGCGCGCCAAATAAGGCGATTCTCAAAATAGTATTGGCCCAGTCATAAGGCGTTCCATTTCTGCAGTATAATCGAATCCTTTTAGAATTAAGAATTTCCCTCATGCCTAAAGTAAATGCAAATTTAGGAAAATTCTCTATATTTCCTCCTACATTCGCTCGAATGGCATTTATTGTAATGGTATACGCATTTAAAGCGACTTTTCTTGGGCCGGATTTTTCCACGCCTTTTTGTGGCTCATTAAACGCTACATGTCCATGAATTCCAATGCCTCCATGACACGTATCAATTCCTCCCAGGGAAGCAATCTGCTTGGCCACTTTCTTGATATTTTTTTCATTTGGAAAGATGATTTTTTCCTCATCTATTTCAATATCAGCATGTAGGTAATCAAAAAACATTTCTTTAACAATTCGCTTGAAGCTTAGGGGATGAGTATCAGGTAAAGCACGTCCATCCTCGGAGCAATACTCATCCATGAAAAAAAACCAGCAGTTTTTCAAGGAAAGTCTCTTCTCATTAATGATGCGTGCTAAAATGGGATATTGTCCCGTAGGTCCCACGGGAAGAATTAATTTTGTGGCTTTTTTTTGGACCGAGTGGCTTTCAATTTCTTTGGCAATTTCTTCGGCGAAATGCTCGTGGAGTTCTTCTAAATCCTCACAAACGATTAGATGATTTCCCGCTTTTTCGATGGCTTCTTCCGGAGTTAATTTCAACAAGGTTCTTACTTCAATACTCCTATTATTTGTTCTCATCTCTATTAATCAACATTCAATTGATTAATTAGATTTTAGATTTCTTTTCCGCATGCAGGGTTTCTAACTTTTCTTTTATTTGTCTTAACCTCTCGCCATCTAAGGGATACTTGTAAATAGCGAAAATGGCAATTGCTAATGCGATTGCGGGAAATATAAAGATTAATGTCCGTAAGCCAAATAGAATCTCTGGTGTAATTACATCAGGTTCAAACACAGCCCAGCCTACATTCGTAAACACGGTGGAAATAGCCAGAAAAATTAATATGGTCGTGAAGCGTAAAAATAGAGCATTAACTCCATAGTATCCGGCCTCTCTACGCATGCCTGTAACCGTCTCATCTTCATCAACGATATCAGAAACGACCAGATCAATGATATAAAGGGAGCCTGAAAGCCCAATACCGATTAGAAAAAAAGTAATTACTCCTCCAATGAAATCTTTAATGAACATTAATGGCGTGAGCGTTGCAATCCAAGAAGCCATGGAAATCATCCACGTTTTTCGATTCCCAATTTTCTGAACTAAAGGTTTCCAGAGTATGGTCATGAAGATCACGGCTGAGATAAAAGTCAAGCCCAATAATAACGAAATTAGAAACGAATCTTGAACACCTAGCACGAATTTAGCATAAAGGGGGACAATCGTGGGCAACATTCCGTAAACAAACCAATTACAAATTTCTGAAACGGAATACCACAAAAAAGACTTGTTCTTCACGCAGTATTTAATATTATTAAAAAATCCAGGTGCATTTTCGTGGTCCGCTTGAAATTCTTTCCGCTCTTTCGGGCCATATTTAAGAAAAATGTAGCCACATGCAATGACAATAAACATGCACGCAATTCCAAAAATTCGGTATTCAGGCAAGCTAGAAGGATCAGAGTAATCGGAGATGAAAAAGCTGGGTAAGATAAATGCCATGATAAGACCGATAATGGTGAACACCTGCCTCACATTATTCGCCTTGGCCCGTAGCTCACTCGTGATAAACACTTCTGGGAATAAGGATGTTAAGTTAAGCGAATACATTGTATAAAAAAGCTCAAATAAAATGATGATGATGAGGAAATAGATAAAATTTGCCATTTCCACGGAATTTTCAAGGGTTTTCAGAGGGGTAAAAAGCCAGAACATGATCACGCCTAAAGGGATAAAAGCTACCATGATATAAGGAATTCTTCGCCCGAACCTTGTATGCGTCCGATCTGAAAGAGCACCTAAAAGTGGGTCGTTAAAAGCATTCCACACGGACCAGATTATGAATCCAATCGAAATTAAAATGACGTTTATCCCCACGACAGCATAATAAAAAGTGAAAATCAAAAACGTGAATGTTTGATAAGCCGTAACATCTCCTATCTGGCCAAAACTGTATATGGCTGCTATTTTAATAACGTTATTCTTCTTTTCACTCATGATAGTTCGAATTTCGTGATTATAAATTATAGTATTTTTATTTTATTTTGAGATTATATAAAATTATTGATTAAGCTTAATAAACTTTAAAGATTTGTGGAAAACAAGTAATGAGATAAGTAGTTAAAAGAAGTTTTTCCAAAGAAATACTCGAATTCCTACGATACATGCAAGTTTTTCCCAAACTACGATATTATCTACATTAGATTCATTTTACACTGAAATTTACCAATTTTAATAGAGAATTGCTCGGATATTGATAAATTTTTAAAATCAAGAGCATTTTTTCATTTAAAATTATCTTGTTTATTGATCAGTATTTAATAAGGAGGAAAAGAAAAAAATGGCGGAGCTTGAATTAAAGGAAAAAATGAATGATTGGGGGCCGTGGGAAGAAAAGGAATCTAAATGCTTGATATTCTCTGTAGGGAATCCTAATGAAGGACATGGTTATGCCATGCCAAGAAATATAGATGATCTTCATGCTAAAAAAGCAGCTCATGATCTGGAATTTACCACGGGTCAGAGGCATGTAGCCCACATTCCTTATACAACGGATCGGTGCGGACCTGTAGCGAAAGCTTGGGCACCAGCGTTTATCCCTTTCGAGGAATTTCTTGATAAATCCATTCAATTCATGAAATATCACATTAATTTGATTAAAGAACGAGGCGATGAGATATCATTAGTATTATTACTTACAGGACACGGTGGAAATGCTCAAATATTGGAAAGAAAATATCAAAAATTAATAGAACAAGAGTTAGAGGTGAAAAAATTTAGGGCAGTTACAGCTTTAGTTGATAGAAAAGACGCGGGAGTGGTTCTGGAAGAAGTGAAAAAATTAGCTAACGAGATGATCAATACAAAAGGCACTCGATTTGGATTCAATAATGCGGATGAGTTAGCGGATTTTTATTTCAAAATTTTATTATCAGCAGGCCATGCCAGTCATGCGGAGCATAGTCTTGCAGCAGCTTTAAACGTGCTTGACATGAAAAAAGTAGAAATAATGAATGACTTATTAAGCAAGGATTTTGAAGCGGCTCTTAGGAAATGGCCCGCTATAGGGGGATTAGGCGGATATTTATTAGCAGGAGGAAAATACACGGAAGCCTTGGGAACGGAAGATAATGATAAATTTGGTTTATGGAATTGTTTAAAAGGGCTTAGAGAAATTAACGAAGGAAAATTAGTTGTAGCGCCAGAGCTTGGTCATTTGATCCATGACGTGAGTTTAAAAATCAAGACCACATTGATTTATAAGTATATTTAAAAATTTTTTTACATGTTTTTTCCTTTAAATTTTTAATGAGTTTTTCCAAGAAGATATTTAAAAAAGATTTTCCAATTTTTTGGTCTGATAAAAATAGCAGGAACTCGTTTTTGATAATCTTTATATGAATTCCCAAATCGATTGATTAATTCTTTTTCTTCTACGAAATGAATATGAATATTAAATAAAAAATAATAAAAAATAAAATTAATAATTGAATAGAGCGTCATTTGAAATAACATTCCTCCCATACATATCAGTACTAAGCTTGCATAAGCCGGATGACGTAACACGGAATAGATCTCATGATCTTGAAGTTTACTTTCCTCAGGAAAATATAGGTAAACCAATGCCATGTAATCGATGCCAAAAGTACTGACGGCTCTTAATGTCATAAGAATTCCAATAACTAAAAAAAAAATTCCTAAAATTAGTTGGAATATTGAAAATAATGAATACATAGAAGTAAAATAGAGGGGTAGGGGGGTACTAAAAAGTGACAAGGGATAATAGGACAAATAAATAGAGTTTAAGCGATAAAAGGGAATCCAATTATGAATGGAGATGCTAATAATAACACTAAGGCCAGTAAGGCCTATTAAGATGATTTTTTGATATGCTAATTGACCATATTTAGCTTTCAATCGATCTTTGCGGGACCACATTTGATAAACTAAAAATAATCCACAGCATCCCATTAAAACAATTCCAAGAATTGGAAATAAAATAATAATCTCATTCTTAATTCCATTTTCAAAAAATATTATTGGTAGTAGGTCAAAACTAAATTGTATCAAAAAACTAATGGTGAAAATCGAAATAAAATAAATAGGAACTAAAAGTATCTTTTTTCCCGTAAAAAATGATACTTTTTCTTGAAATTCATGTAATCCTTTAATTTTCATTTTTCAATATAAAATTAAAATAATTTATTTTCAAATTTTCCCATACATAAAAAATTATTCTAATAATCCTTTAATTATTCTAATAATTTTTTATGCTTTTTCAAAATTCTCACACAATATCTATTAGATTTTAAATTTTAAATTAAAATCATATTTTTCTTGAGTTTTTGTTCCTATAATATTAATTAATATCATTTAATGTCTGATAATCCCCATTTTATTTTTATTTAAATTTAACTCAGATGTATTTACATGGACGTGAATGAGAAAATTTTAAACTTAAAAATTCGATGTAATGAATTCAGCACATATTAAGAAAAAAATTTAATGCTTCTTTCTTTTTCTTTTAAATAACCTTAAATTATAAGGGTTATTCAAGGGAAAATTATGAAATATTTTTTAGATAGTGCTAAAATTGATGAAATTAAATATGCATTGGAAAATTGGAATATTGAAGGTGTTACTTCCAATCCAAAACACGTGAAGGCTTCGGGAAAATCTTTTTCAACCATATTAAAAGAATTTGCTGAAGAATTCAAGGAGCTTAATTTTCCGATTTCCGTAGAGATAAACCCTCATTTACAAACCGCTGATGATATGATTGAGGAAGCAATGAAAATATCATCGCTTTCCGATAATTTTGTTATTAAAATACCATGTACCGAACAAGGTTTAATTGCTACCAAGAAATTAACCGAGGAGGGGATACGAATAAATGTAACGCTAGTTTTTACGGCATCGCAAGCTCTTCAAGTAGGCAGAATCGGTGCTTCTTATTGCTCCCCTTTTATAGGATGGCAAGAAGCTTCTGGCGTCGATTGTTTTGAATTATTATCAAATATTATTGCTATCTATGAAAATTATGATTTTGATACGGAAATCATAGTGGCAGCTGTTCGCAATGGGAAGCAAATCGTTGAAGCTGCAATTCTTGGTGCAGATATTGTCACTGCGGGCTTTCAAGTATATAAAGATAGCTTTTACCATCCTTTTACAGATAGAGGATTAAAGATTTTTCAGGATGCCTGGGATGATACGGAATTAGGTTCATTATAAAAAAAAATCTTATATTTTCTCTTTTAATATTCAGAATCAAGATAATGAAATTAATTATCTAATAAAATTAACATGAAAATTTTTTTTCAAGCTTTTACCTCGAATTCGCCGGTCAAGATTTTATTTTTGTACTCCGGAATGGGCTCAAAACCTCCTATTGAGATTTTAAAAACTCCTTCTTCAATCACTCTTTTTCCTTCATTATTTATAATCGAATATTCTCTTGGGGTTAAAAGAAAAGAAATGTTTTTTCTTTCTCCTGGTTTTAACTGAATTTTTTTAAATCCTTTTAATTCTCTTAAGGGAGGATTTAAAGAAGATTCTATTTTGCTGAGATATAATGAAACAACTTCTTGACCTAATCGATTGCCTGTATTTGATATTTCCACATTAACCTTAATATTTTCACCCTTTTTGATTTTTTTAGGTGCTATTTCCAAGTTATCAAGTTTAAAGGTCGTATAACTTAGGCCGAATCCAAATGGAAAAAGAGGTTCTCCTTTAAAAAACCTATACGTCCGATTTTCCATGTCATAATTTTCAAAATCGGGAAGATCGCTAGTGGATTTATAAAATGTTATGGGTAACTTTCCGGAAGGATTATAATTTCCAAAAATCACATCTGCAATCGCATTACCGCCTTGTTCTCCTGGATACCACGCTTCTATTATTGCTGTAATATTTTTTTTAGCAAAATTAATCGAAAGTGCGCCCCCATTCATTAGTACTAAAATAATGGGTTTTTTCAGGGAAGCTAGCTCTTTTAAAAGCTTTTCTTGAACTTTGGGCAAATCCAATGTATTCCTATCCCCTTTTAAGGGACCTAATACAAATCCTTCTTCTCCTTCGAATTGTCCGGTCAATCCTAAGATCATGATAATGACCTCTGCTTTATCCGCCATATCTAACGCTTCTTGCGATAAAAATTCATCTCTATTAAAATGTTCGCATCCTTTGGAATAAAAGATTTTTGTAGTAGAAGAAAGCATATTTTTTATTCCTTGAAGGGGTGTGTTATATTGTTTGGGTGTACCATTATAATCACCTAAAAGGGCTTCTAAATGATCGGCATTAGGGCCGATGATGGCTATCGATTTTATATTTTTCGATAACGGAAGGATTCTATTTTCATTTTTTAAGAGAACAATGGATTCTCGTGCCATTTGCAGGGATAAATTTCGATGTTCATCACAATTAACCACATCCATGGGGATGTTAGAATAAGGAACATTATCTGTAGGGTCAAACATCCCAAGTCTGAAGCGTGCGAGGAAAGAGAATTTCAAGGCTTCATCTATAGTTGATTCATTTAAAAGGCCTTCTTTTACAGCTTTTTTAACATGCACGTGATATCGCTTGATTTTTAGGGTAGTCATGATATTCAAGGGATTGATAACGTTGCATCCCCCTTTTAAGGCCCTTGCGGCGGCTTCTTTGAATGTTGCTACAACTTCATGTCCGGAATACATGTCTGTAACTGCTCCTCCATCCCCAATCACATAGCCATCAAATTTCCATTGTTCTCTTAAAATTTCTTTTAAAAGTTGAGAGTTTGAACAACATGGCTCTCCATTTAATCGATTATAAGCCCCCATTATTCCTTTAGCCTTTCCAATAGTGATGCATGCTTCAAATGCCGGTAAATAGGTTTCCCATAAATCTTTCTCTTTGACTTCAATATTGATTTCATGGCGTTTATTTTCTGGACCGCTATGGACGGCAAAATGTTTAGGTTCTGCTATTGTTTTTAAATATTTTGGATGGTTTCCTTGTAATCCTTTCACGAATGCAATACCCATTTGCGAAGTTAAATACGGATCTTCACCAAACGTTTCTTGTCCTCGCCCCCATCGAGGATCTCGGTAAATATTAATGTTAGGAGCTGCAAACGTGAGTCCATGATACCGCACGCGCTTGTTTTGTTTAATTGCTTCATGATGTTTTGCTCTCGCCTCGGTGGAAATTGCATCTGCCACTTGATATACTAATTCGGGATTCCATGACGCACTCATTCCAATAACTTGAGGAAATACAGTGGCGTATCCCGCAAAAGCTACTCCATGAATGCATTCATTTCTCCAATCATAGCGCGGGACGTGTAATCTTTTTATTTCTAAGGAAATATTAAATAATTGAGATATTTTTTCATCAAATGTCATGTGTCCAATTAAATCTTTTACCCTTTCCTCGAATGAAAGAGTCGTGTTCATGAAATTATAACTCATGGTTTTTCTATCATTCTATAATTATTAGTTAAAGAAATCATGAAAAATATTAAAATCCATACTTTTAATTCGCAGACATAAATTAAACCTATTTAATGAAAGAGCTATCTTTTATTATTAAATAGAAATATCAGAATAATAGAGAAGAAATGCGAGTTTTATTAATTAAATTAGCTCATTTTATTTTGTATTTTCAGAAAAACTTTAACATAAAACCAAAATTTAATGAATATTATAAAAACGATAAATACTGAATAAAATGAAACAAAAAATTCGCATTGGAGTCGTTTGTTTAGCAAGAAAAACTTTTGATTTTCAAGCAGCTCAAGATTTATTTAAACAAATTCAAGAGAAAATAATGTTAATTGAAGATGTGATTTGGGAAATAATTCCAGATTTAATCTTCGAAGTCGAGGAGGCGCAAGATGCGGGGCAGATATTGGCAACAAAATCAATTGATGGGTTAATTTGTATTAATGGAACGTTTGCTTTAGGGCATTTAATTTTAGAAATTAATAAATGGATTAGAGTTCCTATTTTATTATGGGGTTTGGAAGAATTACCACATAAAGGGGGCAAGATTCGTTTAAATTCTACATGCGGATTGAACCTCAATGCTTCAAATTTATATAAAGCGGGAATACGTAATTATCATTATTGTATTGGAGGAGAAATAGATAAAGATTGGTTAGATGCGATTCGAATTTTAAAGACTTTTTCCACGGCACGTGTAGGAATAATTGGTTCACGTGCACGTGGATTTTTCAATGTAGATGTGGATGAGTTAGATCTGTATAAACAATTAGGCGTGTTAATCGATTACTATCAATTAGAAGAGCTTCTAAACATGGGTATTGAAAATGTAGAAATAGAAAAACGCATTGAAGAATTAAAAGCCAATTTTGACATATCTGAATTAAATGATCAGCAACTACGAAAAGTTGCGGAATTAATTGTTAGACTTGATGAATTCATGAAAGTAAAATCATTAACTTCCATGGCGATTCGATGTTGGCCGGAATTTGCGGAGTATTATGGAATTTCTCCTTGCGCAGCAATGTCTGTATTACAAGCTGAGGGAAAAATTTTAACTTGTGAGGGAGATATTTTAGGAAGTTTATCAATGTTAGCACACGTGGCCATTGGCGGCCAATATCCTTTTTTAGCTGATTTTTCTCAAGTCGATTTCAAGGAAAATTTTGCTTTATTATGGCATTGTGGAGTTGCTCCATGTAATCTATGGGATCAAAAATGTACTCGATCATTGGATACCTATTTTGCAGGAGGTAAAGGCGTTACTGCGGGTTTTGTCTTGAAAAGTGGGGATCTTTCAATATTACGCTTGGATTATTCCCCTCCGAATGAATACAGGATCTTTCTACAACAAGGTAAAGCTATCCCCATAGCAAAAGAGCTTAAAGGCACATTTGCTAAGGTTGTTTTTAAAGAGGATGTGAGGAATGTCTTGAATAAAATCATTAAGAATGGAATTGCACACCATGTATCTGTCGTGTATGGCGACTTTATCAAGCCCCTTGAAATTTTTGCAAAATTAAAAGGATGGAAGGTTATTAAATAATGGATTTCAAACAAAAAGAGGATGGTTTTGAACTTTATTTTAACAATCAATTAATAATAAAGCACGACGAAACAAATCCTTGTTTTAAATTAGGAAAAGGAACTGCACGTTTTAAATTAAAAGGGCATAAATTTAAAATTCAAGAAAAATTATTAGAAGAATTTTCTCTCAAACACCATGAACTCATCTCTTTCAGCAATAAAGGCGATTCTCTAAGTAGATTAGAACTATCTTTTTCCAATGCAAATACAAAATTAACGGTAGAAATTGAAGAAAAAGGCAACTTCTTAGAGATAATTCCTCATTATAGTGACTCATCCATTAATCGTTTTTGGTTTTTTCTCAACGCATGTCCCGAAGAAGCCATTTTTGGATGCGGCGCACGCTTTGAGAAAATAAACTTGCGAGGAAGCATCATTCATTCTTGGGTAGAAGATTGTTCGCCCGTTTTTAGAGATTATTATACCTATTTTCCCTTACCTACTTTTATTTCAAGCAGCAACTATTTTTGTCATGTTGACACTTGTAAATATTCAGAATTTAATTTTGAAGCTCCTGATTATCATGTAATACATGTTTGGGGAATTCCTAAAAAAATTATCATCTGTAAGCAAGACAACCTCATTTCTTTAATTAAAGAATTATCTAATTATTTTGGAAGACAACCTCCTTTACCTGATTGGGTACATGATGGTATTATTCTTGGAATTCAAGGCGGAACTCAAGTTGTTGAAGAAAAAATAAAAATTGCGGAAAAAGCAGGTATTAAAATCTGTGCAGTCTGGTGTCAAGATTGGCAAGGAATTCGAATGACTTCTTTTGGCCAGCAATTATTTTGGAATTGGAAACATGATGATACACGGTATCCAAATTTGCCCATCTTTATTAAAGAGCTAAATGCGCGGGGAATAAAATTCTTAGGATATATTAATACTCAATTGAGTACTGAGGGAGATCTATATAAAGAAGGAGCCGACAAGAATTATTTCTTAAAAAATGATAATGGTGAGGATTATATTATCTATACTACGGATTTTCCTGTAGCAGTACTGGATTTGAGTAATCCTAATACATTAACGTGGATTAAAGAAATCATTAAAAAACACATGTTAGGAATTGGATTAGCCGGTTGGATGGCAGACTATGGTGAATATGTTCCGGTTGATGCAGTAAATCATGCGAGGAAAGAGGGGGAGTGTTTCCACAATGAATATCCGGTTATTTTTGCTAAAATCATGCATGATCTCTTAAAAGAGGAAGGAAAACTGGATGAAATTTTCTACTTTCATAGATCAGGATACATCCATTCTTCAAAATACATGATGTGCTATTGGCCGGGAGATCAATTGGTCGATTGGGATGATAAGTTAGGAATTGGTTCAGTAATTTCTTGCGGAATTTCGTTAGGACTATGTGGAATTGGAAATTATCATTTTGATTTAGGAGGTTTTACGACGTATGGCCCTTATAAACGATCTAAAGAATTATTCATGCGATGGGCAGAATTATCCGCTTTTTCCTTAATCATGAGAACTCATGAAGGCAACCGTCCTAAAGACAATTGGCAATTTGATGGCGATTCTGAAACTTTAGAACACCTCTCAAAAATGGTAAAGATACATGTTCATCTCAAACCCTATCTACTTGAATGTGAAAAAGAATATCAATTAACGGGTATTCCTCCCATGAGACCCCTATTCTTACATTACCCCAAGGATTCCATCTTACATGATCTTAATTTTCAATATTTATTAGGAAGAGATTTATTAATCGCTCCCGTGATCCAACCGAAAAAAAATCAGTGGAACTGTTATTTACCAGATGATTCTTGGATACACGCATGGTCAGGAAAGCGATTTAAAAAAGGATGGTACGTGGTAGAAGCGCCCCTTGGTAGACCTCCCGTTTTTTATCGTGAAACATCCCACCATGTGGGATTGTTTAATGAATTAAAGAATTTCTGAAAAAGGATAGAAATTTAAATACTTCCTTCTTTTTTTCAAGCGCTCCTTGCATTATAAAATCTTCCCTTTAAAAAGGAACCATTCTATCTGTGTCTAACGCATTTTAATATAAATTTAAATAACTTTCCATCCATGTAATGATTAAGTAATAGTTTTTAGTAAATGGAATAAAAAGGAGTTTTACAAAAATGGGAATCGAAGAATTATCTCAATTAGATATAATAAATGGAATCTTCACAACAATATTTGTTATTGTTTCCCTCATTGTCGGCCTAAAAATCTTGATTAAGTATTTCGCTTACAAGCAAAAGCAGTTAATCACAGTGGGGCTTGCTTGGATGAGCATTGCGACACCATGGTTAGGAAATGTTAGTTCATTTTTACTCTATATCACATTTGGATTAAGACTAGAATTAATTCCTTATCTTTTCATGGAAAATGTTTTCGTGCCTTTAGGAATAATTTTTTGGATTTATTCTTTTGCTACTTTAGTGTTTCAAGATTCGGCAACCATGAAAAAAATTACAGTGGTTTTTGTCTTAATTTGCATTCCCTATGATGTCTTTTTAATTATCATGCTATTCACGAATCCTGAAGTTATTGGAAGCTTAGAAGGAATGTTTGATAGTCATCATGAGATCATTCCAAACGTGTTTCGCGTGTTTGGAATCTTCACGGTGTTAATAACGGGGATCTTGTTTTCAAGAGCTTCCATGAAGTCAAAAGATCCCACTGTTCAATGGAAAGGGAGATTTTTTTTAATCGGTATAATTTCTTTCACGATTGCTGCCTTTTTAGATGCCATATTAACTTTTGGACCCCTTGGGATTATTTTCGTGAGGTTATTATTAACTTCCAGCGCAATAGAATATTACTTAGGCTTCTTTTTACCGGACCTCATTGCTAATAAACTGATTAAACAAAAATGAAAAAAAGTATTAAATTAACACTTTTTTCTTTATTAATTTATTATTTTAAATTGCTTTTTCTTAGTTAAAAAATGCTTGCTCCTTTGATTTAATTTTTTTAAAATTTTTTTCTTTTCATGAAATATTTGAGGCTCGTTCCATTTTAGAATCCCATATTCCCGTATGATGATGGATAATATATTGGCATGCTGCTCAATGGCTCGGAGTAGTAGCAAATTAACAAGAAATCTCACGAAAAGAAATTCTTGCCCTTGAATCGTGATAAAAACAAGAAGAAAATGATTTTAAAACAAAAAAAACCTACTATAAATATATTTCATTAAAAATAATTTTAATACTTAAAAGAGGTAATTACATGCTAAAAATTTCTTTTATTGGTGCTGCGTCTCTCGTGTTTGGGGAAAATATCATTTCAGATCTCTTGAGCTTTCCTGCTTTAAGAAAAGATACCCTTATTTGCTTGGAAGATATCGATGCTCATCGCTTGGACCTCATCTATCAATATTTTCAAAAATATAAAGAATTAAATGAAAAAGAATTGGAAGGTGTTCAAATCGAAAAAACTACGGACCAAAAAAAAGCTATAGAAGATGCTAAATATATTATCAATGCAGTGCACGTGGGTGGTTTAGATGCATATAAATTGGATGTTGAAATACCGTTTAAATATGGCGTGTCTCAAACAGTCGGAGACACCTTGGGTCCTGGCGGAGTGTTCCGATTTCTTCGAACGGTTCCATTTTTTAATCAATTACTTGAAGACATGAAGACCATCGGATATAATGCGGATAAAAAAGAAGGAAAAAAATCCCTATTATTAAATTATACGAATCCCATGGCCATGAATACGTGGTATTGCAATTTAATTTACCCTGGCTCTACGGTAGGTCTATGCCACGGCGTTCAAGGCACGGCGCATCTTCTCAGGCTATGGCTGGGGGCAAGACCAGAAGAAATAAGTTATTTCTGTGCTGGCATCAATCACATGGCTTGGTTTTTAGAATTCTGGTATAAAGACTCGAACGACCCCAATGCTCAATGGCAAAATGCTTATCCCTTACTTCGTGAAAAATTTAAACAATCAGAAAAATTACAAAGGCTAAAAGGCATCCGCTGGGACATGATGGAAGCTACAGGATATTTTATGACCGAATCCGATGGACATCTTTCTGAATATCTCCCTTATTATCGAAAGCGAAAAGATCTCTTGGAAAAATATAGAGTAGGGCCCGATTGGCTAAGCACCCTTGAACAAGCCTCTGACTATCACGAACAAGTAAAGTTTCAAGAGAGTCTGGAAAGCTTTTTTCGAAGAAAAATGAAACGAAGAAAACTTCCCTTTAGAAAAGCCGCTTCAGATGAGTATGCTTCTCATATCATTAACGCTCTTGAAACAGGAGTACCGTTTAGATTTAATGGAAACGTGATAAATAAAGAAGGAAGTTTAATCACCAATTTGCCTAATAATTGTTGCGTGGAAGTCCCCATTTTCGCAGACAAACAAGGGCTTCACCCTCAAGGAGGAATTATATTACCAACCATTTGCCAAGCTTTATGTATATCTAATATCATGGTACAAAAAGCCGCAGTTGAAGGTGCTCTCACGTTAGACAAGGAAAAGATATATCACGCCATTCTTCTTGATCCCAATACTGCCAGTGTTTGCTCCCCCGCAGAAATAAGAGAAATGGTAAATGAAATGTTCGAGGCCGAGAAACAATGGGTCAATTATTTCGATTAAAAGAAATCAACGGATAAATCTCACATAATGAAAATGAGAATAAATAAAATAAAAAAAAAATTAAAACTTATTTTGATCTTTCTTTTTCCCAGTCAAAATCTAAAGTAATGAACTTTTTCGTGAATAAGAATGTCACGATGAGCACTCCCGAACACCATAAACCCCAAAGCACGTATCCCCAAGAAAAGTCCTTTCCCGGCACGTTCGGTAATCCTAAAATCGCACCCGTAATAAATAATGCAATCGCTTGAAAAATATTGAGTAAAATTTGGGGAAATCCTGCGTAAAGCCCAGATTTTCTGCCTTCTTCATCAAATTTAACTTCAGCATCTTCTGCGGTATCAGCGAGCCAAATATACGGAAATAAATAATATCCCCCAAGAAACGCTGCTACGCCTAAAATAAAAAGAATGGCAACGAATAAGCTAATTCCGCTTGGAATAAGTCCTATTAAGGTAAAGGGGAGTACTACGATTCCGGTGACGAGAATGATTAAAAAGGTTTGCTTTTTCCCTTTTTTATCAATCAACTTTTTCCACCCGAAAAGAAACACGACAATACCAACTAATAGCGTTACAGCTGCGATGTACATTTCATCTCCCTGAAATTTAAGGACTTCGGTGATAAAGCCGATTGATGTTGGCATTATCATGCCAATAGCTAAAAATGCGATTGCTTGGAGCCAACATACGTTCATGAAATTCTTATCTTTTAAGACCTTTCTTAAATCTTCCTTGAAATTCATGCGAGCACCTTTAATTTGTTCCACGGGAAGGGCAAAAGCACAGAAATAAAAAAATACGACGACTAATGCACCAAAAGCAATAATTATGAAAGTAAAAATCGGATCAATAACTCCAGTTGCTTGAAATGAGCTAATAAAAGGCGGAAACACGAGTAGCGTGAATACAACACCAAGACCTGAGCCTACAAAGCTGAAAAGATTTTGGAAGGCAGAAGCTTTTGGTCTTTGATTAACAAAAAATTGTTCTGAAACCCACGATTGATAAGGTGTCGTAAGCCCACCATAAGACCATTGAAATACAGCATCCCAAATGATAATCCAAACGAATAACTGCGAGCTTGTGGGATTTTGAAGGAATAGCATGGGCAATAAAGCAAAAATGAAAGAAAGACCCGTGAGAGGCGCATAAAAAAACATGAAAGGTTTTCTGCGTCCGAATCTTGTATTAGTTTTATCAGAGAGCCATCCCATGAGAAATTGTCCCGCAGCGATGCTTAATTTGCCTATTGCCGTACCTATACCTGATAATATGGGGAGCAACCCATAAGCGGTAATGTAGAGGTATAATATTCCAAAATCTACAATGTCTAATACGATTCCAGCACTAAATCTGGGCGAACCATAAATTAAATATTTTTTTATAGAAGTTTGATTAGTTGAATTCATTGTTGTTCAAATATAATTTTGTTTCAATTGAGGGTATTTTTAAGTTTATAATTTAGCTTGGTTTTTAAATTTTTTAGCTTTAAGGGCGACAAAAATCGAGATTATAGCAATCGCAGTTTTGTCGGTTCTCGCTTGTAATCCG
>JALGVJ010000076.1 GCA_029838195.1 Promethearchaeota archaeon
CTGAACATAAGGTCTATCCCTATCTGCTTAAAGGACTGAGAATTGACCGGCCGGACCAGGTATGGGCCAGTGATATCACCTACATCCGTTTGCTTCATGGTTTTGTTTATTTGGTTGTGATCATGAATTGGTTCAGCCGTTATGTACTCTCCTGGAAACTTTCCATCACCCTGGAGAAAGAATTTTGTCTTGAGGCTTTAAGAGATGCGCTCGTTGTCTCAACCCCTGAGATATTCAACTCTGATCAAGGTTCTCAGTTCACGAGTGAAGAATTTACCGGAATCCTGAAAAATGCGGAAGTGCGAATCAGCATGGACGGCCGCGGCCGGCTGTATGACAATATCTTTGTAGAAAGACTGTGGCGCACGGTCAAATATGATGAAGTTTATCTCCATGATTATATATCTGTTCCAATGGCCAGGAACGGATTAGGAAATTATTTGAAATTCTACAACACTGAGAGACCCCATGCTTCATTAGATGGGAAAACTCCGTATGAGGTTTATTTTGGAATCTCTATGGCCCGGAATGCCGGATTCGGACAAAGGATTTGATATGTATCGAAAAGAGATTGCGGCTTATACCGACTCTCACAGGCTTGTATTTTTGACATGGAAAAGGATTTATGAAATTATTAAAAGCAGGTCCAAATTCCACCTTAAAGAAGGGCATTTTCTGTCCAAACATTGGGGAAGGGCTCAGTTTGAATCACTTCGGATACACTTTTTTCATCTTCTTTTGCAATATATTTTGCTACAAATTTCACAACACTTCCGGAAAGACCAAAACTTGCTATTTGACTGACCGATGTTGTTGCTAATACAAGAGACCAAATTCCTAATTGTTCAACTCCTATGGTGTTTAAAAGAAATTTATAAAGTATAAAGAGAACTGCACTGATAATTATGATTTGAACGATCGACATGAAAGCATTAATAAGGATTTGTCTTTTTTGCATAATTTCAGCTTTATAATACTAATTTGCGTTCAAATATCTATTCTCTCTTTTCTATTATGTATCCCCTCTCTATTAACCAACTCCTGTAACGCTCTGTAATTATTTTTTTTTCATAATTGTTTAAATCAGTCCTCCAACTTCCAATTGCTCCCTTGTTTTTTGAAATATGATCAGGATGGAATTGTGTTTTTTTGTTAAAAACATTACTCCCCTTGAAACCTGTCATATTACTTATTATAGGACGGAAAATCTTTCTTGCTTTTACCGGAGTTATTATTCTAAAAAACATTAATAACTTTTTTAATAAAATCAATTTAAAGGATTTTGTCTGTTTTTTCACATTTTGAATGGAATATTCATCTACTATCCTATTAAAAACCTTTTTTTCTATAAAAATATTTAGAAAATTTGAAATTTCTTCAACATTTCGGGATGTATTATTAAAAACATCTTCATATCTTTGGATAAAAACATTTTGAATTTTCATTATCTCATAATAAGTATTTACTGCTCTATCTAATGAGGCAATGAGTTCTTCTCCTTCACGTCCCCATTTATTTTTAACCGATGCAGCAACGTCTCTTATGTCTCGGTAAATATAGCAAATCTTCAATAAATTTGCCTTGTTACTTTTCGATAATTGCACAATTTCTGGATGTAATTCGTGCGTTTTAATTACATGATAGTAATCATCATCAGCCCATTGATTAATTTGATACTTTGATAAAACGCAATTTTTGCTATCATAAAAACCTTCTCCTCTTCCTAATTTAGAATTTTCTAAAATATTTCTCACAAGGTTGTATTGAAGAGTTGAGCCGGATCTAATCATTCCATTACATACTATTAGCATTGTTACCTCTTCTCGAATTTTAATGTTTTAATAATGATTTTTTTAATCCAATTGACTCCTTTATTCATAAAATGATTGATCCTGTCATCACATTTTTAAATATTATTAATAGATAATCTTTTTTTCTTACTGCTTATTTTGTATATACCATTCAATAGTTTTTATTAATCCCTCTTCAAAGTCAGTTTTTGCCTTAAATCCGATTTCATTTGTCGCCTTAGATGTCTCCAACATCCTTCGAGGTTGGCCGTCGGGTTTGGAAGTATCCCATTCGATTTCACCATTGAAACCAGTTAAATTCACAATCAGTTCAACCAAATCTTTGATTTTAATCTCAAAGCCGGCTCCGAGATTGATAGGATCTGGCTTATTGTATTTTTCTGTTGCTAAGATTATGCCTTCGGCAGCATCTCCGACATAGATAAATTCACGCGATGCTTTACCAGTTCCCCAGACAACAATGTGTTTGTCGTGTTCATCGCGTTTATCGCTTTTGTTGCAATCATTGCGTTTGTTGGGTTCATTAGGATTATTGATACCCTGCATTCTCTGTTTTGCGGCTTCTTTTCCTCCCATAGCGTCGACAACCTTTTTTATCAGTGCAGGGATGACATGTGAGGATTTTGGGTCAAAGTTATCTCCAGGCCCATACAAATTGACAGGCATCAGGAAGATTGAATTAAATCCATACTGCTGACGGTAGGCTTGTGATTGAACAAGCAGCATTTTCTTGGCTAACCCATAGGGTGCGTTTGTTTCCTCGGGATAGCCATCCCAAAGATTTTCTTCCTTAAAAGGAACAGGGGTATGTTTTGGATAGCAGCATATGGTCCCTAATATGACAAACTTTTCAATATTTCTAAGATAGGCTTCGTGAATAAGTTGAATGCTCATAATGGCGTTGTCATAGAAGAAGCGACCGGGATTTTCTTTATTGGCGCCTATGCCTCCTACAACAGCAGCAAGGTGAATCACTATATCAGGTTTCTGATCATCGAACATTCTTTTAATTCCATCTAATGTTCTTAAGTCATATTCAGGAAGATCAGCAATAAAAACATTTGGGCACTTCCGCTCTTCTCTTAATTTTCTTACAAGATGAGTCCCAAGAAATCCTTTTCCACCTGTTACTGTGATGTGCTTTTTCGATAAATCAATCATTTGATTCTCCAGTGCTGCTTTTTATTTCAATATTTTTTTTGCCAGGAAAAGCCTTTTTCCTTGAGAATTTTCTTTCCTTCATCGGGTGAGGAGAGGCCAAAACTCTCCAGGTCACAATCCGCCATTATTTTAACTAACTCACAGAAAGTGATCCGAGGGGACCAGTTGAGCTTATTTCTGGCTTTTGAGGAATCAGCTTTTAGGTATTCTACTTCTGTGGGACGGAAATATCGCTTGTCTATTTCAACATATTTTCTCCAGTCAAGGTCGAGATATCCAAAAGCTTCTTTCAGAAATTCTTTCACTGAATGAGTTTCTCCTGTTCCTATGACATAATCATCGGGATCGTCTTGTTGAAGCATCTTCCACATGACTTCAACATATTCCGGCGCATATCCCCAATCTCTTTTGGCATCAAGGTTTCCGAGATAAAGTTTTTCTGCTTTTTTGGAGAGAATGGCGGCTAATCCTCTTGTGATTTTTCGGGTGACAAAATTTTCTCCTCTTCGGGGCGATTCATGATTAAATAATATGCCGTTGGTGGTGAAAAGATTGTATCCATAGCGATAATTCCTGACCATCCAATAGGAATAGACCTTGGAAACGGCGTAGGGTGAGCGAGGATAAAATGGTGTGTTTTCGTTCTGGGGAGGTGGGGCGGCGCCGAACATTTCACTTGAGGATGCCTGGTAGAATTTTGCTTTGTTACCGCTTCTCCTGAGAGCTTCGAGGAGTCGGGTTGTTCCTAAGGCTGTGATGTTTGATGTATATTCGGGCAGGTCAAAACTTACTCTCACATGGCTCTGGGCGGCAAGGTTGTAAATTTCGTCGGGGCGGATGTTGTATATAAGGTGGGAAATTTGTTCAGAATCAGCAAGATCTCCGTAATGGAGGAAGAACCGGGTTTTAGGAAGATGAGGGTCTTGGTAAAGATGGTCGATTCGGGAGCGGTTGAATGAACTTGAACGGCGGACGATGCCGTGGACTTCATAGCCTTTGTGAAGGAGGAATTCGGCAAGGTAAGAGCCGTCCTGTCCTGTGATGCCGGTGATGAGGGCGCGTTTCATTGCGTTACTTGCGTTTGTTATTTGTTCTTTTTCACCTGGTCTTGGATCCAGGTATATGTGCGTGAAATTCCTTCTTTAAGCGAATATTTTGCTTCCCATCCTAATGATTTTATACG
>JALGVJ010000056.1 GCA_029838195.1 Promethearchaeota archaeon
TATTTAACCTCTTTTCCGCAGATTATACACTTGTTATCTAAACTTGGTGGATAAGAGAACCTTACAGTATCGTAATCATCTGAATAAGTTTTTCGATTCATTAAGATGTAATGGATCTTCATGCTTTTTCAACTTTTTGGTGGTTTTGTCGCCAATCTTAGAGCTGGAGCGTGGTAACTGAGATTAATTTGCTACCTCATATTTTTTTTAGTTTCTCAATTTACGTTCAAAAAATTATCAAATTACCATACAAATTAGCTGAATTAAAAGTAGATTTCACATCCCGTGGAGGGAGATTTATTTACAAAATGATAAAATTAAACGAGCAAGAGAACCATTAAAACGATTCAAGAGCTCACATTAACAATTAAAGGCACATTTTCATTAAATTTTCTCATGAGATAGTTCGGGGGCGGGGAGTCATGGTCCATGGGTTAAAAATCAATAATCAAGGACCCCAGTTATAGGGGTTCTTTTTGGAGAAAATAGATCCTATTAGAGGCACATTTAGGACATACGGGTTGTTTTTCTGCTTGTTTATTAGCAGAGGCCATTTCGTCTTCCCATTCTGCTCCACATTTCAAGCATCCATATCCCACGAAACCTTTTTTATAGAATATTTCTCCGCCATGCACGCGAATGGGTTTTCCTTCCATTAAAGCTTGGGTGGTTTTTTTATGGGCTCTTTCGAGGATTCGGGAAAAGGTAGGTTGAGAGATCCCCATTTTTTCAGCCGCCTCTTTTTGATTTAGATCGAGATAATGCTTTAATCTCATGGCTTCGAATTCAGCGACGGTAAGAATAACAGAATTGTCGATAATATCATTAAAATAAAAGTTTCTTGGGGTTTCTTTTACCCAGCGCCGGCGAACACGTCTTCCCATCAAGAATCACATGCATGAAATTGAATAAATTTTTTTTACTATATATTCAAAAAAAATAAATAAAAAAAGATTAATGATTCTGAGAATACTCTTTGCTTGCCATGAACATGATT
Source organism: Promethearchaeota archaeon (assembly GCA_029838195.1). Taxonomy (GTDB): domain Archaea; phylum Asgardarchaeota; class Lokiarchaeia; order Sigyniarchaeales; family SOKP01; genus JALGVJ01. The sequence continues at coordinate 998 of JALGVJ010000056.1, forward strand.
TTAGTTGGTTCTCACCGGTGTATTCAAGGGGGAGCATTGAGAAGCGAATATCAATTAAATTTCTCCAATATCCTTGAGATATTGTTCAAACGCTTGGAGGGTTTGAAGGGTGTCGAATTTAGGGGCCCATCCGAGTTCTTTTTTTGCTTTCGTGCAATCCACGATTATGGGATATCGACTCATCCGCAGCCAGCCAGGCAGCATGGTTCTTTGAAGATGTAGTTTATAAGTCAATGCGAGAAGGAATAATGCAAATTTATAAGGCATTTTATTAAATTTCTTATTGAATTGGCGTGCTATTTCTCTGTGAATAATGGGATTGTCTGCTCCGAGGTTGAAGGCACCCCGTGCTTTTTTCTTGAAGGCTAAGTAAAAAGCTTGAGCCACGTCATCGACCCAAACGTATTGAGCTAATTGGTCGGGGAAAAACGATAAGATCTTGTCCTTTTTTAACATTTCTCTGACGAGATTGTTGATTTGAGGGCCTAAAAAAATGTGAGGTCTCATTCGCACAATAATGAGGTCGGGATGAGCTTGTTCTAATTCATCTAAATATTTTTCCACTAAGTATTTCGTTTCGTGATAATAAAATGGTTTTTTCATCAATCGAATGGGATGCTCTTCGGTAATGGGAACTGGATTATCCGGAAAAGCGCCATATGCAGCGACAGAGCTTGCATGAATGATCTGCTTGACTCCAGCACTTACCGCACAATCAAACACGTTCTTGCTACCCTCAATATTAATGGAATACATTTCTTTAATCGATTTCAAAGGACTGACAATGAAAGCTAAGTGAAAGAGCGCATCACTTCCTTTAAAATCCTCTCGTAATTGAGGATCTCTCACATCCCGCTTGATAAATTTCAATTTAGAAAGAACTTGTTTTGGCTCTATAATGTCCACGCCTATAATAGAATCAATTTCCTCATCCTTTTCCAATAACGGGAGAAGGGTATAAGCAAGGAATCCTGAACATCCAGTTATAGCTACTTTCAAAAATAAAACACCTATTTCTTTTTTATATTATTATTTAGGGAAGGGAAATTAGAATAAAATGCTTTCGAAAATTGTTTCTTATCCTATTAAAAAATACATTGACTATTCATCATCAATTTAATGAGTGGCACAAGAAACACAAGGATCAAAACATCTAATGATTTTCTGTGATTCTTCTTTAATCATATTGAGATCTCCCGTTTTTTCATACAATTCTTTAGAAACGTTGGTAATCATGGTATCAATGAGTGGTAGATTAAATTCTGTAGCTATAAATAATTTAACTTCTTTAATTATTTTATGTTCATCAACCTTATAATGATGAATCAATAACCCTCTTGGTGCTTCAAGCACACCTATTCCTTCATTTTTTTTTAGTTTCTTGCAAGATTCAAGGGGTATATTTTCATTTAGTACAGGATTTTGAAGATATAATTGAGAAAATTTTACTTCTTTTAACATTTCCATTAATCGAATAATATTTGCAAAGAGAATGTTATTCTTCCACGTGTCATTAAAAAAACTTAAATAATCAGGAATACCAATAACTACGGAGTTTTCAATTAAATTATTCCTTGCCATCGGTCCTACCAATACAGGATTTTCTTTATCAAATAAGATATCAAAACCTCGCGTGTAGGGGGTTTTAGTGAAATAAGTGAAGTAATTTTGAGGATGAAAATCGATTGGATCATTATTGAATTTTTTAATCCTTAAAATCCCATTATATCTATTGTAAGATCCATAATCATGCAAGCTTATCATACTTGTTGGAGGCAATTTATATGCTTCAGGAGGATGTTTGCTAGAAAATAATTCTACCGTTTTATCTAAGATCCATTCCAAGTTATTTGATGCAATATCCATGTATTTTTGCGCAAGTTTTATTTTCTTGCTTGAAGCTTTATAAAGGACTCCTCCTGGTATAGGCGTGATTAAATGAATTGACCGCCCACCGAATATTTTATCTAATTGATTTCCGATATTAACTGCTTCTAAAAATTTATTTGTATAATCAGGAAATTCTTTAAGTATCTCAAAAGGATTTAAAATTCGGTTTTTTATCCCCAAAATCAGTAATAAGTCGGGAAATGCTTGAAAAATATAATGCATGCCATGTGATTTTAACAATTCCCCCGTTAATAATAATTTCCTAAGAACAACGTGCCTTTCATGAAGTTCCGTACCAAACATATCTTCAATGGCTTTGCAACTTGCAATGGATTGGGACGCATGACATAACCCACAAATACGCGAAACTATTTTGGGTATTTCTAAAAGTGGTTTTCCCACGAGAAAAGATTCAAATCCTCTATAGATAGGTAAATCAAAGATAACGCGATTTACTTCATCATCCTTGAGATAAATCTTCACGTTTCCATGACCTTCAATTCTTGTACATGTTTCAACAACTTTAATCATTATAAATATCACCTAATAATTTTGGTTTTGAAAATCGATAAAAAAGGCCTCTATTTTTTGTCAAGTTTTCAGAAAGATTTAATATACTCAAAAAATTAATGAGATTGGATGTAAATTCTTTTGAAACTGGTCCCATGCACCCCTCGCACGGCACACCACACTTAATGCATTCAAGGTCGCACCCTTCACGCGTAATAGGTCCCAAGCATAATAATCCCCGTTTTAAAAAACATGTTGGCTCATTTTCAGTAACATTTACATTTAGATCTTCCAAGAAAGCCTCAATAATCTGGTATTCGTAATTCTTATCCATTTTATCTCTTAATGGACAAGTTGCACACAAATTTCTATTTCCTAATACAATTTCTTTCCCCTCAATTAAATGAATAATACTATTTCCTAATAATTGAGAAGGAGGAGGGCATCCTGGAATTATTCCGTTGATTTCAACATAAGTAGATAAAGGATCTGCTTGTTTTTGATTGGATAAACTTAAAATTCCTCCAAATGCGGCACAAGTACCTAATGCGTATAATTTTTTTGCATGATGTCGAATCTTTTTTAAAATAGAAACTTGCGTCTCCTCCGATATACATCCCTCTATTAAAGCAATATCACAATCTTTAATTTTAGTTTCATCCATAATGAAAGGAGAATAAGTAAGCGAGATTTTTTCTAAGAATTGAGAAAAAATATCTAAGCAAATAAGTGCTGAGATGCACCCGCTGCAAGATGTTAGTGATGTGATGAGAACCTTAGGCATCATATTTTATCTCCTCCTCCAATTGTTCATAAAAATCATTTATAACTTTAGCAAAGATATTGCCTTCCACCGCGTTCATTTGTCTTAAAAGAATACGATTTTTGTACCTTTCTCCCAATATTTCTTTTAATAATTTAATCTTTTTACCTATTTTTTCCACCCCATCTATATATCTACACGCCGAACGCCGACATCCAACGATTAATACACCATCAAAACCAGCCTCTAAAGATCTCAAGATGAAATGGGTATCCACCCTTCCCGTACAAGGTACCTTAATAATAAAAACATTTGGATGATACCATAATTTTTTATATCCAGCATCATCTGCTGCAGCATATCCGCAGGATTTACAGCAAAAAGCGATGATTTTTGGTCGGGATTTATATTTAGAAAAAATATCTATTGAACTTATTATTTTAGAGGAGGTATCTATATTCATCTCTAGAGCATTCGTGGGACAAATTGAAACGCATGTTCCACATCCCTTGCATTTGAATTTGTCCAAATTAATCTTGTCATGATCCATTGTAATCGCATTATATGGACATGAAACCACGCAAAGACCACATAACCCACATTTTTCCTCTTCTATTTCAATTCCACTAAATTCTGCATCTAAAAAATCTTGAGATAAAAGAGCAATGATTTTAAGGGCTGCCTGATTTGCCGATGCCTCCGTACTATGATAATCTAAAGGGCCGAGCACGCTTCCAATTCCGTATATTCCCGAGGCGAGAGTTTCTTTACTCATGAATCCATCATCATTTAGAGTAAAATCCATGATTTTTCGAAAAGATTTAAGATCTTTATTCGGAACCATATTAGTATTCAATATAATTAAATCACTCTGATACTCTCCCTCATCAGTTTTTATAATTTTTTCATTATAGCGTTCAATAATCTCTAATTGGTTAACGTAATGTACTCGTGAATCTATAGGCGTTAAATAAAAATTGCGAGTACTCTCCAGCTTGTTTATTTCATAAAATATATTGATTTTCGCATCAGGGAGCCTCCCAGAAATGCTGTTCATATATTTTAGCACTAAAATATCATTAAATCGGGATGAGCCTTTCTTTCCCCCCACTCCTTGTATAATAGATATGGATTTAGGAGGCTTTTTATCCGATAGTTTGATTATCTGACCTTCGGTGGGACCATCTGAAGCCAAAAGACGTTCAAATTCCCATGAAGTAATAATATCATTGAGAGGATCATGTTTATAGGTTTCTAAATCTAAGGGAAACTCTGCACCTATAGCAATTACTTTGGCACCAACATTAATTTTAAATTTTTCTTCCTTCTGATCCAAGTTTATGGCTTTATTAATACATGCTCGTTCACAGATTCGGCATTTAAGACAATTCTTTATATCTTCTTCATCGATTAGAGGCACATAGGGATAGGAATGAATAAAGGGAATATAAATAACTTTTCGATTAGATAATCCAAATTCATATTGATCAGGTTTCTCAATTGAACAAATATTCATGCAACTCCCACAACCAGTACATTTTTTCTTATCCACGTAGCGCGGTTTTTTCAAGAGATAAATGGAGAAATTTCCTACTTCTCCCGTGATATTCGTTACAACGGTATTGGTATAGATTTTAATATTTTTTTCTTTTGCCAATTCAGCAATCAATTCTGAGATAAAACAGATAGAGCAATCCCCCATTTCATGAATTCTATTCCAGCGAGCTACTTTGCCTCCTAACGTGGGAGATTTCTCAATGAGGTGGACTTCTATCCCTGCCCTGGATAAATCCAGAGCCAAAATGATTCCGGCAATGCCACCTCCAATTATGGCACAGCTTTTCTGAATTTCTACTCTTTTAATTTTAACACTTTTTTGTAAGACTACTCTTTCTACGGCAGCTTCTATTAAAAGTTTAGCTTTTTCTAATATTTTTAACGGATCTCTTTTTTTTACATCGTAATGATGTACCCATGCGCATTGCTCACGGATGTTAGCTATTTCAATATTCACGCTATCAATAACATCCTTGAATATTCTTTCAAAAAGTACTTGATGGGTTTTGGGGGAGCACGCTACTATGACAATCTTGTTTAGATAGTTATCTTTAACCCATTGTGAAATTTCATCAATATTTTTCTGTTGACAAAGATTTTTAAATATTTTAACAGAAATGACATGGTTTAATTTACTAACATAATTTTCTAAAAGCTCTACATTAATTGCTTTAGAAATTTCGGTATTGCAATTACAGATGATAACGCCGACTCGATTTATTTCACTTCCCTTAGAAGGTATATATTCATCAATATCTTCTCCCGAAAGGATCCGTTTATTGAGGCTCAAGATTTTTAATATTCTTTTACCATCTTCCGTGAGAAAATAGTGCTTGTTGTCTTTATTAATCAAGGAGCCCAATTTTTTTAAATGAAAGTTTAACTGGCCCGTAGAGTCAACTCCCAATTTTTCCATTAAATCTGAATAAGAAATATATCCCTCTTTCTCTAAATACTGCAAAATTTTCCGGCGAAAAGGATGGGATAATACCGAATATATATCCAATTTTAATTCTCAACTCCTTGAGAACCTTTATGATTAGTGAATATTAAAACTGCATTCACAAAAAAAACAATTTTATTTTTCTTCATGATAAACATTATTATCAAAAAATAAAAATCTTTTTATTGAAAATGGTCACCTAGATTATTGATTTCAAAAAACTGATAGTAGAAATCGAAATAGCATCATTTAAGACAAGTCATCTGATTTTTATTGGAGATTGACAATTCTTCTTGTCATAATAATCATAATTTTTCTTATCAAATTTTTTTTATTTTACTTATCCCGTTTTCCTCTTGGTAGATATTTTTAATTAAAAAGGAACTGAACTTCGAGGTGGTAAAATAAATGGAAGTATTAGAATTAAAGCCTTTAAAAAATAAAAAGATAACAGCTTATTTCTTCTCAAAACAAAGTTCAGCAGATCTTAATGAAATCAATTCAGATGAGCTAAAAAAATTTCTTAAAGAAAAAAATGTGGACTTTGCAACCATAGATTTCGATGTAGATATGAAAGATTTTAACAATAATGAATTTGCGAAGACTCTTATCAAGTGTAATATCCCATATTATCAAGTAGATATCCCTGAATTCGTAATGGGTTATTTATATGAGGAAATCATTGAAAAGGAAGAGTTAGTTGAGGAATTGATCCAAGAATATCAATCCATGGAAGATAAGGAGTCTTATAAGGGATTGAGTCTAAAAAATTGGATCGACATGCTTAATCTTGAAATACAAGAAAAGGAAAATTTTCTTAGTTTACGGTTGAGACCCCAATGGATCGTGAAAAAAATGTTAGATCTTGCGAAAAAAATAGATAAACAGGTAGTTACATTTATTCATTTTGTCAAAAAGGATATATGCGAAGATATTTGTTCTCAAGTAATTGAATGCTTAAGGGAGATGGGAGTTAAGGTAATAGATTATAATAAAATTCATACAATTAAAAATATAATTTTATAATAAAATTAAAAAGGAGGTATGATAAAAATGCCAGAAGTTTTAGAATTAAAGCCTTTAAAAGAGAAGGTTTTGAAATTAATCCTCATAGAAAGTGAATTTCCCATTGATTGGTGGTTTGAGGTACCTGAAGAATTAAAGGAGGATTTGGTATGGAATTTGCATTTGATTTCAAGAGAGTATCTAGATTTAATCGAAAATCTTATAGAAAAATATAAGCCTGATTTTGCCTTAGAAGAACGTCCAAATTATCTTAATCGTAATGAAAAGGATCCCTTGAAAGTTTTATTTCAAGTTAAAAATATTCCATTTAAACATGCAGATATTGATGAAAATGCAGAAGACTATCTTTCTGCTGCTTTAGAGGAACATAGGCAAATATTAGAGAAATTAGAGGAGAGAATAGCAGAAATAATCAAAAAAAATGGAAAAGCTCCCACAGAAGATGAGGAATTTCAGCGATTGCTCATATGGAAAGAATATTTAAAAAAGGATTATGAGGATCAAGAAGATGAAGTAAGATATAAGGTTCGAGAAGCTTGGATGATGATGAATATTTTAAATTTGGCTAAAGATGTGGGAAAAAAAGTGGAAAGCAAAAAATTAAAGGGATTTTTCATCTGTGATAAGAGACATTTTGATGGATTAGATGCCTTGGCAGAATCTCTGGGAGTTGAAACGGAAAAAATTAAGATCAAAAAGAGCATAAAAACGGAAGAGATTGAAAAAGTCATGGAAAAAGAGATTGAAGTAAAAATCCGAGATAAAGAATAAATTAGAGTTTTTTCTTAATTTTCAATTTTATCATGAAATTTTAAATTATTGAGGTGAATGTAAAAATGGCAAAATATAATGAAGTAGAACAAATTTTAGGAAGAAAATCAATTTTAGAGCTAACACCAATCGTGATTAAAAAAAAGGATACCTCCGATAAGATCTGTTATTTTCTCGATACTGATGATGTAGCCTCCCCATTTGACATAAACATGGCATACGATGCGGGGTTTGATGTAGTAGTGCCCATTAGTAAAATGAAGGCTGAATTTGTTCCTAAAATAGTACAAGATGCAATTTTTTCTCGAAAACCAGGAGCGCCTACCACATTTTTCATAGGAGGATCTGATGTTAAAGAAGGTGAAAAAATTGCGAAAAATGTCGTTAAATCGTTAGTTCCACCATTCGAATGCCCGGTCATTATTGATCCACGAGGATCTCACACGACCGCCTCAGCAGTAGTAGCCATGACCTTAGATATCGCAAAAAGAAAGCATGGAATAACTGATGTGAAAAATAAAAAAGTGGTAATTTTTGGAGCGGGGCCTGTAGGAAGAATTGCTGCAATTTTGGCAGCAAAAATTCATTTAAATACTTTTCTCGTTGAAACTTGGGAAAAAACCAGTGAGGAATTCATTATCAATTTAGCTAAAGAATTAACGGAAGAAGCGGGAGATGGTTCCTCGCAAATTAAAGGCGTATTCGCACCTAGTTTAGAGGAAAGATTTCAAATCTCTCAAGATGCTGATTTCATATGGTCGCTAGCAGCAGCAGGCGTCGAAATTTTACCTGAGGAATTAATGGCCAAATTAAAAGGTAAAAAGCTGGTTGTAGATATTAATTTGGTTCCCCCATATGGCATTGGAGGCATAAAACCAAAGTATAAAAATGAGGAAATTTATCCCGGAATTTTCGCAATAGGAGCTCTAAGCTTAGGAAGGCTAAAAGCAAACTCCGAAGCCGCCATCTTGAAAGAAGCGGCTAACACTAAAGGTCTAAAAATATTTGATTATAATGTCGCTTTTGAAATTGCGAAAGAATTATTGAAAAAATAAAATTTTAAATCAGTTTTTTTTATTTTTTAGTTTTACATTTAATTTTATGTTTATTTTAAAAAAAAGAGGAGGAAATTTGGTGATTTTCAAAAATAATAAGAACTTTTCCTTGCCTCAAGGAATTAAGCTCAGAATTAAAGATTCATTTAAGGATGACGCAGGTAAAGGAATTGTGAGATTAGATCCTGAAATAATGGTAAAATTAAATTTAAAATCAGGTGATATTATTGAAATCAAACATTCTAAAAACAATACCAAAACAGCAGCTTTACTCTTAACGGGTAGAAATGAAGATCGAGGCAAGCATATATTACGAATGGATCCTTCTGAGCGGAATAATATTATTGCATCTATCGATGATTATGTTGAAATTCGAAAAATAGAAGCACCTCTTGCAGAAAAAGTCATCCTAACTGGTTTAGAAAGCACGTATTTAATAAGAGATTCTCAATATTTAGTAAGAAAATTAGAGAAGAGAGCAATTACTATGGGAGATCGTCTGAGCTTTTATGTCATGGGGCGTAGAGTTGATTTAATGGTAATAGATTATCAGCCAAAGGCGGAAGCGGTAAAAATTACATTGGATACTGAAATCTCTTTTACAGAAAAAAAAGAAATCGAATTAAAGCGAAAATCGATTTCTCGATTTAAATATGAAGCAATAAGTGACATTGAACAAGAAATGCATAAGATGGCAAAAAGGATAACTTATGAGGATATCGGAGGTTTAGGGGAGCAAATTGAAAAGATTAGAGAAATGATTGAACTACCCTTGCTTCATCCTGAATTATTTGAAAAAATTGGTATTAATCCCCCTAAAGGAGTATTACTCTATGGTCCCCCAGGAACAGGAAAGACTTTATTGGCAAGAGCTGTAGCATATGAAACAGATGCACATTTTATTTCAATTAGTGGCCCTGAAATAATGAGTAAGTTTTTTGGCCAGAGTGAAGAAAATTTAAGAAAAATATTTGAAGAAGCAAAAGAAAAAGCCCCTTCCATTATATTTTTTGATGAGATTGATTCGATTGCAAGTAAACAAGATAATGGTCGAAGTCAAGTCGAAGCAAGAGTTGTAGCTCAATTATTATCCTTAATGGATGGATTAGAGAAGCGAGGAAAAGTAATCATTATTGGAGCAACTAATAAGCTTAATCAAATAGATATTGCATTAAGGCGTCCCGGGCGGTTTGATCGGGAAATTGAAATTGGAGTTCCTGATGCTGCAGGTCGTTATGAAATTCTCTTAATCCATACAAGAGGCATGCCCTTAAATCCTGATGTTAATCTTAAATTGTTAGCTGAAAAAACTCATGGATTTGTAGGAGCTGATATAAAAGCATTGGCTAAAGAGGCCGCCATGCTAGCCATTAAGGATATATTTCCTCATATTGATTTAGAAAAACCCATTCCTAAAGAAATATTAAATCGTATTGAAATCAATATGAATCATTTTTTAATCGCCCTAGCTTCAATAGAGCCCTCTGCCTTGAGAGAAGTTCTCATTACCAAACCCAATGAGACTTGGGAGGATATTGGAGGGTTGCAGGAAGCAAAGCAACAACTAAGAGAAATTATCGAATGGCCATTAAAATTCCCAGAATTTTTTGCTTACATGAAAGCAGAACCACCTAATGGAATTCTTTTATATGGGCCTCCTGGCACGGGAAAAACATTGCTTGCAAAGGCAATAGCAAATGAAACGGAGGCAAATTTTATTTCAGTAAAAGGTCCTGAATTCTTATCCAAGTGGGTTGGAGAAAGTGCTAAGGCAGTAAGGGAGATCTTTCGAAAAGCCCGCACAGTCCGTCCTTGTATTATTTTCTTTGATGAAATCGACGCCATAGCCACTAAAAGAAGTATAGAAAGTAGCACCAAGGTTGTGGAACAGATGGTTGCTCAATTATTAACGGAGATGGATGGCCTGGAGGAACTTAAAGATGTAATATTGATTGCTGCGACTAATAGACCCGATATGTTAGATCCGGCGCTATTAAGAGCAGGGCGTTTTGGAAGACATATTGAAATCCCCTTACCTCATAAAGAATCTAGAAAAGAAATCTTTAAAATTCACTTAGAAGGAAAACCTTTAGATCCAGAAATTAATTTAGAAGAATTAGCAGAAAAAAGTGAAGGATATTCAGGGGCGGACATTAAAAGTATCTGTGAAGAGGCTACCATATTTGCCATTAGAAGAGGGATATTTGATGATAAGATAGATAAAAAAGATCCCAGTTCCTTTAAGCAAGTGAAAATAAATAATTCTGATTTTACCAAAGCTTTTGAAAAGATAAAGGTTTCAATTTTAAGAGCTAAAAAAATTTATGAAGATCAATTGAAGGGAGCATCCGAACAACTCTATGGTTAAATATTTTCTAATTTTTATCTCCTTATTTTTTCCTTATAATTTATTGGGTCGTTATATCAATTAAATTCATTATTATAAGGTTCAAATCATTCTAAAGGAATTCATTGTGCATTTTATTTCATAACACAATATTTGTTAAACTAAAAGATTTGACAAATTGAATTATCAGAATGATCAAAATTCTTCTTATCAAATTTATTTTATTTTATCAATTTCATCTTTTACTTAGAATTAAAAAAATTATAAAAATTAAAAAAAGGTGGTAAAAAAATGCAAGCTTTTGCTCATGTCCCCGAGGAAAGGGAAAAAATAACTTCATATAAAAGTATGATAGAAACAAAAAATAAAGAATCTAAGAAACAATTCTTAAAAGAATTGGCAAAAGGATATTTAGAAGCTGAAAAAATGAAAGTAATGGAAACATTTAGAATGTTTGAAAAAGAATATGAAAGTCTTGAGAATAAAGACTCCTTTAAAGCTCAATACCTTGAATCTTTTATTTTTGAGCTTAAAACAGAGCTCCATCTCTAAATAACTTTTTTTTTCCCTCATATTTTTATTAAAAATCCATAATTGCTATTTTTTCACGTGAGATTATTACTATTCCCCAAAGAAACCACTTGACTTATTAAATTGGCATTCTTAATTATTTAATTTAAGATGGATAAAACTTACTAAAATTTAATAAAGAAGAAATAAACCCTCCTTTTATGGATGGCACTACTTTCTATTCTTGATTTTATTTTTTAATTATAATTCCAAAATTGTTATTTTTCCTATTTTCTTATTATTTTTCTAATAAATAAAATAACACCATCATCGAAATACCATTCTATTAAAATATAAAAATTAGAATGTCAACGTAATGAAAAATGAGCAACAAAAAGACTTAGAAAATTACAGCGTTAATTCCAAACAAAAATAAATATGAATAACATTAAAGTGTAAAAATAACTGAATAATAATTAAAAAAAATAAAAAATCAAATTGATTAAGGTTTTAAATCGTTTTCTGATTTCATAACCGACTCGGATTCTTTTCTGGAAAGTTTAAATTCATAATCAGTCGGTGATAATAAGAAAAATCCTACCAGCCCCAGATTAGAAATGAGTGCCATGAAGAGAAATACCATGAGATAAGAAGCCGTCAGTGATAAAATTACCCCTGTTAATGCAAGTCCGATTACCCCTCCAAGGTTCGCAAAAGCGTTCGTGAGACTATAATAAGTGGAATCCATTGCAGGATGCTGCTTGGAAATCTCCGTCACCACTGCTGCATAACTACTATGGCGCCAGCCGATAGCTAAGCCAATTAGTGAGGCAAAAAACAATAAAACACCCCAAATGGTCGGAATTAACATCAATAAAAGAGATATGGTAGTAATCGCATAAGCTAAATACACGCTTAGCCTCCTACTTTTCTTGTCAGCCACTTGCCCTCCCACAATTGCTCCAATAACTATTCCAACGGATATAATCATGGTCATGTTTCCTTGGTATAAATATACAATGGGATCTGTTGTAGTCAAAGAAAGGCTGGTTCCAATAGAGGAAATCAACCCAATTTGAATGAGCAAGAATAAGGTAACAAATAAAATCACCACGGAATCCACTATGGCCGCAAATAATGAAAAAATGTACGTCTTAAAATCGCGTTTATTATTAAACATCTCTTTTAAATGAATCATTAACATTACTTCGGGATATTGTTTCGGCTCTTTAATGAAAATGGTTAATAAAGAGCTCGCAATCATTAAAATCCCAATGATAATGAAAAGAGATGGCACATTCAACCCACCATAGACGACCAAAATGGCCAAAACTGGACCTCCAGCAATTGCTCCTACGCTTCTTAGCCCCCAATTAAAACCTGACGCCCGACCTAGTTTCTCTTTCGGGCAAATATCTAAAAGCAAACCGTCGATAATAGTGTCTGAGAATGCAACTCCGGTGAAAATTAGAATGCCCATGACGGTAAAAACGGTAATAGCGTTCTCTTTATTGAATAAATTTGGGGTTCCAAGTAATGCCCACATGACACCGGCCATGGACATCATACCAATGATCCAAGGGCGCCGTCGTCCAATTTTTTTCGATCCTACTTTATCTCCGATAATTCCAAAAAACACTTTAAAAATCCACGGGAGACCAATTATAGATCCTAAAAAAGCCAACGCAGCAGCATCCAGCACGCCGATATATTGAATGAGATAAATGGGAATGATAACAGCAAATAAACTCTGATCAATGCCCTGAAATAAGTAATTGGAAGAGAAAATTGCGATATAATAATTTTTAAACTCTACTTGCTCTTTTTCCAAGACATTCCCTCGTTAATATATATTATTTACGTTCAAGTATTTTTTTTAAATGAAAAAGATTTTTCAATGATTTATTAAACATTCTTTTTTAAATATTTAAAAATTTCTTTTTTAATAAATTCCATGAACGAAGAGACCATGATATAATGGGGCATGGAGGCGTATTCCACGGTATAATGGTACCTTAAAAATTTCATTGATTTATCTTTTATCTTTCATTCTTCCCTTAGCGATATTTTTCTTCCTTTTTCTTACTTTTGGTTCATTACTTCTCTTTTCATGAGATTCAAAAAAAAAGATCTCGCACTAAAAACTTTAAATAGTTTAGGACGTGAATTAAAATAATAACAATATTATTACACGTTATAAAATCAAATCATTTAAAACTCAGGAAAAAATCATGAATAAAACAAATGTTGAATATAAATCGCTTTATACGGGTGTTTTCTCCTTGAATTACTTCGTGCAAGGAATAAACCAGTCCATTTTCACGACCGTTGTCCCCATTTATATCTTGAACTTACTGGGTGTAGTAGATACCGTTGCCATTGCTTCCATGGGCTCGATCATCATGATTCCCTTTGTCCTCAAGCTTATATTTGGACTGATCTCCGATAAAGTAGAAATCGGGAAGCTTGGACGAAGAAAGCCCTGGATCATTGGTGCTACGAATTTTGCGGGAATCATGTGGTTAATTTTACCTCCAATTCTATTTTCAAATCCTTGGGCCGCATATAGCATCTTTACACTTGTTGGATTTTTTGTCATGTTTGGTACGGCCTTCTCAGATACATCAATGGATGGTTTTATCATGGATATTTGCCCTAAAAACTTGTTGGGACGCGTGACAGGAGCCGTATGGGGTTTTAGGAGCATGGGAATCATTACAGGGGGATTGGTCATCTTATTACTAATTAATATCATTCCCGTTGAGACGATTTTCATTTTTTTAGGAATCATTACTATCATATTTGGATGGTTAATCTTATTGATTAAACATGGAGAAACCATGAAAGACAGGGAAATTCTTTCGAATCTGAAAATAATATTTAAGCGAAAAGAAAATTGGAAGGTTTTTTTCTTTTCGATGTTCATGGCAGTTGTGGATGGAGTCATTTTCCTTTTTATTGCATTATATATTTTAATTCGAGCCGGGCTTGTTAATCCCGTGGGCGCCACCATAGAGATCTTGGATGAAGATTTGAATCTATATTATCCGCAAGCTTTCATCACTTTAATCGTTAGTTTAGGAGTGTTAGCGGGTGCTTTCATTGGAGGGCGGGTTGCTGATAAAGTATCGAGAAGAGTAGCGACGTTTTCATCTTTCATTCTTACCACAAGCGCTTTATTATTGCTATTAATCCCCGTGCCTTCGAATCTAGTTTTCATTTTATTAATCTTCACGTTTATCGCGGGCTCATCAAGCGGCTGGAGCAATTCTGCATTTTCTTCGATTTCGGGAGAATATGCACAGCAATATCCGGAGGCTCCGGGAACTTATTTATCACTATGTACTTCATTCATCAATTTTGGCACCTTGATGGGGCTATCTTTTACAGCACAGATTTTTAGTACGGCTTCAACGCTTTTCATAGATGTATTGGCAATATATGCGACAGTTTTTATTTTCATGGCCTTTCTTTCCAACATTGCTATTATACCTTTCTTGACCTTAGATAAACATCAATACGAATACAAGCTAAGGGAGGAAAGTTCCATAAAGGAAATGTTAAAGCCTTAAATAAAATACTGCTCTTTCTTTTTTTTTTACTCTTATTGTTGAAAAGAATTTTAACATGTAAACCCTGTTCCTCCTTATTTTGAAAATTAAACTCATGGGTCTCTTGGATTTCTTAAAGAGCTTGTTTAACTTATTAGACATTTTTTAATAAGAGTTCTTGGTTAAAATATCCTTCTTTTTGGAAAAATACTGGTTTCTTTTTTCCTCATGGTGGCTCTCCATAAAAATCTCTTTTTCCCTTGGCAGAAGGACCGTTTTCCTTGAACGTATAGTCCTAAAGATTACATCCTATCATATACAAATTTTACTCTAATTTATACATGTATATCAGCTTACCTTCTTCTTATTTGGAAGCTAATGGGCTTCACCTGATATGGGATATAAAATTTTTATTCTGAAAGATGAAAATGGTGCGAGAGTTGATATGGAAATCTTTTTTTCTCTTCCGCTTGAATTAGTTCTTGCTCCCTTCGTAGATGAATTGCATGAGTTACATGAATGGAAACCGGACATGACCAGAACGATGCTATTTTTACCCATTTCAATGATGGAGGCCATCCTATATGCCAGATTTCATGAGAACATGTCCAATCGGGCATTTAGAATTATTTTTATGATAATTCATGACATTTTTAAAAAATCAGAGGAAAAAAAAAACTTAAATTCAATCCATATAAATGTAGATCATCGAGTCAAAATTGAATATTATTTGGGAACGTGAAATGATACGAGAGGAATACGAATATAAAAATTCTTATACCTTGATATTTGGATTGCTTTATTTAACACAAGGGATAATTCATTCTACGTTTGCTAGCTTGGTGCCGATCTACATCTTAACTCTCCTTGGGTCAGTCGAAGCCGCTGATGTAGCTAATTTAGGTACGATTGTAATGCTCCCGTTTATTTGCAAATTAATCATGGGGATATTAACGGACAAGATTGGTACTCAGAAACTCGGTAGACGCAAGCCTTGGATTATTGGTTCAACACTATTTGCCGGCATTAGTTGGTTTTTCATTCCTTCCTTAGTTTTGGCAAATCCGCAAGCTGCATTTTTAATTTTTAGTCTGGCGGGATTAATCATCATGTCGGGCGTGGCAATGAGCGATACGGCGATGGATGGATATATTCTCGATACATGTCCTCCATGGAAATTGGGAACCGTGAATGGAACGTGTTGGGGCGCTCGTTCGCTTGGAGTCATTGTAGGGGGGCCTGCGATTTTACTATTTGTAGGGGTAACTGATCAAATTTTAGTGGTATTTTATTTATTGGGCATTTTAACGATTTTATTTGGGCTTATAACCCTATGCATAGAAACACCAAAAGAATACGAGAAAATGCAAATTGTAGAACATTTAAAAATAATTGTAAAATCCAGGGAAAACTGGAAAGTGTTTGCCTTCTCATTTTTCATGGCAATAACTGACGGTGTAGTATTCATTTTTCTGGCGTTATACGTATTGATTAGAGCAGGATTGGTGAATCCAATAGGAGCAACCATAAATTTATTGGATGAAGATGTGAACTTATTCGAGCCGCAAGCATTCATTACTCTTATTACAGGGTTGGGGATTTTAATTGGGTCCATAGTTAATGGAAAAATAGCAGATGTAAAATCGAGGCGCATGGCAGTAGGGGGAGCATTGATATTTAAATCCGTTTCGTTACTCATAATTCTTTTACCTGTACCAATAATAGTACTATTAATTTTAGCATTATTAGTGGGCATATCAAGTGGCTTTAGCACGGCGTCATATTTTGCTGTCGCAACGCAATATTCAAAGAAATATCCGGAAAGCACCAGCACGTATTTCTCGATTAGCTTATCATTCATCAATTTGGGCACGATCTTAGGCATTTCATTAACGGGCATGATATTTAGGAACATCACGACGTTTACACAAGATACCTTTTTAATATATGCAGTGGTGTTCATCTCGATAATAATTTTGAACGATCTTGCCATTTTTCCATTTTTATTGATGAAAAGAGAGAATTATGAAGTTCCAAAAGGAGAACAAGGCTCCGAATTTCGAGAGTTAATTAAACCATAAGAGACACGAGTTTTTAAGTATCTTTTATCTTTAAATTTTTTTTTTTTATTTTATCGAGCATGTTTCATAAATATTAGTTTCTTATTGTAGTTTTTCCAACAAGGCAGGCGAGACTATCACGAGACATCCGAGACGATTCGATATTCTCATGCGAATATTTTCAAGAGTGCGCATCCCACACTGAGTTTGATACAAGATATTCATCAATTTATTGCTCGACTCGTTAACTACCTTAATGGAGGGAGAAAAGGTACGCCGAGGGAAAAGCTCATGAAAATGTTGGAACCGAAACACGTTCTCCTCATTGTTTAGTAAAGTCAATACGGCACTTTTTAACCAAGGATGCATGCCGGGTTTTAATAAGCCCAAAAGGAATCGGAGGGACGCTCGTTTCTCGGGAGGAAGCCGAAATTGATAATAAAATTTCACCACCGTGTGCCTATAAGGGCGGAGCCAGGGAAATTCCTTGAGGCATTCTCGAAGCTGACGATGATGCCAAGAACTCATGTTCACGGGATTCATTAAAAGCAAATATTTAGCCCGGTTAAAAT
>JALGVJ010000077.1 GCA_029838195.1 Promethearchaeota archaeon
AAGACTAATCCTTAAAAAAACACTTGAATCGGTTGGACATACAGTTGAAGAAGCCACAAACGGGGAAGAGGCCCTGGAGATGGCAAAGGAATCTCCACCTGATATGATTATTTCGGATATCCTCATGCCGGTAATGGACGGGTTTCGGTTTTGCAAGGAGGTGAAGGAGGAAGGCAAGCTGAAGAATATCCCGTTTGTTTTTCACACCTCTACGTACACTGATTCCGGGGACAAAGAAATGGCCTCGGGCCTGGGAGCGGATCGGTTCATTGTCAAGCCGGTTGAACCGGATGAGTTTATAAAGATCATACAAGGCGTGATTAGAGATGTGAAGGAGGGCAAGATAAAGCCGAAAAACCCCACTTTGAAGGAGGACAAAGAGATATTCAAGCTTTACAGTGAGCGCCTGGTGAAGAAACTTGAGCATAAAATGCTAAACCTGGAAGAAGAAATTACCGAGCGCAGGCGGGTGGAGGAAGAATTAAGAAATTCGCACGAGCAGTTGCGCAGCCTTTCCATTTATTTGCAATCTGCGAGAGAGGAAGAAAGGACGAACATTGCACGCGAGATTCACGATGAGTTGGGACAGCATTGACAGCTTTTAAAATGGACCTGTCATGGTTGGACAAAAGATTATCAAAAAGTCAAAAGCCGCTGCTTGACAAAATAAAATCAATGTCAGAACTCGTTGCTATGACCATCCGAGCAGTGCAAAGAATCTCCACGGAATTGAGGCCGGGATTACTGGATGATCTGGGGCTTTCGGCAGCAATGGAATGGCAGGCGGAAGAATTTCAGAATCGAACAGGAATTAAATGTGAACTTACCTTAGGATCTGAGGATATTGTTCTGGATCAAGAGCGATCTACGGCCATTTTTCGCATCTTTCAGGAGACGCTGACAAATATTACCCGGCATGCAAATGCAACTAATGTCAACGCAAGTTTGAAAGAGGAGAATGGAAAATTAGTGCTGGAAGTCGAAGATAATGGTAAAGGAATCACAGAAGAGCAGATTTCCCATCCTAAATCATTTGGGCTGATGGGAATAAGAGAACGGGCCCTTGGTTTTGGGGGTAAGGTGGAGATTAAGGGGATACCGGGTGAGGGGACAACGGTGACGGTGAGTATTCCGGTTGATAAGGGATAGTTTCTCGCAAAGGCGCAGAGACGCAAAGAGAAAAGGAATAAATGTGAATTAGCTAAAACATTTAGTATCCTATAAGGTTAGGTAGATTGTAAAAATTTAAAGCCTGATTGTTTGAAACTCTAAATATTGAACTTGTCAAGAAAATGATAAGACGTATCGAAAATACTTCAAAATCTTTGAACCTTTGCGAGAGGATACAATGACTGAGAATGAATTGTCGAAGATTATTGTGGACAGATGTCTTAAAATACACAAAAAGCTGGGACCAGGATTATTGGAATCTGTGTATGAAGAAATCTTGTTTTATGAATTTAATAAGAGCAGCATTCAATGTAAAAGACAGGTTGGAATACCTGTGGTCTATGAAGATATAAAAATGGATCTCGGATTTAGAGCGGATATGATCATAGAAGATAAAGTAATAATTGAGCTTAAATCCATTGAGAAAATTATGCCTGTTCATAAAAAACAACTTCTGACTTATTTAAAATTAACTGACATGAAACTCGGATTGTTGATAAATTTCAATGTTGAATTAATAAAAAATGGTATAACGCGCATTGTCAATAATCTATGAACTTAGTGCCTTTGCGCCTTTGCGAGAGGAAAAATCTGATGATACGAATTCTCATTGCTGATGATCATGCAATTGTTCGTGAAGGACTGAAGCAGATTATTGGTGAAACTTCAGATATGGTTATAGCTGGTGAGGCGAGCAATGGACATGAAGTGCTGAACAAGGTGTTCAAAAATGATTACGATGTTGTGGTATTAGATATTACCATGCCAGGAATAAACGGGCT
The DNA here is from genome assembly GCA_029838195.1 of Promethearchaeota archaeon. GTDB lineage: Archaea > Asgardarchaeota > Lokiarchaeia > Sigyniarchaeales > SOKP01 > JALGVJ01. The sequence goes on from JALGVJ010000077.1 coordinate 1,953, forward strand.
GGATGTCTTGAAGCAAATAAAGGCTCAAAGGCCTAAACTCCCCATCCTGGTATTAACCATGCACCCTGAGGACCAGTATGCTGTACGGGTCTTACGGGCCGGCGCCTCCGGATATTTGACAAAGGAGAGTGCGTCAGATGAGTTGATAACGGCCATACGGAAAGTATCAGCGGGCAGGAAATATGTGAGTTCTTCTCTTGCTGAAAAATTGGCCTTTGGATTGGAAGTTGATGCAGAAAAACCTCCGCACGAGACGCTCTCCGACCGTGAGTATCAGGTGATGTGCATGATTGGATCAGGGAAAACAGTAAAGGAGATTGCCGATGAACTGTTCCTGAGCGTGAAAACCATCAGTACCTATCGAACCCGTATTCTGGAAAAAATGAATATGAAGAATAATGCAGAATTAACCCACTATGCCATAAAACAGGGGTTGGTGGAGTGAAAACAGTTTCCTGGATGAAGAGAAAACATGTTTTGCCATTTAGATGTTAATTACTTCCTGAGCGTTGAGGTTATTTCGATAAACCCAAAGATCTGGTAATTTTACGATCAACATCTTTTATTTCCTGAGGCATTAGCTGGCCTATTTTCCTTGATATTATTTCTGACGGAACAGTCATCAAAAACTCTAAACGGAGAGTCGATTTTTTCAACAAACCGTTTGCAGGTGTTGTTTCTATAATCATCTCAGTTTCTTTCAAGTCATCAGGGACCTGGGAGGTAATGCTGGCAAGGATGAGGTCATTATATCTACGTTCTAAGGTCATATCTGATATTACAAGAGCTGGTCTGGCTTTCTGGAGTTTTTGTCCCCCCGAAAGCACAAAAGGAAAGGGAACGATCACTATATCACCCCGATTATAATTCATACAGGTCCTCTTCATCTTCCCATATTTTTACTAAAGTATCTTGTTGCAAAAAGAGAGAAGACTCGTCCACTCCTGATGGTTTTGCTCGTATTCTTAAAAATTCTATAAAATCAATAACTTCCTGAACTTTTTGGGGCGGGAGGATTTCAATGCTTTTAAGTATATACTCTTTGCTCTGTGGAGAGATAGCCATGGCAACCTCCTTAGAAAAAATTAGCTTACTACTAAAATAGGACATTAGCAAAAAAATTTGTTTTCGTCAAATTAAATCGCAAATCGCAAATCGTAAATTGAAAATTCCAAATTTCTTCCTTTAGAATCTTGTAAGTCAAACACCGACAAAATAACAATCCAGAGTCCTGCAAAAAAATCAGACATAGACGGATATTTTTACTGAATCTTTTAGGCGATACTATATATGCGCTATTGGAGGTGTCTGTGTAACGATCTTCCAAAGGCGCCGGGATTTCGATCAGACAACCTCGCTATTTGAAAGGAAAAACCAATCATGAAAGTTTTTATTGCAGATGATTCAGCGGTCGTGCTTGAAAGGTTAGTGGAGATGTTATCGGAACTTTCGGGAATAGAAATTGTAGGCCAGGCACGGGGCGGGCTCGAAGCAATTAATGCCATCACAAAACTTAAACCCGACGCGGTGATACTGGACATCCGGATGCCAGATGGAAGCGGGATCTATGTGCTCCGGTGTATTAAGAAGGGCCATACTGCCCCTGTTGTAATCATGCTTACCAGTTACCCTTATCCCCAATACAGGAAAATATGCCTGGATGAGGGAGCGGACTTCTTTTTCTATAAATCTAACGAATTCGATTATTTGCACAGCTCATTACGATGGGACGAAAAGCAGATTCGTTTTGTACAGCTCACTGATCTTTTCGATTTTCATCGTTTACTTATCGTCCATCGTCTATCGTCTATCTTCTCTCTTCCATCGTCTCTCGTCCGTCGTCCATCGTAATAGGAAAGGAGATCTACCATCATGAATATCCTTATCGTTGATGACAATGAAGATTCAAGACTAATCCTTAAAAAAACAC
>JALGVJ010000009.1 GCA_029838195.1 Promethearchaeota archaeon
AATAATCCCGATCTCTTATCTCAGATCATCGTTTCCCGCCAACTTCAAGCCGATTTTATATATAAGAACCTTACTTTAATGGAGCGTGCCAGCTTACTGGAACGGGGGGTTATAGCATGATATAATAAAAAAAGGGGGAATTTTATAATTTTTCATTCATTTATGAAATTACCCGGATTCTCTTCTAACTTTAAAATCTCGGTTATGATTTGAGTAAAGTATTCCATTGATTCATCATACCGATCCGGCGCTTGTACATCAATTACGTAGATGAGTAAATCTAAGCCGAAGAAATATTGATCGGGGGATTCTAAATATTCCCTTCGATGGTCTACTTGGCCTCCAAAATCCCAAATGTGAATCCGAGCATTTTCCGTCTTTATTTCTTGTCTATTTACACCTCGAGTGGGTTGTAATGAAGCAAGTTTTTCTATCCCTAATTTTCCGCCAAATTTGGATAAAATAGCAGTTTTTCCTGCGTTATTGAGCCCTAATACAATGATTTTCTGATCTTTTAATTCCTCCGCAACTGATTTTCGTTTAATTCTCTGAATGATAAGGCTAATCGTGATTGCTTTTTTTAATTTCTCTTCAAATTCGGGGTCATTTTTTTTTATGAGGTTAATTAAAATCTTTTTCTTTTTGGAACGAGAAATTTTCTTAAAAGGATTTTCTTGATCTATTTCAGCAAATGACAAAACATCAAAAATATTATAATAAGAATAAGTTAAAAGAATTTTTAATGAATACTTTATTATAATTTTTTAAAATTTCATTATGAGTAGAGAAGTGGATTTTTAAATTCAATTCCTTTGCGAGAATTAATTTTTGATAAGAAATATTTAATTTTTTTTTAATATTGTGTTTCCCAAATTATTTTATTTTCAGTTTTTCTAATAAGGAATCAAACTCGCTGAAATCAAAAGGTTTTAATATAAACCCATCCACTTGCGTTTCTTTTAATTTTTTCATAACTTCTGAATGTGGAATTGCGGTGATAAAGTAGATCGGGGTATCAATTGATCTTCTTTTTAATATCTTTCCCAATTCAGAGCCATCCATGTCCGGCAATAGAATATCAATTAAAATCAGTTTTGAATTGTACTTTTCAATCTCTTCTAAACATTTTTTAGCTGTATTAACTCCTTTGCATCGCATGCCTTTTGTTTCAAAAAAATCTTTTAAGAGTAAGATGGTAGAGGCATTATCATCAACGATAAGAATGTCATAATCTTGGACTTGCGTTTCGGAACCAATGAAAATTTCATCAATTTTTCTCTCTAATTCCTTACTTTGATCATGTATTTCTTTTATTCTAATTAATATATTAGGATCTATGTTTTCAGAATAATTCTCCAAGAGAATATGGGAGAGCCCATTTATAATGGTCAATGGTTCTTTTAATTCATGAGATACCTTATTAATATTCTTAAAAAGGGAGATCTTCAATGTATTTCCAATATAAAATTCTACAGCTTTACGGATGAATCTCGAAATGGAGGAAAAATCATTTTTATCAGCAAATTTTTGCCACTTTTTTTTAGTTTCTTCCGATACTAATAAAGTTATTCTTTCATTTTTCTTATCTTTTTTCATTTTAATCACGAATAAGTCGGATGATTCACATGTTAATTATTTTAACTTAAGAGTAAACAATAATTTAGATCAATGGAAGATCTTTAAGTAATTCATTTTTTACCTCTTAGTGGTAATTATTTCAAATGGTTTTTTGAAATACTTCTCAAGTATTTATTTTTAAAACGTATATAATAATATCTATCGTTATTAAAATTATAAATATTTCAATTGTGTTCCATTGATACTTATTTCATTGTAATAAATGATGAAGTGATTGATTTTTATTATAATATTTCCAATATAAATTTTTTTTTTTCCTAATATTTAAAAGGAAAGTCTATTATTAATAATAATAAAAAACGTTTAATAATAACGTTAAAAATCCTGACCATGATGGAAGCAATTTACAACTCCTTTAAAGACGAATTAATTAGATATCCCTTTTTAGTTATTGTTGGAAAGTATGACCAAATTTTAGGTCCACGAGCTTTATATTCTTCTATTGATATAAGAGATGAAGAATTTATAAGAAATTTGTTGCGAGATGCATTGAATACTAAAAATAAATTTGTAATATTGGATTTTCAAAAGTTTTATGCACAAATATGTAAGATTGAAGTAGAAGATAAATCAGCTCGTGGAGGTAAACAATTATATGCGATCATTCTATTACGCCACGAAGAATATCCACTCCTTCCTATTCTTCATTTTAAAAAAATTGAGATGATGTTTCATCGCCTTGGAGCCGAACGCATACTTTCGGATGATTTAAATGGATTTAAGGAATTCATAGATCAAGTGGAAGAAATCTACATAAAAAAGGATGCTATTCTACCTTTAGAATCAATTAACCTTCAAATCCGAAGTGGCGTTAATACGATTCAAGGTTTTTGCGAACTCATTTTAGAAGAGAAACGAAAACATGGCAAAATTTCAGAAGAGACCGTGTTATCTTATGTTGAGTTAATGTTAGATTCTTGTAAAGATATCATTAAAGCATTAGAAGGAGATGATGTCAGCAATTCAATTAAAAAATAAAGGAAACTGGAGATACCTTTCTCGAATTCATTAAAAAATTATATCGAGATTAAAATTGTTTTCAAATTATAAAATTATTAAAAAAGGGGTCGGGAAGAGGAAATGGAAAAAATCTTCATTTTAAGTAATGATGATATCACATGTAGAATTTATAGATTACTCTTGCATTTAGAAGGAGGTTATACTATTATTGGTTATGAAAAAGATATAGCTAAGGCATTGAATTATCTTTCCACGATCGAAAGTGCTCCTGATATTATCTTTATTGATTTTAAAATGTCAAATAGAGACGCCCTTTCATTACTTCAAAGTATAACTCAAAAATATCCGGATTTGAAAATCATGTGGATTAATCCTGATAAGAAAATTAAGGACCTTGCTTCAGAATTTAAATCATTATATTTAATCGAAGAACTGTATAAAAATCAAGATTTAATATTTTTCATAAGGGATGCTAGTAAAATGGACAAAAATGGATTAAAAATTTCATCATGATAATGCGGTAATGATATTTCTTTTTCTTAAAATTACTGGATATTAACTTAAAAGTCAGAATAAAAGGAGGAGCGTGAATTATTTTTTGCTAATATATATATTATAATTTTCTCATGATATAAATAAAAGTAAGTGATTTATATAATGTCCTTGTTGAGAAAACTTGATAAAGAAAAAATATGGCGAGATTTTAATTTAAAAATATTATTAATTGGAGAAAATAAGGGAGAGGTTGAAAATGTAAGGACATTATTAAAGAAAGTAGAAGACCTAAATTTCTCCATGACTCATGTCTGTTCTTTAAATGAAGCAAGAACTCAATTAGATGAGAAAAATTTTGATATTATTCTTTTAGATTTAGGTCTAGAATCAGAAAAAGGACTTGAATTAATTAATAAAACAATCAAGTTAAAAAAAAACATTCCCATTATAGTTTTGGCAAATTTTTATGATGAAAATTTAGAACGTGCAGCAATAAAATTAGGTGTTCAGGATTATTTGATTAAGGAGCAATTAAATAGTTTCTATTTAATAAAATCAATTCATCATGGTATTGATAGAGAGAGATTAAAAAAACAAAATGAAATTTTAACAAAAAAAATTCAAGAAAACCAGCAAAAATTAAATTCTATAGTTCAGCAGAATGCTGATGGGATTCTAATAGTTGATAATAAAGGATATATTCACTTTATCAATTCTACAGCGGAATATTTATTATCAAAAGAAAAGAAGAATTGGATTGGAAAAAGATTTAATTATTCTATAGAAAAGGGAAGAACTACGGAAATTCATATCATTCATGATGATGAAACTATCACTGTTGCTGAGATTAAAGCGGTTGAATTACTATGGGAAGGAGAATTAATGAATTTAATAACACTTCGAGACATTACAGAAATTAGAAAAACTGTACATGAAGTAAAAGAATTAGCTAAAATTTCTTCAAAATGTCCTTTCCCCATTATCAGAGTCAAACATGACAAAATTATTTATTTAAATGATGCCGCAAAATTATGTTTTAAAGTCAATGTAGGGGAAAAAATACCTGTTTACTTTAAAGAGGGTATAAGAAAGGTAAGAGCAAGTGGCTCTATTGAAAAAATCGAAATCGAATACGATGGGCAATATTTTTTATTAATAATAAATCCCGACGATGATAAAGAAACCCTTATTATCTATGCCATGAATATAACGGAAAAAGTATTGACCACAATTGCCTTAAAAGAATCAGAAATTAAATACCGTAGTTTAATTGAAAACTTAGATTCGGGGATTAGTTGCGTTAATACAAACAACGTTTATACTGTCGTAAATGAAAAGGCCGCAGGGATATTGGGGGGAAAACCGGAAGATTTTATCGGTAAATCGATTTTTGAAGTACTACCTAAAGATTTAGCGGAACAAGAAAAGAGTATAAATGAAGAGATTTTTAGTAAGGGAAAGGGAATAATTTATGAAGAAATTATTAATTTAACTGAAGGAGAAAAAGTGTTTTTCATTAATAAACAACCTTTATTAGATGCTGAAGGAAAAATTGTTGGTGTACAGAATATATCCGTAGACATATCGGAAATCAAGAAATCCGAAAAAGAAGTTAAAAAGTTGGAGAAAACACTACAAGAAATGAATGCTCTAATTGAGCACGCTCCATTGGCAATATTTTTAATGGAAAAGAAAGGAAAAATCTTACGAGCAAATGAAGCCGCTAAAGAACTCTTCGAGATGAATGATGAGATTCTCAATTACCATGTTCATGAGTTATTTGATAAGGAGTCGAAAGAGAAAATTGCAAAACACTATGATACCGATATATTTGATCTTCTTACACCGAATACGGTAGAAGCAGTAATTACTACGACTAAAGGGAAAAAGGTAGATGTAGAGATATATTCTACAATCTTGAAAATTGCCGATAATTTAATCATCCAATCCTTCATATCCGATATTTCTGAACGGAAAGCTTTTGAACGGCATAGAGAAAAACTTTTAGATGAATTAATTACCTCCTTAGAATTCAAATCTAAATTTCTTGCGACAATGTCTCATGAATTACGTACCCCGTTGAATGCCATTTTAGGGTTCTCTGAACTCTTATTAGAAGGTTCTTATGGAGCACTTAATAGAGAGCAAGAAGAGTACTTAAAAGACATTAGTTCAGCAGGAACTCACTTGTTAAATTTAATCAATTCCATTTTAGACATCTCAAAAATAGACGCCGGAAAATTTGAATTAAATATAGAACAAGTAAATTTATGCCGTATAATAAAAGAATCAGAAAATCTTGTACGTCCCTTGTATAGTAAGAAACATCTGAAGTTTAATATCGAGGGATTTCCTAAAGGTGCTCTTCTTTTCGTGGACCCCGTACGATTCAAACAAATTCTTTTTAATTTACTCTCTAATGCTATAAAATTTACTCCAGAAGGGTCTATTACCCTAAAAGGAATTGAAAAAAAAGAGGTATGGGAATTTCGTGTTTCTGATACCGGTATAGGCATTGCTGAAAAAAATTTTAAAAAAATCTTTAAAGAATTTAGTCGTGTTGAAAATGAAAAAACAAGAAACATCGCGGGAGCAGGATTGGGCTTAGCGCTCACGAAAAGACTAATTCAACTTCATGGAGGAGAAATTTGGTTCGAAAGTGAATTAAATAGAGGCACGACTTTTTATTTTACCATCCCAAAAAGGATGGGAAATGATGATTAAAAATTCAAATTTATTTTAAAAATTGAGAGGGAGCCAGGAGCGATGAAAAAATGGAGAAATATCAAAATTCTCACCAGCTTCATGAAGCAGTAGAATTCTTATCGAAAAATTTAGACGAAATTGTATTAATTTTAGATAAGAATTTTATTATTGAATTTTATAATAATGGAAAACACGGGAAAGTTTTAGGATGGACGAGTAATAATTTAATTGGTACTTCCATTTTCGCTTTAATTCGAGAATTTGAAAATGCCCATAAAAATGAGAAAAAATTAAAAATAAGTTTGAATGAGGAATCCATTTCTCTGGTTCTTAAATTACAAGACAAAAAGGAAGACATTTTTACTTTAAATTTAAATGGAATTTCGCTCATGGTAAATAAAAACGAAAAAAAAGTATTGTTGATTGGCAAAATCATTCAAATAAATAAATTTAAAATTAATGAAATAAATCACCTTGAAAATGTTGAGAAACATTGGAACCAACAAATAAGAAAAACATTAGAACGAGAATTAAATAAAATGCATGTAGCTTTCGATAATGCTAAAGATCTCATGTTGATTTTAAATAGAAATGGAAAAATTATAAATGTTAATGAAAAAGGGAAGGAAATTTTAGGATATGCAGGAGACCATCTTTTACAATTAAATCTAATGAGCCTAATCTCTCCAGAAAATAGTGATTTGCTTAAAAAGAGTTTAGAGAATACGATAAATAATGGTACTCATGTGTTTGAAATTCCTCTCATTGATAGATATAAGAAGATTCATTTTTTTGAGATGCGCACTCTTCTCTTTTATATTAATCAAGAATTATTTATTTTAATGATAGGGAAAGATATTACAAGACAGTTTGAAGAATTATTGGAAATTAAAGAATCTGAACTTAAATATCGCTCCATTTTAGAAAATATTAAAGAAGGGTATTATGAAATCGATTTAGATGGAAATTTTACTTTTTCAAATGATTTTCTCTTAAAGATACTTCATTGTACAAAACAACAATTAAAAACCCAGAATATTTTTGATCTGTGTGATGATTCTCATAAAGTTTTCTTGAAAAATGCATTAGACTATGTAAAATCGAAAAAAAGCCATTTAAAAAGCGTCCAAATTCAAGTGAACTTAATCAACGGAGCAAAAATTTTCTTAGAGCTGTCCATTGATTTGAAAATGGATGATAATGAAAAAGTAATTGGATACCACGGCTTAATGAGAGATATAACAGAGCAGAAAAAAGCGGAAATTTTAGAAAAAAAATTCAAAGAAGAATTAGAAAAAGAAGTTGAATTACGCACAAAAGAACTTAATCAAGCTTTAGAGTTACAACAATATTTTCTAGATGAATTGGTAAAATCCTCTCAATTTAAAATGGAATTCTTAGCATCCATGTCTCATGATCTCAGAACCCCTTTAAATGCTATAATTGGATTTACCGATTTATTATTAGAACAGAGTTATGGAAAGTTAAATAAAGAACAATTAGAATTTTTAAAAGACATTAAATTTTCGGCCATGCATCAATTGGATATGATAAATAATATCTTAGATATAGCAAAAATTGAATCCGGGAAAACGACATTGAATTTAAGCTCGTTTTCTTTTAATAAGTTCATCAATCAAATGATCTCTAACTTAAAACCTCTCTGTGATGAAAAAAAATTATTTATTAAAGTAGAAGGATTAAATAAGGAAGTGATAATTTTAGCAGATCCCATCAAATTTAAAGAAATTTTTTATAACCTTCTTAGCAATGCCATTAAATTTACTTTGAAGGGAGGAATTACCATTATTTTTGAAGAAACTAATGATGAATGGGTTTTTAATGTAAAAGATACAGGTATTGGTATTGCCAAGGAAGATTATCCTAAAATTTTTAAAGAATTTGAAAGAGGAAGTAATCCTTTGGTAAATTCTATTGAAGGTACAGGTCTGGGACTTTCTATAACAAAGCGGCTCGTTAACTTACACGGGGGTACTATTTCATTCAAGAGTAAAGTTGGCGAAGGAACGACTTTTACATTTACCATTCCCAAACCACCTCATAAAAAGCATTAAAAATCAGAAAATTTTCTATCCTCTATTTAGCAAGTCTAGTCATGTAATGCTATACATTTCGTCCAACTTATAAAAAGGGCGAATTTAACATTACTTCTTATCTTTAGATTTACTTAAATTTAAATAGAAAAAATGGAAAGACTTAAGAAGTAACTACTTTTTATTAATATTAATTTCTTCTGTATAAGGCCGATATATCAATTCTGTGGAAAAAAAGGGTCAATTTAATGACAAGTCGTAAAATTATAATGATTGGCCCTTCTGGGGAGGGAAAAACAACTATAAAGCATGTTTTTTTGAAAAAGCCAATCCACTTACTCTCTTGAAAAGCTTTTTTAATCCTACCCGGAGAATAGATACTTCCCTATATTCTTTTTTTAACCACATAATTAATATTTTCGATTTAGCAGATCAAAAAAATGAGAGCGGGTTTATTAAAGAAAAACGAGGTATTCAAGGAATCAGATACAATCTTTATCATCCATAATGTCCAAACTTCCTTAGAGAACATAATAAAATTTCTAATATATTTGATTAAAAAGCAAGAATTAAATAAAAATTTCTCCGATTGAAGAGGACTCCTTAAAACAGGAATTAAACATTACTTTAACTCTTGATTTATCAAAACACAATAATAAAAGGGATACATGCCATGAGCTAAACTTACAAGAAACTAAGTTTGATTATTATATTTCAAGACTGGAACCATTAGGATTCATTAAATTCAAGAAACAAGATAATAATAAATTCTATTTTACGAAAAGAGGAGAATATTTTAGAAAAGGACGCGAAGAAGGGAAAAACCCCATTCTTCTCGAAACAGAAAAGAAAGATTTTGAGTTCTTGTATTCTTTTTTAAATTTTAAAAAAATTTCAATAAGTATATGAATAAGAGATTATTGAAGAAAATTCAAGTTAAATAATTTAATTGCAAGTCTTTAACTTTTTTGACTAAGTAAACTAATTCTTCATGATTTTCGTTTGTAATTGCTTTCATTAAATTTACTTTAATTTCTTTTATCTTTTCTAAAAGGAGTTCCATTTTTAACTTGATTTCATTCGATATATCATCTAATTCAGTATAAATCTTTTTTGCTTGTTTGATATCACACGTTTCCAAATTCGATACCATGTGTTCATAGGTTTCATTTAATTTTAGCAACCATTCCCGCCCATGTTGATTAATTTCATCAAAATTTTCAAGAGAATGACTTTCCTTGAATTGGTCAAATTCTTCAGCATATATTTCAAAAAGATTCAAAAAGAACTCTTTTATTTTATTTTCTACGGATTTTAAATGAATATTGGGGTTTGTAAAAAGGGTAATTGTATATTCACTGAAGCTGAAAATTTGCATTTTTAAATTCGAGCCCTTTAAATTAAATCCGGAAAGATCTTTGATGTTAACCTCTTTCGAAAATTTTTCTAAAGCACTAATGAACATTGGAATTAAATCAACATCAAAATCGGGTTTATTTTCAAAAAACACGTTATCATCAGACAAAAAAGATTTTAAAGCACCATCATGGATTTCTGTGGTAAGAATCGTTATGCCATCCTTGTTTGCTATAAAATAACCAACAAAAGGAGGGATGACTTTTTCTTCAATTTCTAAGGTACTAACGCCTTCTTCTTTAGTCTTAATGAAAGATTTTAATGAAAATTCATTGATGATTCCTTTAAAATAGGTTTTCCCTTTATCTGATAACGTGATAATTTTCTCTTTTTGATCTCCAATTAAAGAAATGAATCCTAAATCTTTTAAAAATTCTAAAATTTCCTGTAATTTTTCTTTCGTTAAATTAAACCTATATTGTAATTCTCTTATTGAAACAGCTAATTCTTGATCTACGTGATATAAGATTTCAATGGCTATTTTAAGTAAATTAAAATCAGCCTTTTCCGGAGATATTTCTTCCGTAACACAGTGTTTTAAAATCTCAATAAAAATAGAAAATGTCTGAGTTAAATATTCCTTTTTTATACTAGTAAATGCCAATTTTACTTGCTGTTCATTTCTAATAGCATGATTTACTTCTAATCTGAGTTGTTCCATTCTTTTCTTATCAATTAAATCAATTTTATGCATTAATAGAAAGATTATGGCGTGCGGAGATAATTTATTTCTAATTTGAATGATCTTTTTAATGAATTCTATAATCTCTCTGATATCTGTAGTTTTAGCATCAAAAACTACCATCATTACTTCAGTGTTCTGAAAAACTTGCTTATCTTCAGTTTCAAGCCATCTCTTATTTTCTTGCCCCGCAAGATCAAAAATTCCAACGTCATCTTTTAATCTTAAAATTAAGGATTCTATCCCATAAGTGGGTTTTAATGCGTGTTTCAATAATCTGACGGAATTTTCTCCTTCAAAAAATACTTTTCGTAGCGTAGTTTTTCCAGCTTCAGGGGGTCCTACAATAACTATTTTTTTACCCATTATTCTTTATTTTTTTTTTTTTAATTATATATCGCATTAATTGTTAATTGTATTTTTCCTGCTAAATCTAATAATTCATTTGCATTTAAAGCATCTGAAACGCAGATTAGATTTTTTAAATCATATTTAGAAATATTTAAATCATACATTATAATATTCAAGTTTTTTTTCCCGGAAATGATGAGATGTGAGATTTCATCATTATCTGTCATTTCTTTAAAGGTCTGATTTAATTGAATAATTAATTTATGTGAATGGTTTATTAAAGAAAGAGGAAAATCTGGAGTCATGGTTTGAATTACAATATTATTAAATTGATTAGTAATGAAACACATGACTTTTGGAAAGTCTTCAATGATATTATCAATAGAATCTTTTAAAGAAGCAGTCTGAATGGAGAAGCTGCTTAAGATTTCATAGAAAGAATTATAAAGTAAATATATTAAGTAGGGATAAATGCTTGTAAAATAAATTTTTATTTTAAAAAGACTTTTAATTTCTTTATATATCGATTTTAACTCTTGTTCACGAGATTCTTTATTAATTAAATCGATTTTATGAAAAAATAGAATTAATTTCGTTTTTAGATTTAATTTATCTATGATAGATTGAATGGTTTCTAGTTCTTTTATAACATCATATTTAATTGCCATCCAAGTTGGATAATCAACAATATAGATAATGACATCAGCATTTTCAAACGCTTTTATCTGTTCTTCTGCATCATGTAATAGATAATTTAACTCTTGACCCGCAGAATCAAATACCCCTAATTCAAGATCGAACCAAGAATGAACAGATGGAATTAATCCACGGGTTGGTTCTAAAGGATCAGATAGTAATTTTTGAGGTGGCCATCCTTCAAATATTATTTTTGTGATGCTAGTTTTTCCTGTTCCAGCCCGTCCGAGAAGTAAAATTTTTTTAGATGAGGGTTTTGGTAAAATTATTTCGGCATTTTGTAAAAAAAAAGTTTTCCTCTCTTCTCCGGAGAGTTGAAATAAATTTTTAGCAAATTTTAAGAAATGTTCTTTAATTTTAAATAGATTTGGTTTTTCTTTTTCATGAAGCATTAATAATACTATTTCATAACCAAAATCTGGCACGCGGGTTTTATCGCAATAAGAGAGGATAATTTTATTTTCATAACTAATTTCAATTAATTCTTCATCTTTTTTTACTTGTTCATAAGAATGAGTCATATAGATTTTATTTAACAACGCTAGATCAACATTAAATGTTCTTGGATACTGAAGTTCTAATACAGCCCCAATTTTAGAGTCCCAATTAAAAAGAGCAATGCCGCTTGACATTTTTTTTAATCTTTTTTTTATTTTATTTTAACCATACAATTATATTCATGTAATTTCATTAATTTAATATTTTACCTATTTAAGAAATGTACCTATTTAAGAAATGCTGAGATTTATTAAGAGGGAATTTCTATTAATTTTTAAGATATTCTTATATAGAAAAAATTAAATAGAAAGAGTGAAAACATGGGACGTAAAATATATATCATTGAAGATAATGAGAAAAATTTAAAATTATTTGTTGCTGTATTGAAAATCCTTCCAAATATCGAATTATTCACGGAAACTAGAGGAGATACCGGATTAGAATTAATAAAATCGGGAAATCCCGATTTGATCATTTTAGATATTCAACTACCAGAGAAGAGCGGGATTGATATCTGTAAAGAATTAAGGAGCATGGAAAAATTCAAGGAAATACCGATTATAGCCGTCACTTCCTTTGCCATGAAAGGAGATCGGGAGAGAATCATGGAAGCAGGATTCACTGACTATGTATCCAAACCGATTAAAATTTCTGAATTTCGAGAATTGGTCCTTAATTTATTAAAATGAGCAGAAAGTTGTTAATAGAAGGGGCATGGAAGTCTGAATTTTTTTAAATTTTTAACCATGATATATTTTTTTATCTTTTTTTTAACATGAACTTGAAAAGTATCAAATAACATAATAAATATTATATAGTTGAAGTGTTGCTTAATTGACAGAACAAAACTATAATGAATTAAAAAGGAAAGTTATATTAATCGGGCGTCCGGAAACGGGGAAATCAAGCATTAAAAAAGTGGTTTTTGAGGGACAAGATCCCATGAGCCTTTTATCCGAGCCATTAGCTCCCACGAGAGGTTTTGAGCCCTCGGTTCATACTTGGTTTGATTTAACGATTGGGTTAATCGATACGTCGGGACAAGAGATTGATACATTTTTAACACGCTCTGAGGAGCAGCAATTGACTTTTCAAAATAGTGATCTCATCATATATGTTTTTGATTATAATGGATGGCTAATTAAAAAAGAAGATATCTTTGAGGATTTGAACGTGATCGCTTCCATCCTACAAAATTTAAATATTAATGCCAATCTTACATGTTTTTGTCATAAAATTGATCTAATAGAACAAAACATTAGAGAACAAGAGATTAGAGAAATTAAAAGTCAAATTAAAATACCGACATTTTTTACCAGTATCAAGCCAGAATTGTTATATCGATTATATGAGGCTTTTCATGAGCTTTTAACCATTTTTTCACGTGAATTTGGAAAGATAAAAAAGATCTTGGATGAGAAATTATCCGATTTTCCAAAATCATTGTTTTTCATAACTAATAAAAATAATAATATTATTGTCCAAACTTCTTCGAAAGATTTTAATTTTAAAAACATTAATTATCTTCACTATTTAACGGCCATGTTAAATGTCACATTAGAGAAGATTCGAGCGAATGATAAGATCGACCATCTTATCTTGCAAACTCAAAAACATTATAATATCATTTTGAAATATTTAGAATTATCAGAGTATGACCTGAAGAATCTCATTTGTATTTCAGAGACCTTAAATTCAAACAAGTTGATTTGGTTAGTTGGAGAAATTTCACTTCAATTGAATAGAATGTATAAAATGGAAAACTCATGAAAAAACACTACCAGATGGCATTAATAGTGGGAAACAAGGCACTCATTACATTATTTTAATTTTCTTTTTAGATCCTTAAATTCTTGCATTTTTATCCGAATCAAATTTCTTTTTTCGATGAGTGAGAGCTTAGTTGAATTTAATTTTTCTTCCAATTTAGAACGAAATTCTTCAACATCCAAGTTCAAATCGAAAATATCTTTTAACAGGTCTTGTTCAGTGAATGTGCTTAACTCCGCTACTTTTTTTTTTAACATTGGTTTCTTATACATATCAAATGTCGCGGTTCCTTGATTAATTTGGATATTCATGGGATCTAACAATCGTTCAATGAAATTTAGCAAGAAATCTTTTAAAACAGGTTTAAGATCATGAATCCATGCCAATCCATCTAATTTTTTTCGCTGTTCAATTCCTGGCGCTTGTCGTAAGACATTTGAGATAAGCATTTTCAGATAGCTTTCAGAATATAGCGGTTTAAAATTATCTGTTAAGCCCTCCAGAACATCTTTTGCTAAACTTTGAACTAGAACATCTATGATCTCTGGGTATTCATAAAACATTCCAAATTTAAAATACGAATTGAGGAATTGTTCAATGGCTTTTTCCATTTCTTTATGACTAAGAGTGCCTTTTTTTATCAAGTATGTCTTGAGAACTCTTTCTAAAAGCGTGCCTCGAAAGGTGGCTTGATAATCTCCTAGTGTGCCTGAAATAGATGCCGATTGAGGTGATTTTTTCTTTTTATCTTCTTTTCGAGAGTATAAAATATTTACATAATCTTTTACAATCACGCTTGAGAGACCAATTCTGAGAGTCATGATTTCAATTTTTAAGGGTTTATTGGTTGAAGTTTTAGGAAATTTATCATTATATTTATTTAAAATCTCTTCTAAACTCAAGGTCGCTACATAATCATTAAAGAAAATTTCATATAGAGCAGCAATTTCATATTCATCAACTTGTTCATTCAAAACGTCTCTCAAATAATTATCATAACGCAGAAAAAATCGAGATATGCAATCATCAATAGCCAATGCCAAATCATCGGCCGGATAATTAGCTTGTATGAGATATTTTTTATATTCAAGGCGAACTTTTTGAGCTCGCACCCATTCTAATATAAAGTCAAAAATTCGCTTATTTAAGGCTAATTTTTTTTCAAAATATTTAAGAATTTCGAGGACTTCAAAATATGATGTACCGATGGCTTGATTCGTCAGGAATCTTGCTGCTAATTGTAATTTTGATAATTCCGGAAATTGTCGTTGCAAATATCGATAATATGTTATCAAGCGATCTTTATCAAGGGAATAAATCGGATCCTCCAATTCATTTAAAGAAATTCTACTCATGATAAGCCCATCCTAAGAAGTATTATCTAATAATAAACTAATATGATTTAAATCATCCTCCGTATTAATATTCCATCCTCGGGGTGAAAAATTGATATTAAAATCTTGTAAGTATTCAGTTAATGAAAGATCATTATCTAAAATATTTCTTATCTGCTTATGATAAAATCTCTTATTTCTCAATTCTCTTGAACTAGCATCATCAATGAGAGGGATTAAAAAACATCCAATACTTCTTTTAATACCCTTTTCTATTATAAAGTCCTCAAAATAAAGTACCTCTTTTTCCTTTAAGGACAAATTTATTTGACGTATATTAATAAAAATTCCTTTTTTTTCAAAAAGAGCTAGCGTATCCTTCAATAAATTTTCATAGTAGTCCGGCAAAACCGAAAGAACATAAAAAGAAGGAATTAATTCTAAAATTCTCCTTCTCAAGGAATCTTCCGGTTCAATGGTATATAACGTAGAATGTTTTATTCCTTGCCCTATCTTTCTTTCAGTTACAACCACGCAATAATAATTTTTTTTTTCTTTCCAATAGAGCTTCCTTGAAGAGCCAAGGTAATATTCAATTAAATGCAGACCTCGTATTAATTCCTCCTTGATGAATTTTTCGCGGTTAAATTTCTTTCCCAACAATAATTGATTCATTTTTGTCCCTTGTAAGATGCTTGGATGAATGTAATCCGTTATTTTTTTATAAATCTCTATTGGATCCTCAGTATAAGGCGAGCCAATTAATGCAAATAGATTTGTATTCATTCCGGGCGCCGATTCCATGGTCGAATTTAAAGCGAAAAAGGTTTGTAAAATGTCTGCTTCTTTAATTTCTTGTTGTTTTAATGAGAGAGAATATTCTATAAAATCAATTTTCCAGGCACCTTCTCTTGCTGAAGCGGCTGTTAGAAAAATAGGGCCTAAAAATTGAAAAGGAAGCATCTTTAACTGGTTCTTTTGTTCCTTCGAGAATTCTTTTTCGTGCTTGATCTCTTCAAAAATTAAATTAGATTCATCAGAAAAAAATAATGCTATAATCCAACTTGGCCTTTTCATTATTTGCGATAAAATTTTTAATGATTTTAATTGATTTCTGCTTTTCTATTAATTCTTAAACTATAAATCACATTTCTTCCATTTAAATATTGTGGTTTCTTCCAGGAATTTTTTCTCAAGAGGGAAGAAATTAAAACAAAATGAATGCTTTCAAGAGGAAGGATTCTAACTTTAATTGTTTTAATAATTGCCAATTATTAAAGAGATAATGAAAGATTTTGCCTTTTTTAAAATAAGAGAGCGTAAGATCTTCTCCTCCATGGAATTTCATGATGTCAATGAGTTTTAATAGAATTTTTATCAAATAATTCTTGAATAATAACGGATCGCAAGAAGAAGGATCTATTTTAATAATATTAATGCCCACTTCTCTCTTGTATTTAATTTTCCGAAGTTCACGAATATTTGTTTCACTATCATTTTTCATCTCATTAAAGAATCTTTCAATATCTACATGAATTTCATCTTGTAATTCTCTTGAGAGGAAAGATTTGAATATATTGTTAACCAGATTGAACAATTGTCATGCATCTTGCTCGGTGCCACCCGAAAGCATTATTTAATGATTTTCATTATACGCCCGACATAGATACATCCTAATTACCTGATCTTTCTCAGGCTTCATCATTTCACACTCTATTCCATGGATAATTAATCGTAATGATCCACCACATCGTTCGAAAACGATACAATGGGATATTATTTCATAAAAACATGAATCATCAAATCATGAATCATATGAAATCTGTAGAATCGTGATATTTTTTTTGTTAATCAGAAAATTTGAGAGTCAATCCTTATCAACCAACCATTCCGCACTCAATAACGCACTTATTTTTAAGAATATTTACTCATTCTATTCCATGCGTACATTAAATATTGTTCAAGAACAAAAAGAAAAGAAAAAAAATCATTCAATCATGAATTGGTCTTTCAATTTGAAAATTTATAATTTAAGCTCTCTCAGAGTAAGTGTATTAGCTTCCATTTCCTCGGGCGTGATTCGATAAAGAAGGGCAAAACATGCCACTCCAATTAACATGATGATTATTGGAAAAACTCCAACTTGTATTCTTAATCCAATTAATTGTGCCGGCGTGTTATTTCCTCGAGGATCATATTGGAAAAATGTTTGAACAAACCAAAATATTGCTGACTGAATCGCTATTGATAATCTAGCGAAAAACATCCACGTGCCTTTATACAAGCCCTCGCGCCGTGAGCCCGTATTTATGGTAGCTTTGTCCACGACGCTGGAAAATAGGGGCATGTTCATGGTAATGACGCCGCCATCTACACAGCCCGCTGCGATGAATCCTATTATCACAATAGGAATTCCAGCCTCACCTAAAGGGATCACTAAAAATAGAAGCATTATACTGCCAAGGACAGTACCACAAATCATTACCGTTCGCTTTATCCCGATTTTAAAAGAAAGCTTGTACCACGCCGGAGTCGTAAAGATTACGCCAAAAATGTAGAAAAGTACGAATAATTCACCGATTTTAGACATTTGGAGAATATCTCGGACGACAAAAGGAAGGCTTGCCATTACAAGTCCCATGCATCCTGAGTAGCAAACAAAAAAGATCATGAATCCCATGAAATTTCTATCTTTTATAGCATCTTTCATGTTAGAGAAAAATGGTTCGTGTTGCTTTTTTTCTTCAATATGTATCCTTCTTTCAATTATTTCTTTATCTTCTCGAACACCCGGGATCATCATGAGCATTGCTGCAAGTGCAATAGCGGAAATAATGATGGACATGTAAAGATATCCCTTTTCAGTTCCAAAAGCTTCAATAATTAATACAGGAACTAACACTCCCGTTAGAACGCCCGAAGTTTCCAAGTAGGTCGTAATTGTTCCTGCGATTCTCCTATCCTTATTATGGCGAATTTTATCGGGAAATAACGCAAAGCGGTTAATATCATAGAGAGAAAAGAACGTGTCCATTAAGCATTGGGAGAGCAGGAACCACAAAAACACGGTGGCCTGTCCTGCCTCTTCTGCTTTAGGTGCAGCATAAATAATAATTACCATGAAGCAATACGGGATGGCACCGAGCAAGATCCAGGGAAATCTTTTTCCATATTTGATGAATCGTGTGGATCGGTCGCAGAAATATCCTAAAAGAGGGTCATTAATCATGTTCCAAATCATGTAGATTATTTGTGCGATAAAATACAGAGTAATGGCGATGCCCACTTCACTTTGATAAAAAAAAGCGAGTTGTTGTGAATACATTTGCGACATCATCAGATTGACGAAATTTCCTAATTGGAATGAGGCGAGGATTTTTTTGGAGTAGCGTTTAATTTCTCCACTTGTTATTTCTTCTTTTACCATATTAGATGCATTCTTTTTTTATTTTTTCAATGATTAATAATTACATTTTCATTAGTTTAGAAGATATTTAAATTTTTTTAAAAATTTTATTGAAAGCGGTCAATGAAAGGCAATGGAAATGATTTGTTGATTAATATATTACATGAGTAAGAACCAGAATTATCGAATTTTCATGCTATATTTTTCAATTTTTTACAATAATTTTTTTCATCTTTAGTTCAGAAAAAGTTAAATAAGAAAGGAGGTTCCAATATAAATAGCTAAATAGCTAAAAAATTTAAAAAATCATAATTAGAGGTGTTATTTCATGGGAATTGAAGAGTTAACAGAATTGGAGATTCTTCAGGGTAGTTTCACGTTAACATTCGTGATAATCTCCATTTTACTTGGATTAATTATTTTATTGAAATACTTATCAATAAAGAAGCGGGAATTCATTTGGGTGGGATTAACATGGATTTTTCTCAGTTCGGGGTGGTGGGGGAGCTCTTTTTCGTTTTTATCAATAGTTTTATTTAATTATCGTTTTGGAGTATTTCTTTACATTTTTATAGCAAATATTTTCATTCCGATAGCGGTTTTGTGTTGGATGAATGCCGTGGGGATTCTCATGTATAAAGAGTGGAAGAAAAGAATTAACATTATAACGTTAATAATTTGTATTCCGTATGAAATTGCCTTGATCGTGATGTTAATTATAGATCCATTACTATTGGGGGAGATCAAGCAGACATTCTATTATCAACCTTCCTTATTTCCCTTAATATTCCAAATTTTTGCGCTTTTAATTACCATATCCACGGGCATTTTGTTTTCAGTTCGCTCAATGAAGTCAAATGATCCTATCGTGGTTTGGAAGGCGAGATTTTTGCTAATTGGGTTCATATCATTCACGGGAGGGGCATTTATCGACGCAACGATTACCATGACGCCATTATTATTAATCGTGATACGATTGATTCTGATTTTCAGTTCTTTAATGTATTTTTTGGGGTTTCTATTGCCTGACATGATATCTAAATTTTTAATTTCAGAAAAATGACCTATTTCACATTTAAGTTTTTTTTTTCCCTTTTAAAAATGAATTATTTTCATTTTAGGAGACATGAAGGTATTCAATAAATAATCTTTAGATTCTTCTCAAATGATATTAATAATGGTAAATTGTGGAGAAGAAAAAGAAATAAAGGTTCAAGCATGGATAGGGCTTGATACCCGAACAATAAGGAACCATGAAACAAAAAATAAAAATAAAAAAAATTAAGGTTCCTCCAAAGATTCTTCAGGTTGGGCCATCTCTAATGCTGATTCTGCGGGTTTAGCTTTTTGTTCACGATCCTTTTTGATGTAAAAATTCATGCCATAGATTCCAAGGAAGAAAGTAAGGGGAATGAAGAGGAGGAAAACCACGATGCTCTTGAACAAGCTAGCTTCTATTCCAGGCAAGCCCTCCGCAAATCGATAAGAAGCCGTGCTAAACATTAACCAGAGAAGGACAGTATCCCATCCGAAGATTTTTAACTTGTTTTTAAGAAATTCAGATTGTTCTCCGAGCAGATTTCCGAAACTGTTTAATAGGAGTAATAAATTTCCGAAAAATAGAATGAGTTGAACAGCGAGAGGTTGTCCTGTTCCCGTATCTGGTTGTAGATTTGAAGAAATGGAGTACATTTGATAAGCAGCATAAATGGCAACGCCAAGGAAAAACACGCCAATCCATGTATTTAAAATGCCCCGCATATTAACGATCAAGGCGATGACGGTCAATAAAATGATGATGATGACCAAGAACAAGGCGACACCATAAACATTAAATTGGTTTTCGTCAATCGTATACCCTAGCAAGTTAATCAGGATAAAAGCCGTTGCAAAGATTAAGATTACCGATATAATGCATCCACCTAGAAATACACTCCATTTTGCTATTTCTTTTAGGACTTTGGGGAATTTTTCGATGGTTTCATGAACTTTTACTCCTAATCTATAAAAAGAATAAACCGTGAAAAACGCCGTAATGATCATATAAGAGACAAAAGCTACGTAAAACAAGTAAATCCCAATGTAAACTAAAAGCACGATAAAAGGAAGGGCAATAATTAAATGGAAGATAATTCGCTTGGTGGTAAACTCATGAACTTTCTTTCGCGAGAAAAGCGAAGCAAAGAAAAAGATGAGACACACTCCCATGAGAGGTAAAAACACGATGACGCCAACCAGAGGAGGTAAGAATTCGAAAAAAATGTATCCAATCAAGGTCCAAATCGTTAATACGAGATATACTTTATTTTTTCCTTCACTTAATTTTTTTAAATTCGAAAAACTCATGATAAAGGAATAATAATATTTTTTGTATTTAAAGATTCTCAAAAATTAGGATAAAAAAGGGTTGAATAAATGAACCATATTTTAAATCGTACAAAAACCATATAAGTCTTCTCGGCAAATGTGAAGGAATTGGATCTTGTTTGTTTCAACCATGCAAATTTTAAAGAAGGATGAGAAAATGTCCCATTTTTGGAGCAGAAAAGCAACTATCTCTCATGCCATGCTATATAAATCAATGTTAATTTATTTTCTTGATGGAAGAAAAGTTTTTCATTTCTAAAAGCGTGGGAGGAACTCTCAGTGCAGTTCTTTACACGACCCATGAGCCCTTTATTTTCGACGAAAAAGAAAAAGCACCCCTAATAATAATGTGTCATGGATTTACCGGGGATAAAGATGAATGGGGTCGATATCCAAGAGCCGCAAAAATCTTTAATGAGGAGGGTTTTGATGCTCTTACTTTTGATTTTTCTGGTTCCGGAGAAAACGAACGAGAAGTCGTTACCTTATCGAAACAAGTAAGAGATTTAACGGATGTCCATTCTTGGGCAAAAGAGCTCGGTTATACATGGATTGCTTTATTAGGGTTATCATTTGGTGGCTTAACGGTCTTGGTGTCTAATTTACCAGAGATTAAAACTATGGTCTTATGGGCTCCAGTTCTATATTATAGAGAAACGTTCGAGGATGAAAAATTAAATTTATTTAAAATTTTGGATAATCTACATAAACGCCCCTTAAAATTACCCTCATCAGGCGTAGGGGGAAAAATATTGGTTGATAAAAGTTTTTCTGAAGATCTCTTGAGTCTTGATATTGATTCCTTGTTAAGGGTTCATGAGATCCCCACGATCATCATTCAAGGAACAGAAGATACTGTTGTAAAAGCTGAATCGACGAGAAGAGCATTCTCTTTACTACCTCCCGATAAAGGACATCAATTGATTGAAATAAAAGGAGCAACTCACGATTTTGATAATGCCCATTTAGAGCAATTCATAAATGTTTCGTTAGAATGGCTAAAAAGAATCCGAAGAAAAACAAAATAAAATAAGAGGAGATTTCATGGAATCATTTTTAGATAATGAAACGCCGTAAGGGCAAAGAGCTTTGTTGTATTTATTAAATCTTCGATATATACGAATTCATCTTCCGCATGAACATTATTATCAAATCTGGAAGATCCAATCAAGATGGTTTCGATTCCCCGTTCTTGGAACCAATGGGCATCAGTGGAGGGCAGAAAGAGTTTAAATTCCCGTTCTTCATTAAACACGCCTCTTGTTGCGCTTCGCACTGCTTGAGCAAATGGCGAGTTTTCATTAATCACTTGCGGTTCGAATACAACGGGCATTTGAACCGTGATATCTAAGTAGGGATCTTCTTTTTTTAAATTTTCAATGTATTCCAAAATCCTTGATTTTATGCTGGCTACATCTTGTTCAGGAATGGTGTTAATGGAACAATGTAAAAAGCACTTATCCGGAACGGTCGTGATTTTATTTCCGCCGTGAATCTCTGCCATGTTTACACTACTAACAGCAGCGTTCCAACCGGGCGGCATGGGATATTTTGTTTCCTTTTTAAGAAATTCTCGTTTTAATTCCATTAAAAAGTTTTGAATTTTTAGCATTTTTTCAATTGCATTAATTCCGGATTTCTCGTTTCGATAAGGTGGGGGTAAATCGGGAAAGCCTAACCCATGTGCTTGCTTTCCTTTTATTGTGAAAGTCACATACATGCATCCTCCGCAATATCCAAAGGGATAATCACTGGGAGCATCTCCTAACAAACATGCATCTCCTTGAATGATTTTTTTATCCAATAGATAATCAGCTCCCCTAAATCCCCCCGTTTCTTCGTCAATTACCGCCGTAAGAATGAGTTTTCCATTGATTTTTAATTTTTCTTCCAATAATGCCTTAGTCGCAAAGATTTCTGCCGTCACGCTGGATTTATCATCGGAAGCTCCGCGCCCATAGATTCTTCCATTTACAATTTCTCCTCCAAATGGATCTTTCGTCCATCCTGAAAATGCTTCAACGGTATCTAAATGTCCATAGAAAATTAGAGTGGGCCCTTTTCCTCCGTTTATTTCTCCTATTACATTGTCTCTTTTTATCATTGTTTTTAATCCTAAAGAGTTAAATGCGTCCCCCGTAAATCTGGCAATCTCCTTATATTTTCGGGGAGGATTTTCAGAAGGAATTCTGACGATTTGTTGGTGGAAATCAATAATTTCATCCCGCATTTCGTCAATTCGATTTAATATTTTCTTTTCTACTTCTTTCATGATTTAATACGTTATTGTAATTTATATTTAAAGATAATTTGGTGAGAGTACATTAAAAGTTTTTGTTTATATTTTTTACCTAGTAATTTAATGAGTGGAGTGGGGAATCCTTTAATAAACTATTAGAGAAACTAATTTTTTTTCCATATTGACCATTAATGGCAAGGTGTTTAATATCTGAGAATTTTAAGAGCAATGTCGACGTCGAAAAAGAATTATTAATCTCTCGAGAAAAGCAAAATTATCAAATTAAAAGTTGGGAAAACGACTTGCGGAAATAAAAAAAGAAAAAAGGGGGATCTTGAACAAGAATTAAATAAGTACACTTACCATATAATATTTGCAATTATATTTTTAGCTTTATCCGCTTCTTTTTGCTTGAGTATCTTTTTTACGCGAAGATCATTGATGGCGTCCTCAAGAAGCGTGTCGAGGTTCTTCATTTCTATTAAATTAGCTTTTTGACTTTCATTTTCTGTTAAATCAACCATGGGGGGAAATTTATTCATTAGATCTCGAATTTTATCCCGAAAACTATCAGTTATCTTGTTATGAAGTATTTTATTTTTGTCAATCATTACCGGGAAAATGGGTGCTCGTTCGACCGTTTTTTTAGTGTCAGGATTAACAAACACGAATACAAAAATCGGAATTCCTACCACAATATTTTTTGTTTTAATTTCAATTGTATAATCATTTAGAAACTGTTGAACATTAGTTAATTCCATGTCTTTAATGGTTTCAATATTATTCAAGCACGATTGTTTTTCTTCTCGAATTAGCACCACGAGAGCTTCCATGTCTGCGACTTGACTGCTTAATTGTCCGTGTTTTTCTTCAATTTGTTTTTGTACTTCAGCTATTTTTGATTCTAGGGATGCTATCTTCTGTTTATGTACTTTTTCAATCTGATAAAGTTCTTGGTCGATGTTTTTCTTTAATTGATTTATTTCCGTTTTATATCTATCAATGGAATTGCCTAAATTTTTATATTGAATAGTAAGATTATTCATTGCTTCGTCCACTAGGAATAAATTCTTATTATTCACGGCATTTTTTAATTTTTCAAGCGCCCCGTGGATAGAATTAAGATCTCTATTTAATTCGCCAGTGCGGTCCATGATCTTATATTTTCCTGATTTAAGTAAATCATTTGGCTCTGTTTCGATTTTTTTTTCTTTTTCATTTTGAAGTTCTTTATTGAGAATTGTCAGTTGTTTCTCTTCCTCTTTCGTATCTACTTTAGAGGCTCTTAATTCATCCGCTTCTTGTGAAATTTTTTGGATCCATGTATCGCATAAAGAACTAATCGTGTCCGCATGAGCATCCAACATTTTAATATCCTTCAAATCGACAAAATCATGGATTTCTTGAACGATTTTAATTTGATCCACGCTTTTGGCAATGGGTTCTCCTTCCAGTACAAAATATTGTTCGTTTAATGCATTCAAATCATACATTTCAAGAAAAAAATTCTTGAAATAATCTACCTCTTTGGAACTAAATAGGGCTTCCTGAACCACGGTATTTCTTTTATAATTCTTAACTTTAGCCAAATAATTAGAATTATAAGAGCGCAGGGCATCTAAAAAAGAGCGTGCATCAGCAGCCTTAATCACGTTTTCTGGAGGTGGAGGTGATACGTTAAACGTTCCTACATTTAATTTTTCTGCTTTATTCAATAAATAGCTACACACGCAAGCACGAGTCTCTGTTAAGGGAACGAGACGAACAGGCCAAAAACACATGGCAATTCTATTGATCTTTCCCATTTTTTTGATTTTTTTTCCATAAAGCTTAATGCATTCAATCAGAGCCATACCGATCTCGTTTAGAAGCGTTGCTTTAGAACGGGCGGCACTGGGTTCGCCTATATTAATTAAAAAAGGTATGATTTTATCAACCACTCGAATCACTTTAAGGATAATATAACAATTTAGGTAATGAAAATTATTAAGTTTTTGTTATTAAGAAATTTGTAAATACCATGTAATTCTAAACATTTAAATGGTTTCACGACCGAATTTTATTTAATTAAGTAATATTTTCTCAAAGATTTCAATCTCTTGAAAAGGGTGTTCTTGATAAAAAAAATTTATCTTCAGATAATTTTAATGATCCTTTGCGCAGTTTTCATTGCTTGGATCATATTAACGCCCATATTTTTTGACTTTTATTGGAATGCATTGTTAAGAGCCTTCTTCCCTCATGCAGAGCTCTTTTTTAGATATATTACCGAATTAGGAGGAACTTTACTCTATTTGGGAATTATTTTTAGTATTTATTGGGGAATTGATAAGAAATTTGGAAAAAATCTTTTTGTCATGTATTCCCTCTCCAGCATCATTAATTATTACGCAAAAGCACTGATTGGGAATGAACGGCCTCCTCAAGACCAATGGATTCTCATTGGAGCCGGTCATTTAGCCACACCCAGTGGCCATGCCATGAGTTCAACGGTGTTTTGGGGATATTCTGCCATGAAGATTAAAAGAACGAGCATGTGGATTTCTTCTATCATCATCATTGTTTTAGTAGGATTATCCAGAATCTATCTGGGAGTCCATTGGTTAGGAGATGTTCTCACAGGCTGGATTTTTGGAACCCTTATATTATCTTTAGCAGTTATCGCAGAACCCAAATTCGAAAGTTTGGTTAATCGCCATGGAATTACCTTTTTTTGCGTAACACTTGCTCTCCTAGGCGTGTTCCTTACAATAATTACTGATTTTCTATATCCCTTATCTCATTTATATAATTTTGGAGATGAGGGAGGAAAGCTCATTGGATTCAGTATTGGAATTATTCTTGAGGAAGAACTTGTTAAATTTCAGGCCCATGAAGAACATTCAAGCACGGGAAAAATAATCATGCGGGTGTTATTGGGTTTAATTTTATTTTCCATCATGTACATTGCGTTATATTTTACTTTAGATACAAGTAATACATGGCTTAACGCTCTCGTGTATGTCCTTTCGCTACCCTTTGGGTTCTTTATTTGGCCTTTAATTTTTAAAAAAATGAAATTGTGAAAAGGTTGGATGACATGAAAATCATGAATGACGATAAGAAAAATTCTAATAATAATTATAATAATAATAAAAGTAAAATGAATGATAAGGACTATATCCTCTTATGGGGATTCATTTTTCTCATCCTTGGATTAATTGGATTGATTCAATTAAGCTTCATGGAACAATTGTTCAGCCTCATTGTCCCTTCAATATTGTTTATTTTCATTGGAACCATTATATTTATTAGACAAGTTTTAAAATCTAAAAATAACTAGTAAAATTTATTTCTCGTAAAAGATATAAAATACGATTTAATTATAATA
Organism: Promethearchaeota archaeon; assembly: GCA_029838195.1. Lineage (GTDB taxonomy): Archaea > Asgardarchaeota > Lokiarchaeia > Sigyniarchaeales > SOKP01 > JALGVJ01. Next base: position 25,983 of record JALGVJ010000009.1, read on the forward strand.
AATGAGGTGTGTTAAATCTGTTAATTGATAAATTTCTTGAGGGAAAAGGAGCTGTAATCACAGGCGGGGCTTCTGGATTTGGTCGTGGAGTCGCTCACGCCTTTGCAGAGCACGGTGCTGATTTAGTGCTGGTTGATATTAATAAAGACTTGCTCGAAGAAACCAGCTCCGATGTTGAAAAGAAATATGGAAGAAAAGTAGTGCCGATTGTTTGCGACGTTTCCAAATCGAATCAAGTAGAAGCTATGGCAAAACAAGCAGCCAAGGAATTAGACAACATCTTTTTCTTGTTCAACAACGCAGGAATTGCAACAGCATATGGTCGAAACATTTGCAGAATAAAAGAAGATGATTGGGATAAAATAATGGCCGTAAATCTAAAGGGTCAATGGTTAGTTGCCAAAGCCTTTTGGAGAAAATTGAAAGCCAACAAATTCGAACCCATTGCGGGTAAAATCGTTTGCACGGCTTCAATCGCAGGAATGGTCGTTGACCCGAAAATTCCTTCCTATAGTATCACAAAGGCGGGAGTGATTGCTCTAACGCAACTTCTTGCAAAAACCTTAGCACCGAAAGTCACGGCAAACGCGATCGCCCCAGGATTTCACGTTACGGGCATTTACCTGAACAGTGAACGAGATATGAAAATAACGTATATCGATGGCAATGTAAAAACGCCTTTGAGTCGATTTGGAACAGTTCAAGACGTGGTTAATGTAGTATTATTTTTGGCATCACCGCTTTCAGATTTTATTACGGGGCATGTACTTCCTGTTGATGGGGGAATCGCTGAAGTGGGAGTTCCTCCTCATGACATTCACGACTCTATTTATGATGATGTGGAATAGAAATCAATACTGGGCTCTCGCATGGAATAAAATAATATAAATTTATTTTTTATTTTGTAATATTATTTTTCTTTTTTTTGAAAATATGGAGGTCATGCATTTTTTTGAGGGAAGCTTTTAGTAAACTAATATAATTTGGGAAAAAGAATATAATCTCTCTATTAATGAAATATCATCTTTTTTCCATGGTAGAGAAGAAATCTCAAGCGTCCTATTTATAGGTTTGATAAACCATGATAAGAATGGAGAAGTTTATAGATTGGGGGAAAATTTAATTTTAACACCACATTATTTAATAGGCCAATGCCAATTTCTTGATGTTCTTTTTTTTTAATTCATTTTTTAGTTAAATGTTCTATTTTTTTTTACGCCCTTAATTTTTCTATTGCGTTATCAGATTTTTTAAAATTTCTTACTATATTTATTAAATCGTAATTTTTTACGTATAATCTTAACCGCTTTACAAAAAATTGGACAAGAAATTCAATTTATTTTAATTAAAAAGTAGGCCTAACGGGGCTCATTATTTCTTCGAAACCCAATCTCGTCATGAATTTATAGGCACTTTTATTTTCTGAGAAAACTTTGCATTTGAGCTCGCTAACGTTTTTTTTTTTAAAGAAATCCCAACTCGCGATGGCTAAAGCCGTTCCTATCCCTTGGTATCGAAATTCAGAGAGAATTCCAATTCCGATGATATTTCCGACTTTTTCATGATTTTTTTCTACTTTTAATATAATGAATCCGACATCCTCAGAATCTTGACTTGCAATGAGGATTGTAATGTCAGGATTTTTAATGGCATTTAATAAAGTAGAATTTTGTATGGGGTTGAACGGCATGGTAGCGGTGGACCACGAAATATTATAAAGATCTCGCACAATATTTACATCTTTTTTATGAGCTTCGCGAATCTTGATGGTACTCAACACGTGCTCATATTTTTTTCGAAGGGCGGATTCAAATTCCTTAGTTATTTTATATATAGGAAGGCGCATTTCAATGAAATGACGACCATCTTTCGCATTAGTTAGTGAATTCTCAAATTCTCTAACATGATGAGTGAAGGAATCTTTTTGTCTTTCAATCCAATTCCGGATTTTATTAAGCATTTTATCTATAGTATATTTCATGTTTTTTATTTCGTGGCATTAAGTGAAAAATAATTTTGAATGAATAAAGTTTTGCTAATTTAATCAAAAATAAATAAAAGGTATTATTTAATTAAAATTAGAAATTTTTAATAATGGATTTAACGAAATATATACACAAAATTATTTACTAAATTGGTGCGAAAAAATGTATGAAATGTTAATGGCAATTTTTCAAATCCTTATTGGAATTGGCTTCATTGGCTTTTGGATCATGTTTTATTTCACGGAGTATAAGAGTGAAACACGGAAAATGGATGAGATCTCCTTCAAACATGAATTATCGTTTCCCCTTCCCGATTTAGGATGGATTACCCCCTGCTTGTTCATTGCGGCTATTGGACTTCTTTTAATGCAAAAATTCGGATACTTTTTTTCTGCTTTAGCAGGAGCAGGAATGATTTTTTTAGGCTTGATCGATTTTGCGTTTGATTACCAGAACGATGTGTTCAAGAAGAAAAGCTTTGACACGTACATGGCAATTTTCATTATAGGACTTAATTTAATTTTTGGTCCAATCTTTATTATGTATGCTTGGATGAACTTATGAATTTAATTTTAATTCAAAAATTCCATGTAAAGAGGCAAATAAATCATGGTAAAAGAAAAATTAATCCAAAAACAACCGTTTAAAGGGAAAACGGCTATCATCTGCGGCGGTTCCTCCGGAATGGGATTGGCAATGGCGAAACTTTTTGTTCAGTATGGAGGAAACGTGTGCATCATCGCCCGAAGAGTCGATGTTTTAAATCAAGCAACGAAAGAAATTGAAAGCGTGAAAAGCGAAAATACCGAATTTGTAGAAAACATCTCCTGTGATACCACGGATTTTGAGAAATTGAAACCGTTATTAGAAAATTTTGTTTCTCGGCACGGTGTCCCGGATTATTTATTTAATGCCGTAGGATATGCCTGCTCAAAATACGTTCAAGATTATACTCTCGAAGATTTTAAAAACAACATGAATGTGAATTATTATGGACAACTAGTTCCCATTCTCATTCTCTTACCTCATTTCATGAAGGAAAAAAAAGGTCATATTATTAATTTCTCTTCCATGATGGGATATTTCGGGATAATGGGATACGTTGCTTATGCCCCAACGAAACATGCGATTGTTGGATTATCAGAAGCTCTTAGAAATGAATTAATTCCGTATAATATAAAAATCTCTGTGGTATATCCTCCCGATACAAATACCCCCGGATTACAAAAAGAAAACGAAACTAAGCCCGAAGAATGTAAAATGTTGTCAGAAAGCGCCAAAATGTTAGAGCCCGAAGAGGTTGCCGATGTCGTTATTGATGGCGTATTAAAAGGAAAATATAATATATTACCCGGGGAAGCAAAGATGATTTGGCGATTATTCCGCCATTTTCCACGCTTAGTACGATTTATCGTGGATAATGATTATAAGAAAGCCAGAAAAAAATTAGGTAAAGAGTGAATTATTTAAATTCATTTTTTTTTTACATTTTTAACGATACAAGCTATTTCTAATACGATTGTAAATTTCACGTGATTTTTCTTGCGAAGTTATCTCTATTCACGTGAATGTGAGATCCCGATTCTTCATGGTTTTCGGGTTCTTCAATCATTCTTGTTTCTATTCTTTTAAACCCCTTAAAAATTTGTTTTAATATCTCCATTTATTACCATTTCATTCCATGGATTTGCTAAAGAAAAGGAAAAAAACATGAAAGAGAGAAAATAAAAATAGGGAATTTTTATGGCCGATTCATCCTTAAATGTTCATTCCCCTTTTTTAACCGTGCCTTTAAAATGGGAAAATTGTTTAAATATGGTTGGATCGCCCTCAATTTTAGCAAATACATTTACGGGGGTGGCTGCTATGGGTTTATCACCGCTACTTGCTGGTGTGGGGCCAAAAAAAATACAAAAGCCTTGGCCACTCATCCAATAGGCTACGTCTCCAACTTCCACCTCTTTCTGGGGATTCTCAGCATCAATTTTCACGGGTATGGAGCCATATAGCTCTTCTCCCCACCGAGATAAATCTAAATCTAAAGGGAGATTCTCCCAGATTTTTTGGCATGTTTGAGGATTTTTATCCCGTAGTAGTTTAGCTTTTACTTGCCCGATTTTTTCATTTTCAATAATGATATAATCCATGGGATCACATCCATGTTTTTTTTCTTTTATCTTTCAATAAGAGCTTTTTTCTTATTAACTTAATGAAACTTGAATTAATGGCCATGAATGTTTTTCCTTTTCTAAAAGTACAGGGGGGGAACATGAAATGATTTAAAATTTTATCTGGACAATCCAGAAAAATCTAAGGATTAAAAAAGAATTATAATTTATCATCTTACATGGAAATTAAAAATTATGTGTTATCTAATGAATACTGGAAATTAGAAATTCACGAAAAGGAACCGGGAAAATTTATATATAAACTATGCGATTGCGTCCACGATGTTATTTATTCAGACCAAGATTACCATTATAGTCTCATGACTTCAAAAAAAAAGGGCATGCGATATCAATATTTAGATTATTTTGAAAAAGAAAAAGGTGCAAGACATTTAGAAAATAGAACCGTTCGCCTCGTAGGGGGAACCCAATTAATTATAGAAGGATATTTTAGCAACACTAAAATCAAAATCACTCACGTTTTCACCCTTGAAAAAGGAGATAAATGGTTAAAGGAAAGCATTACTCTTTTGAATGAAGGAGAAAAAAAAGTGCGGTTCAGCTTAATTAATTTGGGTTTTGAAAAAATGTTATTCAAGCAACGAGAAGGGTGGCAAGATCATTTAGATGAATATACCTTAACTGCAATTCCTTCTCGTCGCTTTTATGGATATGGTGAAGATAGAAGAAAAGAGTTTTTTAGCGCCAATGACCTCTTGTTTAATGAATGGGTGGTAAAAGAAGCAAGAATGCCGGGTTTTTGTGCTGAAGGATGGGCATGGGGAAATGATAAAGGAGGCTTGTTGACGTGTAAATATAATGTTAATGAAATTGAATTCTCTCGATTTAGTAATTTTAGAAGGAATTTGCCCGGAAGGGGTGTTGAAAATGTATCCATTATTTTTGGAGGTGCTTCTCTCTATAATGGTGACCCAGAAAGGGCAACTGAATTAAATCCTAAAGAATCGTACGCATTTGGAATATCAAAATACGCCGCATATGAAGGAGATTTTAAAGAGGCGTATTATCTATATAGAAGCCACTTGGAACAAAACGGACATCGCTTTAAAAAAGATTATAATCCTCCTGTCCATTGGAATGAACTCTATAATTTAGGATGGGAAGCTGAAAAAACAGGATTTTTTGTAAAAGGCGAAAAATTCGAAAAATATACTCTCGAACAATTGTATCAAGAAGCAAAATTAGCAAGAGAAGTAGGTGCGGAGGCATTATATTTAGACCCGGGTTGGGATACATATTTAGGCTCCGAAATCTGGAATGAAGAAAGATTTGGCCCCTTGAGTGAATTTTCTCGGACCATTCATGAAAAATATGGTTTAAAATTGGCCTTGCATTTAATGATGAATTTCGGGAGCGACGACGAGGAGGACTATTTTTATCTCAAATCACCTAAAGGAGTAAGAGTTGTCGCAGATCCTTACATCAATCTATATTGTGTTTGTGCGAATGAACAATGGGTAAAAGAAAAAACCCGAAGATTACTAGAACTTGCAAGAAATGAAATTGACTTCTTCATGTTTGATTTTACTGATTTCTCCTCCTTCATGATCGATAATATTGGATGCTGTGATAAAACCCACGGTCATGAGGTTCCGATGCACAGGCAATCGCACGCAGAAGGCATCTTTAAAGTAATTCAAAACGTAAAAAAACATTTCCCACAAATACTTATAGAAGCTCATGGTAGAGGTGTAAATCATCCCTTATATTATCAACACGGACTTCCTTATAGCTTTGATGAAAACTGGGGTTTTGAATGCATGTGGAACCCGCTACAAGATTTACTTTCTCATAAGGCATTTCAATTATATGAATATAACCTGGCTTATTCTATTCCTTTATATTTACACATCAATGAAAATAGCGACAATGAAGAAATGTTGCAATTTTGGTGGTATGCTTCAGTGGTTCGTCATTTAGGTGTTGGTGGGTTAAAAGAACCAACAAGTAGAAAATTCATTGCCCTTAAAAATGCCATGATTTTATATAAAAAAATAAAACGAATTCTCACGCAAGGCACGTTTTACGGAATTGATCCCACTGCCCATTTTCACTTATCTCCAAACAAAAAACAAGCCATCACGATTGCGGTTAATTTAACCAGTAGAGCCATTTTAAAAAAGATAATTTTAAATCCAACACCCCTCGAACTTGATTTCCATTCCATGACAATTAAAGATGGAACAAATAATCTCATCGAGGAAATTATCATTACTCCGAAATTAAAGGCTATAAATGAGTTCCTTTTAGAGATACATCCATTATCTCCTCGAATTATTATTTTTAATTAATATTTAAGAGGAATTTCTATTATGGCACGTTAAATTAAAAGAAAATAGATTTTTAGGAGATGTTAAAAACCTAACTCTTCTAAAATCTTTTTATTTCTTGCTACTACTTCTGGTGTGAGTGGGAAAAATTTCCAGAATATAAATGTACCGGCCAATAAAATTAGTCCTGGAATGATTCCCATGAGAACTCTAATGCCTAAAAGCGCTAAAGCGAGATCGCCTCCCGTAGTGGTAAGGGTGGATACTAAGGCATCATAACTATCAACACCTGAAGGAAACCCTGTAATTGTTTGAACCCCAGCAATGATACCTTCATCAACCGTGGCTACAAGACGTCCTAATAATACAGAAATCCCAAGAAGAATCCCTTTTTCGTTTTTCTTGGTTGTGGCAACAAAATCATCCACTACACTTGCCTGAATGATGGTGTACATGAAAGCCCACATGCTTCCCATTGATATCCCAAGAATAAAAGTAAGGATATACAGGTCGATTGCAGTTTGAAAAAAGCTAAGGACAATAAAAGAAAAACTAAGTGCAAATCCACCGATTGTCAAAACTTTTTTGTTGTTTTGAATTTTTTTAAGATATTTGAGCCAAAAAGGGACAGAGATCAAAGCTCCGAGTAAAAAAAACACGTAAATAAATATCTCATCGCCAGGAGAGCCTTTAAGTAAAAAATTATTAATATATGGACCCATTGACATTAATAAACTCGTTGATATGACAAAAACGTTTAATATAATGAAATATATAATGAAACTCTTCTGTTTTAATACGTCCTTGATTCCTTCAAAGAACTTACTTTTCTTGTATTCTCCTGAAAAATATCTATCTATCACGATCTTATCCTCTTTTGCTCCTGGCAAAAAAAGAACTGCGCCGATAAGAGCAATTACGGCTACTGCAGCGCCCATTAATGCAAAGCTTTCTCTAGTGTTTCCTCCAACAAGAAAAAGGGGCGGAATTAACATGCCCAAGGCTACAGCAATCATATCGAAAGGTGTCCAAAACATCGTAAGTTTTTGGCGTTCCTCTTCTTCCCGAAATAAATCGGGGCGAAGAGCCATGACATTAATTCCGACTAAAGAGCCGAATGTGTCAAAAATTATCAAGGACATCATTAGCCAGAGAAAAACAGGCCACGGATTATCATTCTTAAGAGGCGGAGCGGAAAAAATGAGATATAAAGATAAGCACCACGGGATAATTCCTATTACAATCCAGGGAAATCTTCGACCCCATTTTTTAGTCCATCTGAAATTTCGGTCAACCAAGAAGCCAATGAGAGGGTCATCAATCGCATCATAAACTGTAAAGATTGAAAGGGCGAGAAAAATAAGCCATTGATTTAAACCTATTACCGAATAATAAAAAAAATAAAGGTAAATTCCTTGAGCCGAACTCATAATGGATACGACGATTTGAAACGTTGCATTTGAAGCATATTTCCACGTGGGGTGTCTTGTTTGAAAAGGAGTATCATTTTCGATGGGATTACTACTGACCAGTGCATCAGACATTTTATTTTCCTTTTTTATAAATGCTTTATTGAAAATTTTTAATTAACTTTTTTTAATAAAAGATAATAAAAGTGGAAAGACATAAAATTTAAATTTTTGCTTTATTTTTTCTCCCTTTGAAAAATGGTTTCTGAATGATGGATATCTTCAATAATGAAGACCATTTTATCTTTTTTAAGCACGTCGTGTTCTTTTTCTTCCCCAATTAATTTATCATCTCATTTAAAAGCCACGTGACGTTAAGGTTCGTATTTAATCACGCCTTAAAATTCCTTTTGTTATTTTTTATTATAATTTTTTATAGTGATACTTTTGAATTGAATGGAAACATTTCACGATACCAGCGATGATCGGTTAGTGCTTAAATATTGTAGTTCAATAAATAATATATTGAGGAACAAGTTATTTTATTTTAACTCATCATAAATTGTCAAAATTTTAAGAAAAACGTATAATAATGATTTTAGAACAAACCGTAGAATTATTGAAAAATATCTATAAATATCGTAAAATACCCTATCCCTTGTTACGAAGAGTAGTAATTGGATTGGGGTATACTGCCGTAGAAGTTGAAACATTTGCATTTGATCCTTTTTTAGGATTGGCTTATACCCTTCCAGAACTAATAAGAGCGCCTTCGTGTAGTAAGATCGAATTTGCGGGCAAGTTAACGGAATTACCCTTAACCACGCTTTTAGAGTGGGTGAGTTATCGTCCCAGCTTGAATAAAATTATTGGTGTTGCAACATTAAATGCCTTGTCTCAACATGTCTTGGCAATTGAAAATCCGCACGTAAAAATTAGCCATTCTCTTTCGGAGGAATTAAATTTAAACGAGAATTCTAGACTCATTTTTATTGGTCTTATCAAACCCTTAATTCAAGAAATGAGTCAAATCACTAAAAATATCATGATCATTGAAAATAATCCCTTTAAATCAGAATTTTCTACTCCTTTTCCGTTAAAAAGAAGCATTCAAGAGGTAAATCTTAAAGATTGCATGGTAGATGCCTTGATTTGTACGGGAACAACACTTTTAAATGACACCTTGGAATCCCTTCTTGACTCATTCAAAAATCGTGCGAACACTATTATAGTGTTAGGACCAACGGCCAGCATGGTCCCTGATATTTTATTTGATTGGGGCGTTGACATCGTAGGTGGAATTTGCATTAAAAATACGAAGGAAACCTTAAAAATTATTGAACAAGGAGGAGGAACAAAATTGTTCCGATCGTTGGGAGAAAAATATTTCTTAAAAAAAACATATTGAATGATTATTAATTTTTGGAAGTTAAATTAATTTTAAACGAGTACATTATAGATTTATAAAAAATTTCACGAGAGCAATTTAATTTTATAATGAAAACCAGTCCAACTATCAAATGGAAGTTCAAGGTGGTCATCTGTGGCCCGGGGGCTGTAGGAAAAACCAGTATCATTCAGCGATTTGTCCATAATAGCTTCTCAATTAGTTATAAAATCACTATTGGGGTCGATTTTTTAACTAAAGATGTAGAATATAAAGATGGGGAAGCTGCTCGTCTCACGATTTGGGATATTGGCGGACAAGAACGCTATAATTTTCTCCGAGAAAGCTTTTTTGAAAAATCCGATGGTGCATTATTAGTTTTTGATCTCACGAGAGAAAAAACATTCAAAGAAATTAAAAATTGGCTTGAGCAACTGAGGAAATATACTTTTGATGCCATCCCTTTCGTACTTGTCGGAAATAAATCAGATCTTTTAACGGATTTAGGCGTGGTTTTAGATAATGACGAAATAAAAAGTTTTGCTAAAAAAGAAAAGGCTTTTTATATAGAAACTTCAGCGAAAAAAAATCAAAATATTGAATTGGCCTTTTTAGAATTAACTAAAGCAATTTTAAAATCGAAATCTTCCCGATGACTCTTTTTAATTATCATGAGCTGAGAAATGAACAATTAAATTAAAAAAAAATATATTTTATTATACTTTCTTGCTTATTTTTTACATTTTAAATATTTTTCTTGAGAATACTTATACTGATATTGTTTCTAGTTTAAACGAAGAGCGTGAGAATTAACAACAAGATGAAATATATCGAGACACCGAACAGAGCAATCCAACAAATCTTTTGAATCATATTCCATTTTTCTTCACTTATCACTTTAATCTCCTCGTACACGTAATTTTAAATTAGAAAATGATATCCATAGAGAATGAAGGGTAAAAGAATGAAGAATCCAAGGATGATGAGAATGATAAATTCGATAATACGCATGCTTTTTGCCTGTTCTTCTGTTAAGAATTCCTTTTTATTGTTTTCAGACATTTAATCCTCTCACCTCGTTTGCATGTTCGATTAATCCCGAAGCACTAAATCGTGCCATCCGAATTTCTGTGGCGGAATAGAATGCAAGCCCAATAATCCATGGCAAATCATGGTTCACCGGGTTCGTGTAATAGCTAACGTATACGTCCTCTCCTAAAACTACAACGCCCGTGTATGCAGTATCTCCATTACTCGGCAAGTCAAATAGCCATACAAGTCGATCCTCCAGTAATTCATATATGGCAGTTCGCTTCTTAGCCACGTGGTTTCCCGTATCGATCCTCGGGCCTAAATGATTTCTGCCAGCGACAAAATATCTCCCATTTACCTTAAAAATGGTTGCACCATCCATTCTGGTTTGAAATTCCGGTGCGTAAGACCACTCTTTCAAATTATTATAAGATCTAGCTATAATTGTCCCCGCATGAGGCGTTCCAAACTCATAACTACTCCAGCTACTCATTCGACCGACGCGCAAGGTGCAAATGATTTCGCCATCAGGCAAAAATTCAAAACAAGGTTCTCCTGAAGGATACGTGTCATAAACCACGCTTATTTCGTTCCAATTAATACCATCGCGGGAGCTAATTAAAATGGTCATGTAATGATGTCCTTTTTTCCCACTTGCCATGCAATACCAGATTTTATTATCTTTAGTTAGAGGTCTTTGACGGCCAAATACCCATCCTTCTTCCCGCTTAATTCCGGTATCATGTTTCACGTTCACGTAGATTTCTTCGGGTTCTGACCACGTAACTCCATCCTTGGAAATACAATAATAAGTTTCATTCGGTCCGGGGTCAAATCTATAGTTTGGTAAGAAGTATAAAAATAGTTGTCCTTTAATTTCAGTAAGAAGGGGATCCCGCACGTCATTTTGACCAGGACCTTTAATTGCAGCAACGCGTTCCCAGCTTCCTTCTGAAGCATCTTTAGAACGAGCGATGACGATTTCACCATTTTTATCCTCTAAATGCCATTTAGAATTTTGATAAGCTAAATAGAAATAACCTTTCCAATAGTACAATTTAGTATTCGATTTATGGTGTTTTTCTAATCCATTCCCAGGGGGTAGTCCGGTAGGAGGGACGGCGGTCCACGTTTCTAACTCTAAACTTTCATCCGTTTCGAAGGAGGGAGGCATGCGCATGTAATAATAGGTCATCAATATTCCTAATACAGCATTGAGCGTAAGAATGATAGCAAACACGCATGCCACGCTTTTCTTTAATTTTCCAATGGGAGTCTTGAAGAAGATTTTTTGGAGATACTTGTAAAGAAAAAGAAGGATTCCAACACCCATGATGAGGGCAAAAAGAATCGTGCCGAAAAGCGTTATAATGTAAGTAGTCGTTCCGAGAAAATTCAGCGTTCCCGATATACCCACGATGATGAGAAGAATGGTCCCAATAAACATTAATTTAAGCGCTTTTTCATACTCGGGATAAAATTGATTTTTAATTGTTTCAATTAGGCTTTTCATGGTTTAATTCCCCAATATTTATTTTAGTTTAAAGTTTTTTATTATTAGTTTGTTCATACAAGATATAAAGATTTCGTAAGTTGGTTTAATATCCTAAGAATGCTTGTAAAATATTACATGTTCAAACATGAGATGATTTGTTCCTTGAATTATAACCCATCCTTTTTTTCCCTTTTATTATAATAATTCATTTTTCATGACATGAATTGGAATATTACGAGAAATTGGTATAATGAATTTAAATTTATTGACAATTATTATAGAATTGAAGAACCATTAAAATTAATTTTTTAATAAAAAGCTGTTTTAGCAATATCAACTTGTTTTAGGGAATGAATTATTTTCTCAATCATGATAAGTGGAGGTATGGATTCGGAAGAAACAGGATTTTGGAATACATGGGATCCCTTGGGAATGAACCGTTTTGTTAAATTTCCCGAATTATATGAAATTCGCATTTCGATATATAGTCCTGAATTTAAAGCCTACACGTCGAAATTTTATTTTATTCAATATAATACTCACGTTGGCAATGTATTGAAGGTTTATGCACGCCAGAAGGATAGCAATTATTCCAAAATAGATTTGTCATTTAAGGATTTTATTTTTACAATTGAACAAGCGTGTTTCGGGTCTGAAAATCTTGTTTTAAAAATAATTCCAAGAGCGGTGATTGATCCTTTTACCATGCTATTAGTAGAAGTCTCACGAGCATGGCAACTTGATGGTGAAGTAGAATTGAGTGATGAACAGGAAATAAATTTTCCTTGTAAGAAGGGACGATTGATGATCATTCAAGCAGGGCAAGATTTTCATTCAAATGTGCATGATGGCAAATACTTGACCTTTGGCGTGTATTCTGATGAAAATTCTTTTTTTCAAGACTTACGAGACAATGGAACCTTGAATGAACAAAAAGGAAAAGGAACAATTGCAGTATTGGGATTTCAAGCTTGCTTGCCTTTAAAAATCGTGGCATGCCTTGATAATGTAAAAAAAGTAGGATCCGTGGAAGAAAGCATAGCGAAAGCGAAATTGGAACATGAGCAAAAAGCCATGAAAATAATTGGCGGAGAATTTGAGGGCTGTGCTCAAGCCATGACTTCAATTATTAATTGGGAACTGGCATGGGATCAACTCAATGAGCGTCCTTACACTTTATTAACGAGAGAATGGGCAGATAGATACATGGTTGGGATGGGGATTGATAAAACGGCGCGTGGTCCTTGCCTCGGCTTATGGGATACGTTTTTTAATGCCCTTTTACATTCCGTTGAGGATAAAGAGCTCTCGGAATCTAACATGTTTGAAATAATGAAGGATTCTTCTCTTATAGATGGCCAATTTCCTCCTAATTATATCGTATCCGGATTTCTTTCGGGCGATAGGAGTCAACCTCCTGTTGGTTCCTTAATAACCTGGAAAATCTTTAGAAAACATGAAAATAGGGAATTTTTAAAATGGATCTACCCCCGATTAAAAAAATGGCACGAGTGGTGGAAAAAACAAAGAGATGGAAATAAGGATAGATTATTGGAATGGGGATCTAATGCTAAGACAAAATATCGAGGAAACGCAGCGGGAACTCTTTTTGCTGCGAAATGTGAATCTGGCATGGATAATAGTCCATTATATGATGATGCAAAATATGATCGCAAAATTGGAACCATGAATCTCACGGATATCGGTTTAAATTCATTGTTCACGGCAGATGCGTTATATCTTTCAAAAATCGCTTGTGAACTTGGTTATCACACGGATAGTGATTGTTTTTTAAAAGAATGGAACGGAATGAAGAAAAAAATAAATGATTATCTATGGAATGAAAAAAAGAAAGCTTACATGGATAGATATTGGAATGGAGCTTTTAGCTCAAGACTCGCACCTACCACGTTTTATCCTTTAATCGCACGCGTGCCTACAAGGAAGAGAGCCGAAACAATCATCCATCATCATCTTTTAAATGAAAAAGAATTTTGGGGACAATACGTCATTCCCTCTATAAGTCGGAATGATAAGGCGTTTAAAGACCAACTTTACTGGAGAGGGCGAATCTGGCCACCATTAAATTATCTTGTTTATACGGGATTAAAAGAATACGAGATGGATGAAATTGCCCATGAATTCGCAAAAAAAAGCGTCCGCTTATTCATGAACGATTGGCGTTCTAAAGGACATTGTCATGAGAATTATAACGCTATTACGGGAACGGGAGATGATGTGCCCACTCGTATAAGGACTTACATGGAAGGCTCAGATCGATTTTATAGTTGGGGCGCTTTGCTGCCTCTCTTAGGGATAGAAGAACTTTTTGATGTTGAGATGGAGAACGGAATAAGATTTGGTAATTGTTTCTTAACACGTGAAAGCATTCTTAAAAACATCCGGCTAAGAGGCTTAAATTTAACAATTGAAGCATCGCGAAATGAAACAAGAGTATGGCGAGAAGGTTTCTTGTTTTTCCATTCCATTCCGGGAACGACTGTTCGAAATTATGATGCTAAGGAAGAGCTAGTTGTATTTAGAGCATTAGGATATGGCAAAACCCATTTTACCCTGAATGAATTTGAACCGGGCACGAGAGTTCTTGTTAGAATAGATGATAAAAAAAACAAGCAATTGAGAGCAGAAAAAGACGGAGCTATTAAGTTTTCTTCATTTCTTGACGGAAAAAACTATAAAAAGATTATAATAAAAAAAGAAAATTGATAATATTACTACTCCATTAATCTGTTACTTCGCTAAAAGGGAAAAAATAGGGAATTTAAAGAAATTAATCAAAAGGCAGTTCCTTTGGCTCCTCTCGTGGTAGACGTTGTTCTCGGGGTAATAACGGAGGAAATTTATCATGAGGTTCTGTCTGATACCAATACGCCGTCGAGGAAAAATCATCCGAGCGCTGATTCGCATGTCCGTGTTCGATTTTCACTTTAATATTTTTATGAAAATAGATAGGATCTTCTACATGGAATCTGTAATAAGAGATTTTACCGGTATGCTGCTTTCCCCCAGGTAAGGTTATACCAAAATAGGGAGAAGAAAAATATTGAAGTGGGCCCCAAGACGTGCAGAAATAATCTTCCGTTCCGGTTCCGTAAAGGATTCTTTCTCCATCATCAATTTCAATATAATCATCCCCTTCTCCGGGCCAATTTCTAAAATCAGGGCTTTTTGGCACGTATAAATTATGGATGTTTAAATTGCATCCCACGTAATGGCCTTCTCCTCTTGCTTCAAGGATTACATAGTCATCTTCATGAGTAAGATTTTTTTTCCAAAATTTATCAATGATATTCCCCTTGATCTTTTCATAGTTCACGCCTTTACAAGGGTTTTCACGACGCCATTGCGCATGGAATCTCCCGAACGAGTCATCAAGCTTTTCATATTCTTCATAATCAACGTAATAATAGCAAACCAGGTTTTTATTGGTTTCATTTTCAATTTCAATACGGGCACTTTTCGCAAAAGGCATGGGAAACCAACAATTAAAGCCCTTACCATCTTGGGGCCCCATGGAAAGCGGAAGACTCCAATAATTCACGGTTTTAGCATGTCCCACTCCAAAGAAATCGCCGATAGGAGTTTCTACCGACGGATTTTCTTCATCATCCCACCACATGCGAAGGACTACTTCTCGTAAATAATAAGGAGCTTCTGAGGCCAATGTCATCCATAGATGTTTAATGCATCCAGCTCTTTTGATATAGCAAACTTCATGTTTTTCTCCCGGGCTCGTGGTGCTCGTGTCGATATTAGCTCCAGTTTTATCATAGCTAGAGATTCGATTTCTTTTCACATCTTTTCTAATTCGTGCTAAATTTGCTAAAGAGTGATAACCCATATCCATCATGAATCACGTGATAACTAACTTTTTTTAAATTTATTTAGTAAATAACATCCATGAACTTATAAAGTTATGTAATTCGAGTAGTAGACATGCCAATCCTTCATGTAAAAATACATTGTTGAGGGGTTGAACATATTGAATGGGAAAAATACACTTTTAGCATGGCCTTAGATATCGTTGCGTGGACAATTTCATTCATGAAAATAATTTTTATTTAAGATTAATCATTTCGAGAAGATAAGTTAAAATTATTATCAAACGTGAATATTGATTATCGTCAATAATAAGGCAAAAAGCAATAAAGGAGGGATTTCTAAAAGGGAATCTAATTTAAGTCGGAAAGAGCAATTCCTTTATTCCATTGTTTTTTTTCCTAACATCATTTTAGCAGGAATTTTTAGTCTTAATTACGTGAATTTTTTTTGGGATAATTTAAAACTTCAGCAATTATATTTTTCTATTGGATTATTAATATATACGATCGTGAATCCGCTAAATGATTTTTACTTGGGGCGATTAACGGATAAAACAAATGTAGCTCGTTGGGGGGGTCGTCGTTTAATTTACATGAAATGGGGCGGCCCCTTATGGGCATTTTTATTTTTCAGCATGTGGTTTCCGTGGAGCTATACGAATCAAGTGGTCATTTTTATTCATTTTATAACAAGTATCATTGGATTTGACATGATGCTTTCTTTAGTTTGGATGGTATGGACGGCTGTATTGCCTGAGATGACGGAAAATATAGAAGAAAGAAACGTGATCATGTTATATTCTTATTTCATGTCTCTTTTAGGAGCATTTCCCGTCATGATTGCTTTTTTATTGTTCGAAACGAGCTTGGTGTGGTTTCAAGCGTTTGCCGGAGTCTGTGCGGTAATTTGTGGCGTGTTATATTATATAGTAGGAGCAAATCTTAAGGAACGCCCCGAGTTATACAAGCAACAAGAGATCATTCCCTTGAAACAAGCCATTAAAGAAATGTTCAGGTTGAAATCGTTTGTGGCAGATACCATCTATCGTTCCTTCAATCAAATTAATATTATTTTGAGCTCTTCTTTCATATTTGCATATCTCTTCATTTTAGGAGTTGATTTACTAACGGCCTCTCTCTTGTTCACGTTTAATTCCATTATTTTGGGATTTTTAGGAAATTATATCTATACAAAATTATCCATGACCCGTGACATGAGAGATTTAATCATTAGGGGGAAAATTGGTATCATTTTAATCAATCTTACTGCTTTTTTCATTATTTTATTCACGGGGTATAAGATTCTTATTTGGATTTTTCTTTTAATCGGAACTATAATCGGAGGTTATGGTTTATTTGACTATCCTCTACTGATGTTAGTAACCGACGATGATGAAGTAATGAATGGAACGCGTCGGGAAGGCACAATTATTGGCACGAATGTTTTCTTCATTAAAATAACAGAAAGTCTTGCGCCAATTTTGGGAACGTCAATTTTATTGTTTTTTGGCTACGTTCAAGGAGCTTCTATTCAGAGTCCGAGAGCGGAACTGGGAATTCTTTTTCTAATGACGGTTGTACCTTCCATCATTCATTTCTTTGCTCTGTTAGGGATTCTCTATTTTCCCTTGCATGGAGATTATCTTAAAGAAATGAATGAAAAACTCTTGAAAATTCATGAGGAGAAGGTAAAACTTTTTTCTTCTTCAAGTAAATAAAACTTTTTTAAAACAAATGAAAACCCGTACAGCAATTTTTTTAGATTTTATTAAAAACCCCTAATTCTTTCATGAAAACTTGTCATGTAATCAAAATTTTAGCAATCATTTCTAAGTTAGTATAAAACTTGGATGAGTTGCGTTTTCTCATCTCATTTTTGAGGTCAGAATACCAAAAAGCGAGATCATCTAATTTTTTTTCCGCATTTAAAAGATCTTTTTCCAATACTTCAATTTGTTCCAGGAGTTTTTCAATGTCTTTTAGTTTTTTTGTTTTTTTATTTTCATCTTTTAATTTTTGAATGTTTTTCATTTGCCGTTCCGTGGGCTTCTGATTATATTTTCGTTCGAGTTTTTGTTTTAAAGATTCTATTTTGCGGATCAACACGCGTTGTTCGTGTTCGTGTATTTTTTCTTTTTTTTTAAGTTCTTGTTGGAAGATTTTTTCATTTAATCTCTTGATCTCCCGTTTCCATTCACTTGTTTTTATTTTTATGAGTTTTTTAGCTTTAATTTTTAGCGCTTGGATTGTAGCGGCATCACGTTTAAGAACAGCCCCATTTTCCTCATCTTTCAACGGGAAAATATCCTTAAAGTGTTTAATATCCAAAATGTAACCCGTAGTTAAGGGGAGTTCATTTCCGAATAGATCAATAACAATGGGAACAAATTGTTGTTCCACGATATATCCTTGAAATTTCAGGTTAAAAATGAATAAATAGAGAGCCGTATTCGTGGATATTTCTGATATAATGGAGGAGGGAAGTGCATTTTTCTTTAGCCTTAAAATGGAAATAGTTCCTTTGAAGGAATCGCTAATCAAATAATCTAACAAAGCATCAATGAGAGGATGGCCTAAAGCAAAAAAATCTAATTCTTCGCGTTTTTTGGCCAACTCTAAATCAAAAGTTCCTGTATAGGATTCCGAGAGCGCATTATTATTGAGAATCTCTAAAAAAGATTTATTCAGTGTGATATGGCTGATTAAGCTTTTTTTTTCCCCCTCTATTTCCTCCGCATTCACCTCATTTGTTAGATGACCATATTTACCCTCATTTAATTCGAAAAACAAGCTAATAAGGAGAAATAACTCATCGTGGGTCAACTTAACTTCACCACACGCTGCGAGAGATGTTATTAAGTTGTCCATTTGAAACGATTTTTTATCAATTAATAAATCGTCTAATTGCATTTCGAGTTCCCGCGCTCTTTTAACTTGGAATTCTAATTCTCTATTAAATTCCCGTAATTTTCTTGGTTTTTCCTTGATTTCCGAAAATACCAAATCTTGAATATTCTTTTCTATCTTTCCTAAAATTGGCTCCAAGGCGCCAATAGATTCTTCAAATAGGTGAATCCGTTTATTTAGAGCGAAAATAATATCCGTCTCAATTGTTCCTTCGATAAAAAAATTATAAATGAAAATTTTTTTAGATTTTTGTCCAATCCGGTCTAATCTTCCAATGCGCTGTTCTAACTTCATGGGATTCCATGGCAAGTCGAAGTTTATCAAGATTTTACAGAATTGGAAATTTCGACCTTCTCCTCCAATTTCAGTTGATAATAAGAGAGAAAAAGTTTTGCTTTTTCTAAACCTTTGCACGGCTTCGTTTTTTTCTTGAAGGGTCATCCCGCCATGAAAGACTTCGATATGATACGCCTTGTTTTGGTGCTTGAGAACCTTTTTTAAATGGAATAAAGTATCGACGAATTGCGTGAAAACGATTACTTTTTCTTCATTATTTTGTTGATATAAGCGATGTATTAACTCTAAAAACGCCTCTGTTTTTGAATCATGGGAAATGGATGTGAGCTTCTCATGAAATTCCTTGAGGATTTTTTCTTGATTTAATAGATCCATGGTGCGACGCTGAACATCATTCGAATCAATTATTTCAAATAGAGCTCTATCTGTCTCTAAATCTTGTTTTTCTATTTCGAAATTAAAATATTCGGGATCTTCCTTTTCAAGAATCTCCATCTCACCATGTAAATTTTTTAGCTCCCGAACATGAGCTAATCTACGTTCTAAACTCTTTAAAAAAGCTTGCTTTGAGCTAGTTAATAATTTTTGAAGCGTCGTGATCACAAATCCTAAGCCTACATTTTGCGTGTTCAGGGCAGAATTGTAAATTTTGGCAAGATAAAGCCGGATTTCATTATAAATATCTAATTCTTTAGGGGTAGGATTCACTAAAATAGTTTTTACAATGCGTTCATTTAATAAATCCTTCGAAAACACGTTTTTTTTCCTATTTCGAATTAAAAATTGAGAGAGGGAATGGTCTTCTTCAATTTTTTTAAGTAGAGCTTTTTTAAAAACACGGTCATTTAATTTATTCAAAATCTTTTCTTTTTTTTCCGTCGCAGCGACATATTTTAAATCTTTTAATAATTTAAGGGTATTTTTAATTTCGAACGTGTTTAATTTATTTATATCATTTATATTCGATATTAAGAGATTCATGAAGGGCATGTTTTTTCTAAAATGTTCAAAATCACTATAAGAATCGAAGGCTTCTGGATGAATTAATTCAATTAAAGAATATAATTCAAAAGGATGAAGTTGTAAGGGAGTGGCCGTAAGTAATAATAAACCCTCGCAATTTTGGCTTATTTTTTTTGCTAAGGAATAGTTCAAGGTTTCGCGATACGCTCCCGTGGAAGAATTAGTAAGGTATCGCCTTAAATGATGAGCCTCATCAAAAATAACGATATCCCAGGAAATTTGAGATAATAATTCAGCATATTTGGGATTTCTCGCAAATTGTAAGGAACATAATATTAAATTATCATGATAAAAAAGATTATGATAGATTTGTAAGCTTTTTAGAGTTCCATTTTTTCCCAACTCTCTAATTTTTTTTCCATCGTAGATTTGAAAGTTGATTTGAAATTTATTGAGCATTTCAAAATGCCATTGTTTAACTAACGTTGCGGGAACGATAATCAAAATTCTTTCCGCTAAATTTCTTGCCATCATTTCTTTCACATAAATTCCCGCTTCAATGGTTTTTCCAAGTCCGACTTCATCAGCCAAAATCATGCGCGCAAAATAATCCTCAGAAAGACGATGAGCCACGTTGATTTGATGAGGCATCAAGGTTAAGCGTGAATTAGTAATGCACTTGATTTGGTAAGAAGTATAATAAGAATGAAATAATTTTGCCCAATATTTAATGAGAAAATTTTTAGAAGCATCGATCTCACCATCAAATATTTTTTCTTCCAAAGAGGGGACGTGAGTGGAATAAATTTCCGTTTCCTTGATTTGTTCTATAGTACCATTAGGAAAAAGAACTTCATAAGAGAGAATACCTTTTTGAATGAGAAATTCACTTGAGTTTATTATGCTGGGTCCTTTAATGGTCATAACCTGCTCGTTTATCTCAAAGACACGATGAATCAAGTCAATGGGGTGAACTATTCGAGTGATCTTATTTGGAAAAAGAACTTTATATTTTATCAATGTGAATGAATCTTTTTCATCCAACTTTTTAGAGGAAGGAATTTCTAATATCTTTATGATTTTTCCGATTCCCAATTCAGGATTCAAACGATAAATTACTTTATTACCTATATTGAATTCTTTTCCCCTACAATATTGGTTGAAACACTTTGAAAATATATCATCTAATTCTTTTCCGCAAAAAGGACATGCTTGTTTGGTGCTAACGTGTTGCTCCATGAGAACGTCAAGCAATTACTAAAATTTCAGTACATGATTCCAATCCTCCAGGAGTTCATTAAATTGAACAGAAAAAGCCCGTCATGGAATATTAAACATGTTTTAATATATTTTAAAATGCAAAGCATAGAAATTTTATTATTTCATTTTAAAAAATAACATTCTCATGGTCTTTTTTTCTTCAAGATTCATGAAATTGCTTGTCAAGCTTGAATATTCTTTCATATGATTTTTAAAGATATTAATAAGTTTCATAGGAAGAAATTTTTAAAATTTTGGCTTGAAAATTCCTCAGAAAAGTCTAATTGAATGAGAAAGGAGAATTAAAACAAGTTCATGGAAAATCATAAATGTAATTAAAAATAAAACGCATGAATAATAATGATAAATTTAAACTACTCTCATGACTTAAAATTTATCAAAAAAAAAAGATAATTAGAACCTTCATGAAGCGAATCATGAATGAAATCAATATTGAACCCACATATATAGGAAAAAATGAAGGATTAGTCTTCAAGGTTCCAAAAGAATTATTCTCCATGAGCGCCGGACCCGTAGAAAAATTAGATAAGGAGGTTGCTAAAGAATTTGGAAAATATATCAGGGGAACCTTTAAGGGCTTTCAAGAAGCCCGCAAGACTAAATATGGAAATGAAAAAAATACCCGAACAGATACTACACCCGAATTTTGGAAAGAATTTGAAAAAAAAGCAAGAAGCATGAATGTGGATTTAATTGGATACACACCCATTCTCGAAAATTTTATATTTAAAGATTTAAAAGTGTATGGAAAAAATGCCATCGTGTTGGGAATGGAAATGAAATGGGATAAGATTAAAACCGCCCCCAGTGCGATCTGTGAAATAGAATGCTTTAGAGTATATAAAATGCTTGGAGATATCACGATTGAACTTACAGAATATTTAAAAGAAAAAGGTTATAAAAGTGAAGCGCATCATCCTTTTGGAGGTAAAATGTTGTTTCCACCTCATGCGGTGGCAGCTAATCTGGGAATTAAAGGGCGTAATGGATTAGTCATCACGCCCGAATTTGGCCCTCGCCAGCGGTGGAGCATGATTTCCACTGATGCTGACATCCCCGTCCCGATAGATCGTGATTTTACCGCACTCGAAGAATTTTGTAAAACTTGCGGGGCTTGCGTGAGAAACTGTAAAGGAGGCGCTGCATATGAAGAACCGATCGAAAAGCTACCTGGATCAGGAGTGATCACGCATATAGAACGGGCCAAATGCATTCAAAGCCTTTTAAAAAACAACTATTGCTCTGTCTGCTTGAAAATATGCCCTCATTCGAAACCTAAAGAAACTCAATAATTTTAACTTTTTTTTTAAAATATCATTCGCATTCTACGAATTCATGAAAGAGAAATTATCATTCCTTGAAATTAACATTAAATTATAAGAATGGAAATAGAATATTAAAAAAAAGGAGATTTATTAATTTTACTTTTTTTCCCATTCAAAATCAAGCTGAATGAATTTTTTTGCATAAAAAAAAGCCACGAGCAATATTAACGAGCAAATTGGTCCCCATAATACATAGCCAAGCGAAAACGTGGAGGATTTAACAGTAATTTCCGGTAATTCTAAAATGCTCCCCATGATCATTAAACCAATAGCTTGAAAGATGTTAAGCGGAATGCTCGGAAATCCTCGATACGTGCCCGCTTTTAATTCTCCCGTAGTTTTTTCATCATCCTCGCTAATATCGGGAATCATTATTGATTGAAAAATAAACCACCCACTCATAATTCCTGCCATTCCTAATAAAAACAAAATTCCAAAAATTACCGCAGAAATAGCGGGAATTAGCGAGAGTAGGGTCAATGGAAGAAAAATAACCGCTGCTAACAAATCATACAAGAGACTTTTTTTTTTACCAAATCTCCTGATCAAGCTCCTCCATAAAAATAAAAAGACGAGGATTCCAATAATAAAGATGGCCGCTGCAGCTATATAAGTAGTTGCCTCTAATTTTAAAACTACCTCTGTGAAAAGCAAAATGAGAGAACCAATTTGTGTCCACGCTAGACTTGCAATGCCAATCATTAATGTCACTAATAGGAAATTCTTGTTCTTGAGCACTACTTTTAAATAATCCACCATTGTTGAAGTTATGGGAAAATGGGGCTCTGTTGGTATGAATATGGCCGCAAAATAATAAAGAATCAAAACAATGAGTCCAAAAATGACAACGGTATAAGAAAAATTAGGAGGAATCCATGTAGGATTTTCTTTTATTTGATCAATGAAACTGGTTAAAATAACCATGGAAAAAACGGCCATTACGGCTGTACCAGCAAAGGAAAAAGTTTGTTCGAATTGAGCTGCTTTTGGGCGATCTTCGACGCGAAATTGCTCGGCCATCCACGCCCCAGATACAGTAGTAATTCCGTAAGCAAAATTGAAAATTTGATAAAAAATTAATAACCATGTAAAAATAGCTGTTTGATTTTCTAAGGGAAGGAAAAGGGTTGGAAGTAATAGCAACACAAATGAAAAAGATAACACGGGAGTCAAGATGATCAAATACGGCTTGCGGCGGCCCCATCGCGTATATTTTGCATCACTAATCCATCCCAAGAAAAATTGGGAAAATGCGATCATGAGTTTCCCCATGCTTAAGGCGAACCCCACTAAAAACGGAGAGATTTGATAAGCAAGGATATAGAGCGTCGCTAATGCCATGTCTGCAAAGCCCATCATGATAGAGGTTCCAAATTTAGGAAGGGAAAAAAAGAGGAAAGTACGCAAGGCGGGTTTAGGGCGTTCAATAATTACTTTTTCATTCATTTTATATAAACTCCTAATATTACTTGAATAATAAATAAGTGAATCAAATATATATGTATTAAGGTGAAAGATGAAACTTATGTTCTTATAGAATTTTCATGAATCAAGGAGAAATTGCAAATGAATCGAAAAGATTTATATTCACCAGAGGAGTATATAAAAATATAAATGTAGCTTGCTCCTTTTTGAAAGAGAGCCTGATGCTTTCATTATTGAGAAAAAAATAATTTATTGAACATGCTTGTTTTAAAAATTAAAAATGAAAAAAATCGTAAATCCTTAATTAATTCCTTGCATTTGATCTAATTACTTATACTTATTAATATAAGAATTAATCATATAAATATCAAACAATTTATTACATTATACACTACATTTAATCAAAAATAAAACGAAACTAAAATCGTGATAAACATGAGTAAAGCAAAAGAAATTCCAATTCCAGAAGAGGTCAAGGGGTATTCACAGCTACGATTGGACGTAGATTTAACGAACGAAAAAATTACCAAATCGCAGATCTCGAAGGAGTTTCTTCGTGATTGGATTGGTGGATACGGTTTTGGAGCAAAAATTCTCTGGGACGAATTAGAACCGGGAGTTGATCCGTTAGGCCCTGAAAACGTATTCGTATATGCACATGGCCCCTTTCCTACGACTCTCTTACCGACCAGCTCAAAATACGGAGTATTTGCTAAGTCTCCTTTAACCGGTTTTTTTGGCATGGCGATATCTTCAGGAAGCGTGGCAGCTCAAGCGAGGCGCGCTGGAGTTAACTTGATTGTATTTAAGGGCAAGGCTCCTGAACCCGTCTACATGGTGGTGGATGATGATGACTATTACTTAGTTCCTTGTGAAAAGACGTTGTGGGGCAAGGGTTGCTGGGAAACGGAAGAAATTCTAAGACACGAATTCCAAGATCAACGATTAGCAGTAATGTCAATCGGTCCAGCAGGAGAAAGAATGAGTAGAATTGCATGCATCACGAATGATAGAAACCGACAAGCGGGTCGCACGGGCATGGGCGCTGTCATGGGCTCTAAAAACTTAAAAGCGATATGTTTTAGAGGAACTAAAGGTGTTCAAGTAGCTCATCCCGCCGAATTTTACAAATTGGCGAAGAAATTAATTAAAGTGGCGAATGGTCCTGCTACTGCTAAATATCGTGATCAAGGTACTCCTGCGGGTTTGACGAGTTATAATAAATTAGGGATGATGCCCATTTTCAATCATCGAGAAGGTACGTGGGAAAAGATCACGGAAGGACCCATTACAGGCGAGATTTTGAATGAAGAATGGGTGGTGAAAAAAGTAGCCTGTTCTCAATGTAGCATAGCATGTGATCATCTTGCCCGCGTTCCTAAGAGCCATCCTGATTACCCTAATTTAATAGCAAGCGTGGATATTGAGTTAGTCTATGGCTTTGGTACGGCTTGTGGAAATTGGGATTGGCCGACTATCTTCAAGTGCATTACATTATGCGATAATTTAGGCATTGATGCGATTTCCGGAGGAGTCACCGCTGCCATGGCGTGTGATTTGTATGAAGAAGGCATTATAACAAAAGAGGATTTAGGATATGAGTTGCCCTTTGGTTCCACGCACAATCTCGTACGGTTCACGGAGGAGATGATCATGGGCAAGGGTTTTGCGGGTAAGATTTTTGGTGATGGAACGAAAATGGCGGGTGTTCGATTAGAAGAAATGGGCCGTAAAAATGCAAGTTATCATGCCATGCAAATCAAGGGCTTAGAAATGCCCGCATTTGACATCCATGGCATGACATCTTTTGCAGTGGGAGAAAGTGTTGCAGTTAGAGGAGCGTGCCATTTGAGAAATGGTGCTTATGGACTGGATGCAAAAGGAACCTTTGATCGATTTTCCTATGATAAACCGCTTGAGAGAGGAAAAGCAATCATGGATATTGAAAATATCTATGCTATTATTGATTCCTATATCATTTGTAAATTTACTCGTGGAATCTATGAAAACGATGCGGAGATGGCAAAAGTATATGAATTGGTCACTGGCATTCCTGTCACGGACGAATTTATTATAAAAAGAGGAGCAGCAATTGTCAACCTTTCGAAATGCTTTAACATTCGAGAAGGATGGACGAGAGCCGATGATCATCCACCTCAACGATTCTTCAAGGAAGCTCACACGAAAGGACCGGCTAAAGGATTTACCCTGGATGAAAAAGGTTTTCAGACCCTTTTGAGCGGGTATTATGAAGCTCGCGGATGGGATCCGGAGACGGGCATTCCAAAGGAAGAAACTCTAAGAGATCTAGGATTAGATTTTGTAATTGGAAAATTAGAACCAAAAGCAGCAAAACCTAAAAAAGGAGGAAAGAAATAAATGTCAGCTTCAACAAAAAAGTCCGTGGTAAAACGCAGGGGAGGAAAAATGCATCAATTCATTTGCGTGGATGCCAATCTCTGCACGGGTTGCGAAACTTGCGAATCGGTATGCTCTTTTGTACACGATGGGGAATTTAATCCCATAAATACACGCATTCATAGAGTTCGCATTGAACCCGTTTTGAACATAGCACTTGCTTGTCAAAAATGTGAAGATGCTCCCTGCGTTCGTTCTTGTCCTGAAAAGGCACTGGAGAAAGATGAAGAAACGGGATCCATTATAGTAATAGAAGACAAGTGCAATGGTTGTGCCTTTTGCGTGAGAGCTTGCGATTTTGGCGTGATTTCTTTACACATAGATTCCCAAAAAGCGTTGGTATGCGATCTCTGTGAAAACATGAAAGAAGAATTCATCGACCCCGAAAAAGGGGTGCCGGAGCCTCAATGCATTGAAGTATGTCCAAAAGAAGCCATTTCATTAAAGAACGTGGAGCAAATTGGAGAAGAAACCCGTTTCGATGCTGTAAAAAGACTGTTTGCTGACATTATTGCGGATTATGAAAGCTAACTTCAGACCCCATCCTTATTTTATTCTTTTTTTTCCTTAATTTCGGATTCTGAAATGGGAAAATGAGGTTTTTTAAGAAGCTTTTTTGAATTGAAAAATTTGATGTCATGCTAGCATTTTTAATAAATAAACAAACGAGAAAAAATTCATGAAATTTCCTCAACAATATCATTTAATTTTTCTAATGACCCTTTCTTTTTTCAATCATTAAAGAGAGCTCAAATCCGAACAATAGAATATCAACACGAGACTAAGTTAAAGCTCTCTTTCTTAAAAGGGATTGACCACCAATTGAACGCTCCAACCATTACAAAACCCATTTTGGATGAAAACTTTATCCCTTTTATCCCCATTTTTTACTTCATTCTACTTCAACAACTATCAGTTTTAGAACACCAACCTCCGCTTCATTGTCAAAAACAGCAAAAAAAATTTTAAAAGAAAAAAATGAATAGATTGTAAATCCCTCATCCAACCGAAATGAATTATTTATTCCATGATAAAAGGTCTATTACATCATCTATTCCATGATAAAAGGTCTATTACATCATCGTTCTAAAAATTCTTCAAAAATTATCATTGAAATTTTTAATATAGCTCAACTCCGGTTTTTCTTAAACACCTTTCTCAGCCAACTTAAAAAACCCGTTCTGTTGGTTTGAAACGTGTTTAGAAATTTTAACGTTTTCGTATTATTCGGACACCCTTCACATTCCTCGTGCCCCCCGCAGTTCTTCCGTGCCAAATTCATATCGAGCAAGACTTGCTTGAAATCATCAAATTGCGAAACCTCCCCATCAAACGCCTCCAAGGTTGAATCATATTTGCTCGTAAAAATCCCCGCAATCCTTCGAATTTTAAAATTAATATCACTCGGATCTTCCCCGCCATCCGAAATGAACACGTGAAGCAAATCAGGCCTCCTCTCATCCCTGTAAAAATAAAAATTATACTCCTCAAGATTAATCGATTTAATCGTAGACCCGGTTAACTCCTTCGAAAAATTTTGTAAAGCACATAAAAACCCTGTCAATAACTCCTCATTCGACCCTAATGAATGACACTCACCAAAATGTAATTTTATCAAGGGAACCCCATCCTTGATGATGAATATATTCCGAATCATGACTTAAGCATTTTAAAATTCATTCTATAAGAAAATTCATATCCCTTAATTTTTAAATCTTATTTTCATGAAATATAATCCACTCTCATCCGTTCCTCCCATCCCTTGCGCACACCACCTCTCTCACCAAAAAACCAAGTAAAGATTCCCTCTCTGTAATACACTCATCCAAATTTTATTCTATACACGTCTTCCCTATCGATGATTTCTATTTATTAAAATTCTTTCTAACCCTAATAAACCATATCTTTTACCAGCCCCCATTATCCTTGTAAATACGACACTCGCTTCCCTCCACGTGATTTCTAAATTAACCCCCCCAATTTATCACCCGCCTAATTTCAAATCTTAGGTCTATCCTTTCTTCCCTCATCTCCCCCCTCCAGCCAACACCCTCTCAGCATGACATTATCTTCCTCTTCAAACCATTGGTGTTTCCCAATTTGACAAAAAAATTAAGAAAAATTAAATATCCTAAAATAAAATCCTATAAGAATTAATATTAAATTAAATTGTTAATTGTTTAAATTATATAATACGTTTTAATAACACATGAATTAAAGATCCTATATATTAGGAGGTATCAAGATAAAAAAGGTGAGAAAATTTGTCTGATAATCAGACCACGGGTAAACCTACGGTGGGAGTTTTCGTATGCCGCTGAGGGATTAACATCGCTGGGATCTTAGATGTTCCACGCATGGTTATAGAATTAAACAAGTTAGAAGGCGTGAAAGCGTTCGAATATATTAGCATGTGTACGGAGGGAGGCGCTACCTATATTAAGGAGCAGATAGCTGAGAGCAAGCTCGAGCGCATCGTCGTGGCGGCTTGCACGCCCCGCACCCATCAACCAGTCTTTCATGCTATTTTAAAGGAAGCTGGTTTGCCACCTCGATATTTGGAGTTCGTTAACATACGAGAGCATTGTAGTTTTGTCCATCAAGCACTTGAAATTCGAGAGAAGGCATTTAATAAAGCCTTGGAATTAATTAAAGCGGGGATTGCTCGAGCCCGATTTTTAGAGGATGTTCCCACGAAGACGGTCAAGGTGAATCAAGCAGCTTTAGTGGTTGGGGGAGGCATTGCGGGCTTATCGGCTGCCATTGACTTGGGGGATGCAGGATTTAAGGTGTATTTGGTGGAGAAGAATACGACGATCGGTGGGAGAATGTCTCAGCTCGACCGCACCTTTCCGACCGATGATTGTAGCATATGAATATTAGGCCCGAAGATGCTCGAGGCGAATCGCCATCCCAACATAGAAATCTTAAGCTATTCAGAAGTCATTGAAGTAAATGGATATATTGGAAATTTTAATGTTAAGATAAAGCGTAAATCTCGCTACGTGGATGAGACAAAATGCACAGGTTGTGGAAGCTGTACGGATGCATGTCCCATTTACGTGCCCAATTACTTTGATGAGTATCTTTCGGCCCGTAAAGTGATTGATATTGCTTTTGCTCAAGCAGTACCAGCGGTTAGAAACATTGAGCGTCATTCGTGCGTGGAATGCTTCGCATGTGTGGATGCTTGTGAGCAATCTGCAATAGATTTTAGCATTCAAGACAAGATCATGGAGGTAGAAGTTGGAACCATCATTATAGCAACAGGTTGGGACTTATACGAAGGAGAAGATTATGGATATGGCATTTATGATAACGTCATTAATCAAATTCAATTGGAGCGAATCTTGGCACCTAATGGACCCACATTGGGCCATTTAAAGCGTCCTTCTGATGGAAAAAGGCCGAAGCGTATCTTGTTTATCAATTGCGTGGGCTCACGAGATATCAATAAAAACCCTTGGTGCAGCGTGGTGTGTTGTAATTTATCCTTGAAGAATTCCAAGCTCATCAAGTCAGAGCATCCCGATTCGGAAATCGTGTGTGTTTACATAGACATGCGTTGTGCCGGAAAAGATTATGAGGAGTATTACCGGCGATCTCGCGATGCGGGTATTATTTTCGTAAAGGGTATCGTGGGTAAAATTGAGGAAGATCCAGAAACAAAGAACTTGCGCGTTTGGTTTGAGCCGGTTGGAGCAGATACGGTGATAAGCAAGGAATTTGACATGGTGGTACTATCCTCATCATCGTTGCCCTCGAAGGGAACGAGGGAAATAGCAGAAGTACTTAACATGGAGCGGAGTCCTGACGGATTTTTAAAAGAATATCATGCACGATTAGACCCGATAAGTACTAAAGTATATGGCATTTATATTTGCGGCTCATCTCAAGGACAGAAGGAAATCGATAAAGCAGTGAGTCAAGCAAAGGGAGCCGCCTCTAGTGCGGCAATTCCCATGAAAAAGGGAGAGTTTACCATTGAATTAATTCGAGCTACACCGTCAGATGAGCGATGTGCAAAATGCTATAAATGCATAGAGATCTGTCCATTTAGTGCAATCTCTGTGAATGAAACTGGAAATCTAGTAGTTGATTTAATTGCGTGCCGAGGATGCGGAACTTGCGCAGCTATTTGTCCTTCGAAAGCGATTGATTTAATTTATTATCGAGATCTACAATACATGAATTTGATAGATGAATTACTTCCCATGGAAGATTAAAGAGGTTAAAAAAATGTCGGAAATGGATGATATTAAGATTTTGGCTTTCCTCTGTTGGAAATGAGGATATGGGTCGGCAGACATGGCAGGAACCATTCGTGCGCAATATCCCACGTCGATTCGGCCTGTTTTAGTTCCATGTACGGGTAGGGTAGGAGCAGACGATGTCATGCGGGCGTTTGGAAGAGGAGCAGATGGCGTGATGATTGTAGGATGATATCCTCATGAATGTGACTATGAAATCGGGAATTTTTTCGCTTATCGTCAGGTGGAATATTTAAAAGAAGTAATGAGGGCTGTTGGACTTAGTGAAGAGAGGCTCATGATGGGCTTCTGTTCGGCAGCAGAAGGAGAGAAGTTTCAGAGAACGGCCACGGAATTTGACAAGCGAATTAGAGAATTAGGGCCGAGTCCGTTGAGAACAAAAAGCGGCACCTCCAAAAAAAAAGCAAAAGTATAAAAAACGTGTTAGCTGATGATGCTGGGTTGGAAATATTAGAACCTAGTGGAGGAAATGGTTGCACCATTAACACGCCTTTAATCATTAAAAAAATATAAAGATTTAAGACACGTATTAGAAAAAATAAAGAGAGAACAACTTGAAGTTTTAAAACAAATTAAATAGAAATTTTAAAAAAAAATAACTTGTTCCATTTAATAATTAAAAATAACTATTCAAGTGGGAAATACATGGATGCAATTGCTGAATATCTGATCAAGATAAAGGATTTTCAAGAATTATTATCTACTCTTTTAGAGCAGAAAGTAGTAGATAAGGTACTTGGCGCAAAATTGAAGGTTGATAAAAAATCGGGGGGAATTAACCGTTTTACGGTCGTACCAGAAGCGGTTTCTGATCCCAATGGAGTGTCAGGTTTTCCCTTGACGGCGCTTTTAGCCTATGGATATGCCCGAACGGATTCTGCGGCAAAGTACGTGCACAAATCACTTCAAGGAGCGAAGGAAGAAAAAATAGGTATTATTGCGAGACCCTGTGATACGCGGGCGCTCATTGAATTGGCTAAATTAAAACAAGTAAATTTGGAAAACATTTTCATCATTGCATTTGAAGACAGGGGCACGGTTCCGAAGGCTTCCAGAGAGATCAAGAAAATAAAGGATGTGGATCCTTCGAAAATCGTAAAAGAGAAAGTAGAAGATGGTGGCCTCCTCGTTCAGTTAGAGGATGGTACTACTAAACTGTTGAATCTCACGATTGCGGAGAATTGCTTGCGATGTTATCGGAAAAAACCGGTCATGGCAGATTTATCCATTAGCGATTTGGGAATTCCTATAGAATCCGATGAAATTATCTTAAAAGTATATTCTGAAAAAGGAAATGATGTGTTAGAAAAATCGGGAATACAGAAAAATCCAATTTCGGATCAAGTGAAAAATGCTCACGAAACTAAATATAAAGAAATCATTGAAAAAGCACGGGAAAAGCGAGCAAAAGATTTGGAGGAATGGGCAAATCTTCCTCAAGAAAAAAAGATCGAACTCTTGAAAAAATGTACTGCTTGCGGAACATGTATTCGTGGATGTCCTGTTTGTTATTGCGTGGATTGCATATTAATGAAGAAAAGAAAAGAAAAGTCAATCGATACTGTGAG
Source organism: Promethearchaeota archaeon (assembly GCA_029838195.1). Classification (GTDB taxonomy): domain Archaea; phylum Asgardarchaeota; class Lokiarchaeia; order Sigyniarchaeales; family SOKP01; genus JALGVJ01. Next base: position 58,047 of record JALGVJ010000009.1, read on the forward strand.
TTATCAATTAACCCGCATAGCACATGATGCAGATCGATGCGTGGAATGTGGAAATTGTGATAATAATTGTCCAATGAACATTCCTCTTTCCTTATACTTTCAATCGTTAAATGATGCCTTCAAGGAAAAGTTTGACTATGAACCCGGCATGTCTATAGAAGATATTCCTTTTCGATCCGGGATGGCAATAAAGAAAATGGAATTAGAAAAAGCATGACGTTTTTTTTTAATTTTTTTTCATTCATGCGAAAAATTAAAATAGAAAGATTAAAATAAAATTAAATAAAACACAAGGCTAAATAAAAAAAATGAGTCTTCCCTCAAAAAAAGCAATTCAAGTGGATGAAAATATCACGGATTATCAATATAAGATGCTAAACTTAGAAATGGTGCTCCGATACGACGATACCAAATGCCTAGAATGTGGATTTTGCCACAGAGTCTGTCCCGTGACCACGCAAATAGTAGACGGAAAAGAAGTACCTTTGAAAAGAACTGCGATCGGCACGCCCGAGCAAATGAATATCAAATCTGATAAGAAGACCGTCGTGGATTTAGACAAATGCATTTGGTGTGGCTCTTGCACGTGGATCTGCCCAGGGTATACGCTAGAATTATTCATTGATGGACAAAAAAAGTTATTATTGGTGGAGAATGGATCTCTTCCCGAATTTGAGGAAGAAATACGAGAATTAGAAGATGGCAGGAAAGTTAGGAAAGTGGTGGAAGGGAGTATTAAGATCACGTGCAATGAAACAGATGAAAAGATAATTGAAAATTTTGTCGACGAGTGTGCCGTGGGTGCCATGAGTAGAAAAGAAAAAGACATTGAAGTAGATATAAACAAGTGTATTTTATGTTTTAAATGCACAGAAGCTTCAAAGAATTATGAAAACATCAGCGTGGAAGTCCATAGGGATCGCTTTAAACAGGTAAAGGGCGAACCGGGATCCGTATGGAATGGTATCATGTTGCGGGTATTAGGAAAAGAAGGTAAGATTAAGGGCATTATTAGTCGCACTCAAAATAAACTTGCGGATGCTGTAATGCGGCTATTAGGAAGAGAATTTATTGAAGAGTAAAAAATTTCTACATTTTTTCATTCTTATTTTTTTATTTGAAATTTTAGAATGTCTTAACTTTTTACCCTGTTTCTATACAAGGTAGGGTCAATAGCTTTTAACATTTTGTCCACGTCTAGAGGGAGATTTAAAAATTCCATGATTCGTTTAATTTGAGGGATGGGGTCCTGAATCATATCGGAGTAATTTACTTTGAGAACCTCGATATTTTCATTTTCGTCCATCCATAGCTCAACGTTATTTAGTTCTTTATTGAAAATTTCGATCATCTCAGGAGGATAGCCATTTTCTTCTTCACCGAGCATTTTTTGTTGCGATCGCATTATTTCTTCCATGTTTCTGTTCATGAAGATGATTTTATAGTTAAATTCCATGGGGAGATGTTTTAATAAGTGAGATATGACTTTTACGACCTTTCCTCGTGCTTCTCTAATGATGGAATTATCCTTATCCAATCTTTTTATGGCGTCTAATTCATAATATCCTTTGGGATTGCTGTGATCTGCTTGGCGTTTATGATCCGATAAGATTTCCAATCCACCAGCTTCTAGCACCTGCATCATCATACTTGTACCCGATCTGGGAAGACCTGAAACGATGATAATGGTATTCTCTAATATCTTATGCATGTTTTGGTCATTCATGATATAGTTCTAACATATTTGGTTAACTTAGATGAAATGGCAATCCATTTCAAGAATTTATTATAATAGTGGAAAATCATTCTAATATTTTTAACTTTTTTACTTCCATCATTTCAGAGTTTTCATGAATTTCCCGCTAATTTTAAGAGGGTATCACTCCCACCAATTATTTTGTTATTTTAGCAATTTTAAGAATTGAAAAAAGAAAGAGATAATTCACTGGCGCCCTAATCACGTTAAAAGTGAAATTTTTTATGAAATTTATTGAAATTTTTTAAGATCTTTTTTAAAATCATACTTAGGAGAGTTGAGAAATTTTTCAAATTCAAGAATGGTAAATGGCATTTAAATAGCATAAAATGATAGAGTGTTTAATAAAAAGTTTGCTAAGATGGGATTTCTTTATATTTGTATTAAATGTGGACGTCCTCATGACGTATTTCACATGAGTTCCGGAGAAATAAAAATTCGATGCATGTGTCGTTCTTGTCTCGAAAGTAAACAGCATTTTTAGAATGAGGTGAGATATAATACGATAAGAATTTACAAGCTAATTTCAAATTTTAATTATTTTTTCTCTTCTCGTCTAAAACTTTTTCTCTTATTTTGATGATTTTAAAAACACGAGTTAAGTTAAAGAATAGCTTCTATGATTTCTTATAAAGTGTTATTATCATGCCTAAATAAATTAAGTGGTTGATAAAACATCCAAAAAATAAAATTTGAAATTAATCTCAGACCCTATTATTTAGCAACATGAATAAATGGAGCACAATCATCAGTTTCTTAAAAAAAAAAAGATGAGTTAGAAACATAAAGAGAAGATTGATTTAAAATTTAACCAGTAAGTGAGAAATTTTCTCAGTGTACTCATTTATGGAAAAACTAAAAAATTAATAAATTAACCTTCACATTCTAGACTTGATATCTTCGATATTAAAAATTCATAATAAAAAAGAAAAGCGAAGAGAGTGAAAATAATGAAGAAAGTTATGATAAACGGGTTCGGGAGAATTGGACGCAATTTTTTTAGAGCAGTATGGCAGAATTGGAAAAATGACATCGAAATTGTGTATATAAATGATCTGTTTGAACCAAAATATCTGGCGTACGTGTTGAAATATGATACAGTATTTGGAAGATTCGCGGGAAGCATTGAAGCTAAAGAAAAATCATTGATAATTGATGGCAAAGAAATTCCTGTTACTGCTGAGAGAGATCCTGCTAATTTACCACATTCTGAAAATAATATTGATGTGGCAGTAGAATCCACGGGTTTTTTTGTTAAAAGAGATGGAGCCAAGAAGCATTTGGATGCTGGAGCTAAAAAAGTATTGATCTCTGCTCCTGCTGTCGATCCGGACATCACGGTTGTTCTTGGATGTAATGATGACAAACTGACAGATGAACATAAAATCATATCAAACGCTTCTTGTACGACTAATTGTTTGGCACCAGTAGTAAAGGTTTTGAACGATAATTTTGGAATTTCTCACGGTATAATGACGACCATTCATTCTTTAACCGGAAATCAAAAACCAGTCGATACAGCAATGGCAGGGGCTCCTATTAAGATGACTAGGGGGCGTGCTGCCGCTGCTAATTTAGTGCCAACTTCTACGGGAGCTGCTAAAGCAATTGGGCTTGTTTTCCCTGAATTGCAAGGAAGATTGGATGGCATTGCTATTCGTGCTCCTACTCTCGACGGAAGCGTGGTGGATGGTAAATTCGTGTTAAATAAGGCTGTATCTGCGGCAGAGGTTAATGAGAAAATGAAACAGGCAGCAGAAGGTCCTTTAAAAGGTATTTTAGAATACACGGAAGATCCCATTGTAAGTTCTGATATTATTGGTAATCCCGCCAGTTCTATTTTCTGTGGAATATTTACTAATTGCATTGACAATCTCTGTTCAGTTCTAAGCTGGTATGATAATGAATGGGGGTATTCTAACCGATTGGCAGAATTAATTGTAAAAAAATTATAATATCATTAATTCTTTTTTTTCCTTTTCCTATTTTTCTTATTATCAATTTCTAAAGAGATTTATCCCTTGCGTTATCTAAATGACATATTTTGATTGAAATCGAGCTTCTTGCTCTTATATTTTTTCCATTCTAACAAGAGATGTTCTAGTCTAAAGTTAGATACATTGATAATTCACGTGGAAAAAGCTCATGTAGAGCATGAAGGAGCGTATCAAGCAATTAATAATTTATTTTTGAAACATTGTTGTAAGGAAGGAGTTAAATACGTGAATGGAGAGCAAGATTTAGGAATTTCGGGAATTAGAAAAGCCAAACTTTCTTATAAACCACATCACATGGTTAAAAAATACATTATTTATAAAAAATCGTGAAAATATCCTTATGAACGGATGATCTCTTCATTCTAAAACATTTATATGCTACGATTTAGATGTTTATCATGGAGATTAAAAATTAATCTAAGAAGAATTTATATTTATAAAAAAATACGGGGTATCTTGAGAAATCATGAATGATCAAGAAATGCCGGAAAAAGAATCAAGCGAACCTGTCGGCAGGTTAACCGGAAAGACTACAACCCATTCGGCTACCATGCTAATTAAAGACCCAAAGGTGGGTAAGAATAATTATTTTGTATTATATGGGCATGAGGGTAAAGAAGGCGAGCAAGAGTACTATATATTAACCGTTGAGGATATTTGGAATGATTCAGAAGGAATTAAAGCGAACGTAAAAATAATAGGAAATCGGCCTAATCGGCCTTTTGATATAGGCTCTGATGTATACCTCGCAACAGATGAACAAATTAAAAAAATATTGGGGATCGATAATCCTCCGAATCAATCAGTCTCCTTGGGTACTCTTTTAGGGTATGATTTTAATGTTAATCTTTTAGTTAAAAAAATAGGGCGGGTTTTCATCACGGGCAAGTCCGGATCAGGAAAGAGCTACACGATGGGTGTATTATGTGAAGAATTCCTTCAAAAAGGCATACCCATCGTGATATTAGACCGTCATGGAGAGTATGGGAGTTTGAAAGTATCAAGTGATGAATTAACACCTCTTGAAAAGGAGGAAAAGCAAGAAGTCGAGGTGGGAGAAAGGGATGAATCCGGACTCTGTCCTTGGTGTGGTTCTTCCATTCCATTAGATGCCAAAATTTGTGAATTTTGTGGAAAAGAGCTCGTAGCGGAATTCGATAAAACATCCAACGAAGGCCAAACGCAAGAAGCCATCCACGAAAAAACGTCAGAAAAAAGGGGGTCCACCCCTCAAAAAGAAGCTTTAGAAAGTCCTTTTGTGAATAGTATCATTGAATATGCAGATCTAAAAAAGAATCGGGGTGGAGATATTGATCTTGAATATCTTTTTTCACTAGACGTGAAGGATATCGTGGCTCCCAGATTATGTACAATTGTGAACTTGCGTGGATTAGACTTGGAAGTTCAAGAACAAATCGCCGGTAAGCTTCTCAAAAAATTATATCAAGCTAGCACGGAAGGAAAAATCCCGCCATTCTACTTATTTTTAGATGAAGCCCATTTATTTGCCGGGAAAAAAACCAGCGAAACTTCAGAAATAGTAAAACTTTTTGCTCAAGAGGGGCGAAAATTTGGTGCAAATATTATCATTGGAACTCAGAGACCCCAGCTTCTCGATACCACGATTCGAGCTCAAGCCGGAACGTGGATAGTCCATAATTTGTCGGATGTTAGAGATATCGATATCACGATTTCCAGTGCGGAAGATTTGAGTAAAGAACATAAAAACGATATTTCGGGTCTGGATAAAGGACAGGCAATTATTAGCGGAGAAGCGGTTTCCGGGATCCCTCTATTAGTGCAAGTGAGAAGAAGAAAAACTAAACACGGAGGAACTGGATTTAATCCATTGGATTTTCTTTCGGAAGAGACCATTGAAGAGCTTCAAAAGAGAAAAGAAAGGATATTAGCGAAAAAATCTTCAGAAGAATTACAAGTAGGTCGCACGATGTTTGAAGAAATGCAAAAGCCCCGGACTGTTGAAGAATCCTTGGAAGAAATCGCTCAATTGAAAGTAAGATTGAAGGAATTGGAAGAAGAAAATGACATGCTAAAAGCAAAATGTAATGAATTAGAACGGAAAACGCCCGCCGGATCCATTAGTTCCAGGGCAGAAAACGAAAAAATAAAGGAATTACAGACCCAGATAAAAGTATGGCAAGAAAAATATAATCATTTAAAAAAATCCATGGAAACCTCGGAGCCTTCCACTTTCACAGAAACTAATGATCAACTGAGAGAACTTAATAATAAAATTATTGAATTACAAGCAGAACTTAAAAAATACAAGGAGAAATACACGGATGCGCTTCTTTTAGCGGAAAAATCAATTGCAGAATTGAAAAAATTAAAACGCTAATATTGCTCTGATTTTTTGTTTAAAATGAAATGGCTTAATTAAGAAGAAAAGAAAAAATGGAATAATGATGAGAATATTTATTATAAGAAAATTTAATAATAGAACATGTTTGTAAACATTAACTAATCATTTTTAATAAAAGATAAAAAATGAAAATGGAAAGATAAAATTTAGAGCCTCATTCTTTAACCATTGAAAACCTAAAAAATTTGATTAATTTTACTATATTATCCAAATATTTTGGACAAAGCGAGTTAATTATAAATATGTGTATGAATATGTGTAAATTGATGACTTCTAAAAATATTAGTATACGGGAAGATGTCTATAATAAATTAATAAAAATTAAGAGAGAAAAGGAAAGTTTTTCGGATTTATTTTTGCGATTATTAAAAACACAAAAAATGAATCTTAAAAAATCATTTGGGGCTTGGCAGCTTACTGAAAAGGAAAAACAGGAAATTTGGAATGATATTACGAATCGGCCTGGAAGAAAATGGAATAAATCAAAATTAGATCAAGTAAAATGATTGTTCTTGATACAACAGCTTGTATTGATTATTTAAACGGTAATGAGAATATCTGGAATCTAATTTCAAAAATCGAAGGTCTTTTTTATATTACGTCCATTACGATATATGAAATTAATATTGGATTAGAAAGAACAAAAATAAAAATATCAGAGAAAAGATATAATGAACTTAATAAGAGATGGCTTGAATTTATTAGTGGAATAGAAGTTCTTCCCTTAAATATTAAAGAAGCCTTGGAGGCTGCAAGAATATATAATAGATTAGAATCTAAAGGAAAAATCATTGATGATAACGATATTCTTATAATGGGAATAATGCTATCAAACGGTTTTAGAAAAATTATTACAAGAAATGTCAAGCATTTTAAATTAATTAAGGAAATTGAAGTTTTAACCTATTAAATAATAATGCAAACCATATTTTGTAAACTTAATATCTCAGAAATAGGGAAACTAAACACCCGCCGGATCCATTAGTTCCGGGGCAGAAAACGAAAAAATAAAGGAATTACAGACCCAGATAAAAGTATGGCAAGAAAAATATAATCACTTAAAAAAAACCATGGAAACCTCAGAGCCTTCCACTTTCACAGAAACCAATGATCAACTGAGAGAACTTAATAATAAAATTATTGAATTACAAGCAGAACTTAAAAAATACAAGGAGAAATACACGGATGCGCTTCTTTTAGCAGAAAAATCAATTGCAGAATTGAAAAAATTAAAACGCTAATATTGCTCTGATTTTTTGTTTAAAATGAAATGGCTTAATGCATGCGAACATGTTGTTCTTAATTCTTAGAATTTTTATTTTTCTCTTCTGAATTATGAATTCAATGGTTTATTTTTTTAGTTTCATTATTCTTTGGAAATATTGAACCAGAATGGGAATTTTATGCTGTTCTTTTTTTTTAAGTGCCCATGGGTAAAAATTAAGAAGAATTATATGAAATTTCAAATTTTAATTTAAACGAATATAACCCTCCTCCAGTGAAATTAAATAAATAGGGAAGTAAAAATTGAATGATAATGATACTATAATAGATTATCATGAGAAAATTTAATAATGGACCTTGTTTTAAAACATTAACTAACAATTTTCAACAATAGATACAACATGGAAAGAAAAAATTTAGATGCTCATTCTTTAACTATTGAAACCCTAAGCGACATTTTAAACACCTCAATCCAAAATGGTCTTAGTGAGGAAGAAGCTAAAGTTCGGCTGGAAAAATACGGCTCAAATGAGCTAAAGCAAGTGAAGAAAATTTCGGCCCTCGAAATTTTTATTTCTCAATTCAAGGATTTTTTAATATATTTATTATTTGGAGCAATAATATTTTCGTTATTTGTAGGATTTTTCGAACTAATAGAAGGAAATACTCCTACTGAATTTCTGGATGCAATTGTCATATCCATTATTTTAGTAAGTAACGCAATTTTGGGATTTTATCAAGAATACAAAGCAGAGAAATCTCTTGAAAGTCTAAAGAAAATGGCGCCTCGTAATGCTACCGTAAAGCGAAATGGAAAAGTAAGAGAAATTGATGTGGAAAATGTTATACCCGGAGATTTAATAATTTTAAAAGAAGGAGATAAAGTTCCCGCAGACGCAAGGCTGGTTAAAGCCTTTTCATTATATGTGGATGAGTCAATATTGACAGGAGAGTCCCAGCCCATCCTCAAAAAGACTGAAGTTTTAAAAAGAGAAACTCCTTTAGCCGATAGAAAGAATATGGTGTATAGCAATACCATTATAACTCGCGGAAATGGTATGGCTTTGATCATTAATACCGGTATGTCTACAGAAATAGGTAAAATTGCCGAAAAGATTCAAGAACAAGAACCGGAACTTAGTCCTTTTCAGCAAGAAATTAATCGCTTCGGAAAGACCTTAGGTAAAATAGTCATCTTGGTCTGTGTTACATTGTTCTCCATTGAATTAATTCTCATTTTGATGTTTGCGGGAAACATGCCATCCGGAGCAATAATTGAAGAAATCCTCAAGGCAATTACAATAACCATCACTCTGGCCGTTTCTGCTGTGCCTGAAGGCTTAGTCGTTGTTATAACGGTTGTAATGAGCATTGGCATGCGAAAAATGGCCGAAAGGAATGCTTTAGTGAAGAGACTCACCGCAGTAGAGACATTAGGAAGGATAAATATCATTTGTTCGGATAAAACGGGCACCTTAACTCGAAATGAAATGACCGTGGTAAAAATTTATGAGGGGGGGAATACATTTGCTGTAGATGGAGTGGGATATAAACTCGAAGGCACCATACTAAATCCCTCTGGAGAGCCAATGAAAATTATTGAAAATCCTTATTTAGAAAAATTTCTTCAAGTAGCCTTGTATTGTAATAATTCAAATGTCAATATTAAAGAAGATGGTGTTAATTTAGAGGTCGTGGGCGATCCTACAGAAATTTGCCTAAAGGTGCTCGCTTTAAAAATGGGACTTGCTCCTAATGCGGAAAAATTAGATGAAATACCTTTCAATTCGGATAGAAAGATGATGTCTGTTGCCGTTCGAATTGACGGGAAACTTTATTCCTTTATTAAAGGAGCACCGGATGTTCTATTGAAGAAAGCAGCTAAAGGAATATTAAATGGTAAGGAATACCCGATTGATGAGGTTAAAGACCTCATTATGGAAAAAAATAATCAATTTGGGAATGAAGCTTTAAGAGTACTTGGACTAGCTTATAAACCATTAAATGAAAATTATAGTAAGGAAGATTTAGAGAAAGATTATATTTATCTGGGATTAGCGGGCATTATCGATCCTCCTCGCCTTGAAGTTAAGGATTCTATCAAAAAAGCCAAAAATGGAGGAATCAGAACCATGATGATCACAGGAGATCATAAAGTTACGGCAATCGCCGTCGGTAAAGAAATTGGTTTGACTGAAAATGATGAGGCTATTACCGGTGTTGAATTAGAAGAAATGGACGATGCCCAATTGGCCCAAAAAATTAAAAATACGAATATATTTGCCCGCGTGACGTCTGAGCAAAAACTCCGCATTCTTAATATACTTAAATCTCAAAACAATGTTGTTTGCATGACGGGAGATGGAGTTAATGACGCCCCTGCAGTTAAAGCAGCGAATGTGGGCGTTGCCATGGGAATTAATGGAACTGAGGTTACCCAAGAAGCCGCGGACATGATCCTACTTGATGATAATTATGCTACCATCGTGAATGCAATTGAAGAAGGACGAGGTATTTTTAATAATACGAAAAATTTCTTCCGATACATGTTAAGTGTAAATTTTGCAGAGATATTTTTAATTCTAACCGCCTGGATTTTAATGAGTTTTACGCGTGGTATCTTTTTTGCCATACCTTTAGAGCCTATTCAAATTCTCTGGCTTAATATCGCCACGGATGGTATTCCGGCAATGGTTTTAGGTTTTACACCTACAGATCCGGACGTAATGAAGTTCAAGCCCCGTAAAGGGTTTAATATGATTTCTGATATTAAAAATGCCATTATTTTTGCCTCGGTGCTTAACTCAATCATAGACATCATTTTGTATGTTTCATGTTGGACCATATTGATACCTTCTTGGAGTATAATAGATTCGCGATTCGTGTACGGAACAGAGATTAATGGAATCATTTATACGGGAATGGAATATAAAATCGCTGTCGCACAGACCATCTTATTTACCAGTGTCGTATTCTTCGAATTATTTTTCGTCTTTTCGTGTATTTCTGAATATAAACCCTTGTGGTTATTCCGAAATAAGCATCTCTTTTGGGCCACGGGCATATCTTTTGTTTTACATCTTATGCTCCTATTCACACCATTAGCGTACATATTTAATGCGGTGCCGTTAGACCGATGGTATTATTGGCTCGTAGTATTTAGCGCTGCCCTTATCTTACCTGCTGAAGAACTGAGAAAATATTTTGTACGCCGTAAGCTGAAGAAGAAAGAAATCATTGATTTTCAAGATAATAATCGTTTCTCCAAGCTAAAACCAAAATCCAAAGAAATGAACTAAAACATCATAATTTTTTTAAAAATTAAATTTATACTCTTTATTCTCGAATTAGACGGGTTTCACCATTAATTTTTTCTTCTTTTTAATCCTATTAATTTTATTTTTAAGGAAATAGCTTCATTCTAAAAATTGAATGTTCAGGGAAATAAAAGTCAGAGAGATTTGAATCAGGAGAAATGTAAACGATAGAACTCCCTGCAAGTGAGCAAACATGTAAATCTAAGTAAGAAAGAACCATGTTTAAATGAAAAAGTCCTTGCTAAATGAACTAAATAATAATGAAAATCATGTAGCTAATAAAAAAGAAATAGATAAAATAAAAAAAATATAAATGATAATTTTTAAATCTTCATTTATTGGTAATAGGTTTAATTAAAAGGGCAAGGACCGCGGCGATTATCGATAGCGTGCCTAAGAAGATATATAACGTGAAGTACCCTCCAAAGGCCAGAACGATTTGATTTACAGCAACCGCTCCGATGAAACCGGCCACGCCATAGGCAGTGAACATGGCGCCATAATTTGAGCCAAGATTTTTCGTGCCGAACATGTCGCTGGTAGCCGTGGGGAAAAGAGAAAGATTTCCTCCGAAGCAAAACATGATGAGTCCCGTGAACAGGAAGTAAAAAGGGATGCTCATGTTAGTCATAAAATAAAAATAAAATAAGAATGCTTGGAGAATCATCATAATGATGAGTGCTTTTTTGAAGTTTAAGAGATCAGCTAATTTTCCCCAGGAGATTCTCCCGAGTCCATTAAATAGTGCTCCAATGCTTCCCGTTAATACGATTAAATCTGCGCTATTTATGAGATAATTAGGATCCGATTTTGCGAAGGAGCCGTATGTCCCGATAAGCATCAAGCCACACATGGCGGAAAGAAAATAGGAGCCCCACATTAACCAGAATTGCATTTTTTTTACTATTTCTCTCCTTTCAAAATCCCTTGAAGAAATTAAGCTTCCTTCTTTAGGAGCAGGAGGCATCCAACCAGAAGGCATGTAGCCTTCGGGAGGGTCGAGCATGAAAGCCGAGCCAATGATGAGGAATGCAAAATAGAACATTGCAAGCAAGATGAACATGAGCGGAATGCCAAGAGGCGCAAAAAACTTGATCAAGTAATTAAAGATGAAGGAGCCAGCACCAAATCCGGCCACGGCGACACCGGTAATCATCCCTTTTTTATCCGGAAACCAGAGATTGGCAATAGCTATCGGAACAACATAAGCCAATCCAATCCCGAGTCCAAACATTAAACCATAAGTGAGTAGCAATCCGATGAGCGTGGTCATGGTCGCGGAAAGGAATACACCTGTTGCAATGACGATAGCTCCAATGAGAACGGTTTTTTGCGGTCCCACTTTCTTAACAAGCGCTCCCGCTTGAATCATGGTCACGGCAAAAGCAATTAATCCAATCCCGAAGATATAAATAGTTTCAGCAGGATCCCTTCCTAAATAAGGACTCACGAACACGGTAAGCGTGCCCCAACTGTAGATTGACCCAAGAGCTAATTGAATGAGTATGGCGCCTATTACTACGTACCACCGATTTTTTTCTAATAATTCTTTAAACATGGTTCCTAACCTCGATTTTTTTTATTTTAATAGTAGATACCATTGAAAAAAGATGATTTGATTTATTGAGAGGAAATTTTTGTTTTTTAAAAATATTTCAATTTTAAACCATTAACTTTTAATAGAATCACTGAAAAGCATGTACGGCTCGGTAATGGTGTTTTTTTAAAAAACATTTTTACATTAATAATATATTCATGGTGATTTATTCCGTTTTCATATAGAACTTGCTGATCGGCGTAATAAATCAAAATTTCATGGTTTTTTGATGAAATTGTGAATTTTATTTAAAACGCGTGGAGTGGATCGTAGAATTATAAGGAGTATAGATATTTCTTTTTCCGATATTCGATTTTTTATAGAGAGAACAAGAGATGACAAAGTGTATATAAGTGTTTATGGATGAAAAATAGCTTGTCATTAAAGGGTCAAGTTTCCTTACTTCTAAATGGAGAAGGAATGAAGTTTAAACTATTAATAAAAGTTTTCCCAGATTAAAAAGATTTATTTGTAAAATTTATTTATTTTCCGTAGTCATGTTATTATAAATTATAGAGAGATTAGGTATATGAAATGAGTATATTAATTAAAAATGGAACCGTCGTAGACGGAACAGGGACCACAGCTTTTAAAGCGGATATTCTAATAGAAGGAGATAAAATTCAAAAAATAGGAGAAAATCTTTCGAAAGAAGGAGCAAGAATAATTAATGCTAAGCATAGAATTGTGTGCCCTGGTTTCATTGACATGCATAATCACAGCGATCTTACGCTGTTTCAATCGCTAAACGTGGAGCCTTATATACTGCAGGGGTGTACAACTCTTGCAGTTGGGATGTGTGGCTTGGGAATCAGTCCGGCTAACGAAAAAGTGAAAGAACAATATTTTAATTTCCTCAATAAAGCATTCATTTCCACCGAACAAATTTTTGAAACGCTTCAAGATTATTTTGATGCCATTGAGAAAAACGGAGGAGTCTCCATTAATTTAGCATTTTTTATTCCTCAAGGAAACGTGAGGGCTTACGTCATGGGATCTGAGGAGCGCCCGGCATCATCGACAGAATTAGAAGCCATGAGAGAAATTGTGAGGGAAAACATGAAAGCAGGAGCGTTTGGATTATCATCAGGGTTGGTTTATCCCCCGGGATCAATCACTTCCACTGAAGAGCTCATTGAGTTATCGAAAGTAGTGAGTGAATTTGATGGACTTTATGATTCTCACATGAGAAATGAAGGCTCGGGCGTCATAGATATTGGAATGAGTGAATTAGTACGAATCGCTCGGGAAGCTAACGTTAGGGCGCATATTTCGCATTGGAGCGTTATAAGCAAGCATGCATTGGACATGACGCCGAAAGTGATTGATTATATTAGAAAAGCCCGTGAAGAAGGTCTTCAAATCACGGCAGACGTTACGGTTTATGATGATGGGTCAACCAGTCTTTCATTCATTCTTTTACCAACTTGGGTCTTTCAAGATTTCGAAAAAAATTTGACTGATCCCGCCATGAGGAGGAAAATCATAAACGAAGTGTTTCAAAAGCTTTATTCCATGTTTTTAGCGGATGCTCCCCTTTATATAAAATTGATTCCAAAAAGCATCTTAAAGAAGATGATCTTTAAAGGCTTGGCGAAGAGTACGGGTATCATTAGTACAACTCATAATAGGGAAGTCGAAGGAAAGTCGATCTATGATGCCTTGCGCGAATTGTATCCCGATAAAAAAATCGAAGATGCCTTGTTAGATTTTATTAAAGCAGAAGAGGGGGGCATTATGATTCGCGTGAAACATAAAGACGAGTTGAAAAGCGTCATACCCATTTTTAAGCAAGAATTTGTTTGCCCCAGTTCTGATGGATTTTTAGAAATGGAAAAAAACACCCATCCCCGTTCCTATGGAGCTTTTGCTCGCGTCCTTCAGCGGTGGGTTCGTGAAATGAAGGTTGTTTCCTTAGACGAAGCTATCAGGAAAATGACCTCACTTCCGGCATCTATTTTAAAATTACCCGATAGAGGGCTCATAAAAGAAGGTTATAAAGCGGATATAGTGATATTTGATCCGGAGAGGATTGAAGAGAAAGGAACGATACAAAATGGGCGTCAGCATCCTGAAGGGATTGATTACGTGATCGTAAATGGTGTCATAACGGCAGAAAAAGGGAAGCATGTGGGCGTTCGAAATGGGGTCATACTAAAAAATTATAATCGAAAAAAATAATTGTTTCTTTTCTTTTTTGTTATTTGAGCTTCTTTTTGAAAAGCGAGCTCAGAGAATATATTATTTTTATTCGTGCAATTAGATGTTTAAAAACAAGTTTTTAATTTTTTATCATGGAAAAAATAACTCGTGAAGAATTAATTCGAAGATCGAAAATTCCGGGCGTGAATGCTTTAAAAATGCATCTTTTTTATCAAGGAAAGATGCAAGTCATGCCAAAATGCCAGATTAGGTCGTTTGAGGATTTTGGTATTTGGTATTCTCCCGGAGTAGCAGCGCCCTGTCGAGAAATCCATAAAAATAAAGAAAAAGTTTATGATTTTACGAGCAAGTGGAATCATGTAGCGGTGGTAAGCGATGGATCAAGGGTGTTGGGGCTCGGAAACATTGGTCCAGAAGCATCACTTCCGGTCATGGAGGGAAAGGCGCTATTATTTAAATATTTAGGAGGAGTGGATGCTTTTCCATTGAGTATTGGATATGGGGATTGTTGTACGGCGGAGCAAATAATCGATTTTGTTAAAATGATTCAACCTACCTTTGGTGGCGTGAATTTAGAGGACATTAGCTCTCCTAAATGTTTTAAGGTATTGGATACATTACGGAGCGATCCGGAACTAAATATTCCCGTCTGGCATGATGATCAACAGGGAACGGCATGCGTTACATTAGCAGCCCTCATCAATTCATTGAAGATTGTCGGTAAGAAAAAAAAAGAAATAAAAATAGTATTCAATGGTGTGGGAGCATCTAATTTTGCAATTGCGCGTTTATTAAAAGAAGATGGGTTTGATCTTAAAAAGGCATTATTCGTTGACTCCAAGGGAATATTATATAAAGGGCGGTCTGATTTAACAAATCTCGAGAATTACAAACACGGAATTGCGAAAGTGAGTAATCCGGAGGAAATTAGGGGAGATTGTGGGGTAGCGTTGGAAGGAGCAGATGTCTTGATCTCTTTAAGCGTGCCGGGACCAGGAGTCATCAAAAAAGAATGGATTTCGCATATGGCAGAGGATCCAATCGTTTTTGCGTGTGCTAATCCGGTGCCTGAAATATTCCCTTGGGATGCTAAGGAAGCGGGAGCGAGAATCGTAGCAACGGGACGTTCTGATTTCCCTAATCAAGTGAATAATTCCTTGGGATTTCCCGGTATTTTCAGGGGCACATTGGATGTTCGAGCTAAAACGATAACTGATGAGATGTGTATTGCTGCAGCGCATGCATTAGCAAATATTGTTTCAGAAATTCCAGAATGCCTTACGGAAGATTGTATCATTCCTACGATGGAATATGAAGATTTGTTCGTGAAAGAAGCCGTTGCAGTAGGATTAACCGCCATTAGGCAGGGAATTGCCCGCTTGAAATTTTCTGAAGAAGAATTAAAAAAAAAAGCCCGAACCATAATTGATTTAGCGCAAGGTCAATATAAAGCTCTATTGAAAGCAGGGTTCATTCCCGAATTTACAGATTACGTATCATGACTAAAAGATTTCTTTTTGAGATGGCAAATTTCATTTTAGATTTCTCCTTTTTTTTACTTCTACATGATATTCTCGAGAATGAAATTCCCATTACTCTCCCTTAATGTATTAAAATTAGGTTTAATTTATTTTTCTTGTAATTGAGAATTTGGTTTAGAGAGGAACGGATTTTTTATGAATTTTAAAAGGCTCGTGTTAAGCGGAATTTTTTTAGCCATATTTATCATGGGTGCTTGTTTATTATGTACTACTCCGATTTCAGTGAAAATATATTCAAACGTGAAGATTCAAAAAGAAAATGGGGATTTTATCTATATAAATATAATTTCTCCTCAAGAAACCTTGTTTCAACAAGAAAATGGTTATGAGAAAAAAAACGTGATTTTTTTACTTCATGATGGATGGCAAAATAAAGAAACCATGAAAGCTTTAGGAATTGAGCTCGCTACTGCGGGCTTCCTAATCGTGAGTCTTGATTTTAGAGGGTTAGGGAGAAGTTCTCTCACAAATAACATTTCAGAATGGAAAAATGATATCGCAACCGTCAAGGCGTATCTTCTTGAAGCAAGAAATGAAATCAATAGAGAAGCCTTTGGTCTAATAGGACATGGTCTTGGAGGAATAATGGGATATTCTTACCTTAAAAATGATTTAGATATCAAGGCTTACGTGGGAATAGGTACGGGACTTTCCTATTTCTCCGATGATATCATTAAAGTGAAGTCGAGATTTTTAAATCTCCTCATCATTCATCCAAAACACGATCAAACTGTTCATTTAATAGACATAAAATCGGGTATGGCAGCACGTTTAAATGTTCAAAATCCTGATGTTGATGTGAATAAGCTTTATGGTGATTTCCAAGAAGGTACGGCATCAATGATTTATTTAGATGATAATAGTAATCATTTAACAGCAATATGGGATTCAAATATTTTAAGAATGGCTCGTTTTTGGATGGTTAACTCCTTTCCTCATGTTAATGCCGTGGATGAGAACTTTCATGCTAATTTTCGAGCATTAATTTTAATCATTCAATTAATAGGGGGTTTGGGATTTTATTTTTCAATTTTTAGTCCTATTTCGAAACTCTTTTTAGGAACAAACAATTCGAGAAAAATAAGGATAAATATTCATCCATTAACTTTTCGAGGCATTCCCATAAGGCTCATTACATATCCCGTTGTTTTTAGTTTCCCTGTTATTGTCTTGTTTTCTCCCATCATGTTTTTCATACCCTTGCCCGTTACAGGGTTTATCTTAACTCTATTCCTCGGACAAGCAACTGGTTTTTTGATACTATCTTGGAGGATAGGAAAAAGAACTAAGATGAGAGTTAGAGATTTTATTGAATTGCCTTTTAGAGAAAAAAAAAGCCGGATCTTTATCAAAATTGCTTTAGGAATTATTCTTTTTGCTATTTTATTTGGAATCTTATACTTATCCATCGGAATGAATTATTTAGGAATTGTCCCACCATTTTTAAAGATTCCCTTTATTGCCGTTCATGGACTCATTGGAGCGTTCATTTTATTAGTGGAAGACATGATTTTTCGATTAATAATTCACTCACGATACCCCTTTATCCGGAAAAACTTGATTAAAATGGCGCTGGTGTCTTTTGGATACCAATCCTTCTATTATTTCACGTATATTTTGAGTTTTTGCATCCATTTGGGTAATTATCATTATTTTGGAATATACATGCCAATTGGTCTTCCCGTTCTTTTATTAATTTCGTTCATTTCTTCAATTTCTTATCAAAAAACGGGTAATGTTTTGACCGGCATGACAATCAACACTTTATTCATCATTCCTTTTCTCTGCACGCTCTCATTTCCTCAAAATGGTTTCACGTTCGTTTTCGATTACGTGCATCGAGTTATTGCTAATTATCTTGCTATGTATCCCTAAACCTTATCCGATTTTAAAATAAGTCAATAGCAAGATAAATGAATAATTAAATGAATTTTAAATAGTTTCTCATTTTCATAATACAATTAGATAAAATTTAATCGCGAAAATACGGCGTGTATTAATAATTTTTTTAATCAAGACTTTTTCTGTAATCCGCTTTTAGTTGTTTTTGGATTTTATGGTTCCTTTGGGCGTTAAAAGACTTCAAAAGCAGCTCAAGAGCGATTTTTTTTCTGCCATTCAAAATAGCTTTCAGGGAGGCTTGAAATATAAGCGGGAGTAATTTCATCTAAAGCATAATCTCCTTCATCATATACCGCCTTTCTTAATTTCCAGATATCCCCTTCTTTCGTCCATATATGAGGATTCCTAAACTTGTCAACGATCCTCCAAAATTCATCAGCCGTGATCTGGGTGTACTCTAAAAATTCTTTGAACCACCTTTTTGGAAATTCTCCATCATACCGCTTCACTAAAGATACTCCCTCTTCCCGCGTGATATGACCATCACGAATTTCATGAGCAGCATCAGAAGTACATCGCCCAATTCCAAATTTTATAAAGGCCATGTAAAAATGAAAACCATCTGTTTGATCATCCAAGCTGGCATATTTAGAATAGGTCCCCTCCGAGCGCCCTTCTGGGTTAGCTTCAAATCCCGTGTGCTCCGCAGCAAGATAATAATTTTCTTGGGGTATCCATTTGTGATAATAAGAAAACCAGTGAAATTGAATCCCTAAATCCTTCATCTCTTTAATATCCGGAGGCCTATAAAACCTCAAATCACTTTCATCAAAATCGTTTTCAGTAAAATAATCCGTCTCTTCCAATCCATATTTTATTAAATCATCAACCGTAATGCCCTTGAAATATTGCTCCGCCCACAGCTCAAAAGGCATCCCCCGAAGATTATATACGCGAGGATCCCCTGAATATTCAGCTTCTCCATTTTCTCCAAAAAAAACTAATTTTACATCAAAAGCTTTTGCAATGTGAAAAGCATAGCAGACCTGGCCATAAGTGAAAGGCTGCCAAGCATCGCCGACAGCTTCCAATGAAATTCTAGACAATTTTCGATGGAGATGGCCATTGGGCCATGCCATTAAATTATTAAAACCCCCTACTTTAATGAAATTACGAAAATTTTTATAACCGATTGGCGTGTATTCGAAGGGAGCCCACGTAATCGTGAGAGGATGCATGTTAAATTTATATTTTAAAGTCCATGCCACGCGGGCCGAGTCTTTTCCCCCGCTGACGGGAATGATCACGTCATAGCGACCATCATTTCTGCGATACTCATCGCAGAGATTTGCTAGCATTTCTTCTCTTTCTTTCCAATCGATTTCATGATTTTTGATGTCGGTGAACTTGCAAGCCCCGCAAATTCCATCTTTAGTCCAATGAATTCTAGGTCTTTGATTGGAAACCACGCATCTACGACAGAATTTTATTTCCTTGGGTAATTTAGGAATTTGTCTATCGAGTATTTTTTGGCTAACCATATTCAATTCAATTTTTTTAATGAGTTTTACTATTTATATCCCATATAATGTACAAAATTTATTTAACATTTTCAATCCTTCTTTTGCACTTTTCTCAGGATGGTATTGCGTTCCGCTAATATTATCTTTTTTTACCACGGCACAGAATTCTTGCCCTCCATAAACGGACGTAGCTAAAATGGTATCTTCTTCTTCTGGCACGGGATAAAATGAGTGAACAAAAAATACATCTGTTCCTGGTTCGGTGGATTCTAGCAGAGTGCCTTTCCATCGTGTTAGATCTTTTGTAGAGACAATTTCTGGTAATTGTAGTTCATTCCATCCCATGTGGGGTACCTTGTATCCTTCAATGTTTACTTCTTGCGGAGGCTTGAAGGGAATGACCCTGCCAAGTATTAAATTTAACCCTTCATGGCGACCAAATTCTTCACTTTCCGAAAACAACATTTGCATTCCTAAACAAATCCCCAGCAAGGGAGTTCCTTCTTCTACTTTTTCTCGAATGGGTTCTATTAATCCTCTTACTCGCAATCCTTCCATGCCATCACCAAATGCTCCAATACCGGGCAATATGAGGCACTTGGCTTCAATAACTTCTTCGGGAGTTTCAATGATTTTAAAACTCTTGCCAATTTTCCGAAAAGCCATGCTCACGCTTTTTAAATTATTAATTCCATAATTAATAATACTTACATCAGGAATTTTTGAATTCATTTTTACCAGGTCATTCTCACGGGAATGTCATATTTTTTTAATTCATTTTTAATTTCTGGGATGGTGGTCATGTTATAATGAAGAATGGATGCAATGGCAATAGAATCTGCCTTGCATTTTTTTATACACGTGATTATATCCTCAATACATCCTGCCCCCCCCGATACAATTACGGGGATGGAAATTTCCTCGATAACCCTTGAAATTAATTCTAAATCAAAACCTTTTTTAGTTCCTTCTTGGTCGATCGATGTCAATAAGATTTCTCCGGCCCCTAATTCCTCTCCTCTTTTTGCCCATTCGATCACATCCAAACCAGTCCGTTCTCGCCCATTATTGGTGTAAGCTTCCCATTTCTCTTCGCCTTGTTTTTTTGCTTCAATGCTTAACACGATGCATTGAGAACCAAAAGTATGACTTGCTTTAGCGATCAAATCGGGATTGATGGTGGCAGCAGTATTAATAGCAACTTTATCAGCACCCGCTTTGAGAAATTCTCGAATGTCATCGATGGTTCGAATCCCGCCTCCCACCGTGAATGGAATGAAAATCTTATCGGAGGCTTCATGAACGATGTTGAGCAAGTTTTCTCTCCTATATAAACTTGCGACAATATCAATATATAGAAGCTCATCTGCTCCCGATAAATAATATCGTTCTGCGAATTCACCGGGTTTTCCTACCACGCGAAGACATTCCAAATGTATGCCCTTGATCACATTTGGCCCCTTTACATCGAGTCTGGGAATGATCCGTATCTTTTTCATAACATGAGAAGTTTTGGGGGATAATTATGGAAATAAAATGAAACATTTTATAATGAATATTTCGAAAAATATTAATAGCAAATGAATCTCTTTTCTTAATCGACTTTATAATATTTAAGCAAACCTTCTAAAATATCCGTGGCATCTGCGACTATACAGTAATCTGCAACCTTAAAGAGAGCACAATTTGGATCCTTATTAATGGCTACAATAGTTTTTGAGCGGGTAATCCCTACGACGTGTTGAATTGCGCCTGAAATGCCAAATGCGATGTACAAATCGCAATTGATGGATTCTCCGCTGATTCCGATTTGAAGGTGTTCGGACATCCAACCTTCAATTATCGGGCGTCTCGTTCCTCCTACTTTCCCATTCGTAAATCGTGCTAATTCAAATAATTTTTCGAAGTTTTCCTTGGTAGATAAACCATGTCCACCTCCAATTACAAATCGAGCGTCTGACAAGGTGGCGGTAGGCTTGTCTTTTCTGGTGGGTGTTCCGATGATTTTAATCTTAATGTTTCGATCATCAAAAGTATACTCTTTTTTAATAACTTCTATGGAGGATTTTCTCGACTTTTTCTTTATAAATGTTCCTCCGGTTATCGTGCACATTTGAGGCCTGGCATGAGGGCAAATAATTTTCACGTGAATATTTCCACCATAGGCGGGTTTATCTGTGAGAAGTAAATTCTTTCCATGCTCATCGCTTAATTCTAAATCTAATACATCACTCACGAGACCCGTTCTGCAGCGATAAGCAATTCTTGCTGCCAAGGAGTTACCGGCTTCGGTACTTGGAAACAAGAACACGGAAGGCTTGTATTCTTTAATCAAATCGTATACGAGTGATGTAAAAATACGTTCATGGTAATGTTTTAAATTAGGATGACTAATATAGATGATTTTATCCACCCCATAGTCCTTGATCGTTTCCAAATATTGTTCGGCTTCAAGCGCTAACACGATGGCAACGAGTTGTTGATCTAATTTATCTGCGATTTCTCTTGCCTTGCTTAAAATTTCTAAAGCGGTGTCATGAACTTCCTCGTGATCTTTAATTTCTGTAAAGACCCATACGTCCTTGTACTCGGTCAAGTCGTGAACTTGTTGAGCGCTCATGCTATTTATTTCCTCCCGTCCAGATTCTCTCAATGCCATGTTCTCTCATGATAGAAATTAATTTATATATTTTTTCATTCACGTTCCCTTGGATGAATTCGTGTTTTCTTTCATGCTTTATTTCAAAGGTTTTTACCACTTTTGTAGGAGATTGATTGCATCCATCCAAGTGAGCAGGAAAATTCAAATATTTATGATCAATAATTTTAATTTTTTTTCTAAAAGCTCTTTTAATTCTTAATAAGGAGACATGTCTGGGAACATTAAAATGCCGAGGAACCCTTATTAAAACGGGCAATTCTACCATGATATTTTGCGATTCATGACCAAAATTACGATGACAATAAAAAATTCCACCCTCAATAGACATGGAAAAGATGTCCGTGATCAAGGGAATGTCAAGGGCTTCCGATAATTGATAAGGAACTTGTCCCGTGCTTGAATCGGCCGTTTTGCTTCCCGTTATGATGATATCATAATGTCTAATGGAATTAAATACTTCCTTTAAGACAAGAGTGGTTTGCAGGGTATCTGAATATGCAAATCGAGGATCGGATATTAAAATAGCGCCATCCACGCCCATTGCTAAAGCTTCTCGTAATGCTAATTCCGCTTGAGGCGGGCCCATGGTAACAGCAGTAACATATCCTCCATATTGCTCTTTTAGGCTAATACCTAATTCTAATCCGTTTAAATCATCAGGATTTATAATGGTTTCAATTCCTTCTCTAATAATGGTACCTGTTTTAGGATTGATTTTAATCTCACGAATTTCCGGGACTTGTTTAATCAACACGTAAATTTCTAACCCCATTTTTATTTTCCTCTCATTTTCCCAAAATTTTTCTTGAAATAATTAATTTCATGATTTCATTGGTCCCTTCATATAATTCCGTGACTTTTGAATCCCGATAATACCGCTCTAAAGGCAGATCTTTCATGTATCCATACCCACCGTGAATTTGTATGGCTTCTTGAGAAATCTCTCTTGCAATCTTACTGGCAAAATACTTACATGTAGCCGAGGCTTTTGAAATATCTCTCTTCTGATCTTTTAAAAACGCAGCATTATAAACCAGTAATCGGGCGGCATCTATTTTTGCTGACATTTCAGCCAATTTGAAAGAAATGCCTTGGAAACTTGAAATGGGCCTCCCAAATTGAATGCGGCCCTTGGAATATTCAATGGAATGTTCGAAAGCTGCTTGAGCAATTCCTAGCGCTTGGGCGGCAATTCCAATTCTTCCCACGTTTAACGCATCCATTGCGATTTTAAAACCATCGGAAAGATTCCCCAAAACATTTTCTATTGGAATTTCCACGTCATGAAAGTAGAGACTGGTGGTGATGTTTCCCCGCATGCCCAACTTATCTTCTGGAGGTCCAATCTCATAGCCTTTCATGTCCCTTTCCACGATGAATGCTCCTATTCCCTTTTGTCCATCATCCGTTAAAAATTTTGCTCCAATTAACATTACAGAGGCGATCCCGCCATTAGTTACGAAAATTTTCGAGCCATTCAAGATAAAATGATCCCCTTCTTGAACGGCCGTGGTTTCAATAGCCGCCGCATCCGAACCTGCATTTGGTTCCGTCCAAGAAAACCCCGCTATTTTTCTCCCTCGGGCTAAATCCGTCAAAAATCTTGCTTTTTGTTCTTCCGTACCCCATTTATAAATTGGGTAGGCCCCTACAGAATTATGAACCGTTAATGTTAACGCCGTGGAAGCACACACGCGAGCGATTTCTTCAATTATAAGGGTATAAGAAATGGAATCCAAACCAGCACCGCCATATTCCTCTGGAAGCTGGATACCCCAGGCATTTATCTCCGCTAATTTTTCGAAAATTTTTTGGCTAAAAGTTGCTTCTTTATCAAAAATAGGTGCGACTGGAGCTAGAATATCGTTTGCGAACTTTCTAACATTCCTTCGTATTAGTTTTTGTTGATCGGTTAGCTCAAAATTCAAGATTATCACGAATAAAAAACATTAAAATTTTCATGAATTAGTAAAAATTTGCGTACTCATTATTTCTTTCCATACTAATTCTAAAGATTTAATGATTTAAAATTTTCATTGATCCATTCATTTCATTCTCTCATCTTGGAAAAGATTTCGAGAAATAATCCCGTCCTGTAAGATTAATTATTCTCATTTTAAAAAAATGGAAAAAACATTATCCCTTATATTTTTTGGAGGAACCTTACTTTAATAAAGCGATCTGGAAGAACATCATGTTAATAAACCAATTTAAAAAAAAAAAACGGGATATGAGATTTCTCCAATTATTATTTCTCCTATAAGGCTTGAATACGAGAAGATTTTTTAAATATCAAATATAATTAGAAATCAAATGAAAAAATTTGGATTGAATTACGACTAAAATATAACGCAATCTAACGGCGGTATGTGATCATGTCTATAGCATGGAGAGGAATCACTTGGGGTCTCATTTTTTTAATGGGGGGATTAATTTTCTTAGTGATTCCCACCTACTTGGTTGTTACATTTTGGGTTTTCTTAAATGAAATTACGATTAACGGAAATCCCGTGTATACATACGCTTTATTTGCCATTTTTCTTTATATTATTTGTATTTTAGTTGGAGCCATTTTTATCACCGCAATGATCAGGGCGTTCATTCAGAGGAATAACCCCGATTTGGGAATTCCTAATGGCGTGAAAGGAGCAGCTCTCATTACTGATATCATCGTGATTGGAATAATGGTATTAGTTTATTTTTTCACGGGTTCTATTGCTTTTTTTTCCTTAAAGCCACCTTGAATTCATTAAAAATAAATGAAATCTTTTATTGGAAAAATAATCGAACCCTTTTTTTGTTCCATCTTACTCCACTTTTCTTCTTTACTAAATTGTTAGTTTAGAATAAAAAATTTCTTGAATACGTTTCAATCCTTTTGCTCGTATGATTTTAGATCTTTACGTGAACGTGAAGATTTACTAATATTATAAATTCACGTATTTTTTTATTATTATATAATAAACTATATTCGTTTTATAAAAATCAACTCGAATATTGCATGATTGTTGAGGTGTGTGATTCATTCCGCGTGATAGAGTTTATTTTGATCGAAAGAATGATGATAAAGAAAGAGTTCTCTTTAAAATCTGCGTTTTTGGCGATGGAGGGGTGGGAAAAACAACCTTAATTAATCGATACATTACGGGTTCATTTAGAGATTCCTATAAAATGACAATAGGAGTAGACTTCATGTCCAAGATCTTAAATATTAAAGGAATAGAAGTATATTTACAGATATGGGATTTTGCCGGAGAAGACCGGTTTCGCTTTCTAATTCCGGGCTATATAGAAGGAGCAAGCGGAGGAATTTTCATGTATGACATCACGCGGCTTAAAAGTTTAATAAATCTTGAAGAGTGGTATTCCATACTTATAAAGTCATGGAAAGAATATGATTTATTTCCCATTGTTTTAGTAGGAGGAAAGTCAGATCTCAAGAGAAATAGGTCGGTAAACATGAAACAAGGAGAGGAGTTTTGTCGGAATCATAAAATGATAAAATTCATTGAATGCTCCTCTAAAACAGGTGAAAATGTTGCGGAGATCTTTGATGTATTAGCTCGTGAATTGGTGGAACGCATGTTAAAAAGTAATAAATGAAAAAAGAGAAAGGTATCATCTTCTTTTCATGAAGATTTTAATGAGCTGATAAATAACGTTTTTGTTATTTTTAAGAAAATGGGTTAGAAATCGTAAAATAGAAAAATTTCGAAGGAGTTTAAGGAGAAATCTCAAGGGAAAATCCATGTCGCCATAAAGAGTTATGAGATGTTCGATTTTAGCCATTTTTATAATAGAAAAAAGATGGTCAAACTCTTCGGGAGTAAAAGAGAGAAACAAGATGCGAAGAATGAGATGGATTTTTAATTCTCGTCCAATTTTTCTTCGGCAAGGGCGTTCATAATATTTTTCTATAATCCGATGGGAGAAATCATTGTTTTTAAAGCATAAATCGATACACTGCGCAGCGATTTTAGCAGCCGTTAGTAACATGATGATGCCCCCTCCCGTAGTGGCCTTTACTTGGCACGCTGCATCTCCTAATAATAACACGTTATCAAAGGCTAAGCGATTCATTGTACCAAGGGGTATGATTCCTCCTTGACGGTTGACAATATTTTTCTTGGAAACTTGAAGGTATTCTAATAAATAATTTAATTTTGAGGCGGGATTCTTCTCGCATGCAAGTCCGATTCGATAAAAATAATTTCCTTCCGGTACGATCCATCCAAATAATTCTTTCCAAATTGGTTTGAATATCATGACCGCTTCTCTATCATTAAAAGAAGCTTTCACCCGAACTTGAGCGCCATAAATAACCTTGTTTTTAACACCTAATAGTCGTGCCACGGTAGATAAGGGGCCATCACATCCAATAACTAATTTACATTTTATTTGACGTTTGGAGGTTTGGACACGCATGATTCTCTCGGAATGCTCTAATTCAGGAGAGAAAGATTTGAATTTTTCATTTAAGAGATAAGTCACATTACTTAGATGCTTGATTTTTTCATAAAAATATCTATCTAAAGCAATTCTGTCAATAATAAGAGGCTCTTCCTCCCCTGCTAACTTGATTACTAATCCCGAAGGAGAAATCAATTTAGCAACCTTCACACGGTTTAAAATTATTGTTTGAGGGATGGTAATTAATTGAGTGAGCTTTTTCGACACGATTCCCGCGCATTGAAACGGATAACCTATTTCTCCGTGCTCTTCAATAACAATGATTCTATAATTTTTTTTTGATAAAAGATAAGCTAAGTAATTGCCCGCAATGCTTCCTCCTACGATTACAATATCATAGTTTTCTACTTTTTCCATTTTAGCTTCAGACTTTAATATTTTTCTCTAATCCCATGTATTTTAAAATTTCTTTTTTATTTTTCAGAATGTTAACCATTAATAAAGTCTTTTTTCATTTCGCAATAGTGCTTACGTTAAAAAAAATCAAATCTTTTAATCCTATTATTATAAAAATTCTTTTTCGTTTTGATTATCATTTTATAATAGGTAAATAATAGAAAGAATACTATTTTATTAACCCAAATGTACTTAGCAAGATAATTATATTCCTAAATAACCGTATTTTAACTCCCAAGATTGCGGGATATCGTCGTTTTATATCTAAAAACTGATACATGAAACTGATTTAAAAAAAAACAATACCTATAGCCTTTCCGATATAAACAATACGGAAAATATTGAATGGGCAAAAATCCCATAAATTTTATCTAATTTTTTTGGAGAGCAGGAATTTTTAATGTTTCTTTTTATATTTATCAAATTTTTAATTAAAAATTTACTTCATGAAAATGAACTTTGAGGTTTTTTCATTCTTTCCGATAACCTAAATCCATTAACATGCCATATACGAGGCCTAAAATTATTCCTTTAAAAGTAGAATCATTATCTCTAGCAATATCAGACCTCTCCATCAATAAGGGCGTGATCTTTTCTACAACATATCTCGTTTCGGGTTTCTCTTGATAATATTCCATGACTTTTTTCCTAAAAAGTTCTGTAAATGCCTCATTTTCTTCAATAATTTCTTTCACGCTATCGCGGCCCTTTATCAAGCCAAAATGACCAAAGCCCCCCATAATAGGTTTAAATTGCTTGATCTTTCTTAATGAATTCATGTATTTTTTATGATTATATAAAACGGGCATGGAGGTTGGCATGGTAAGTAATTTCGTGGAATGATAAAGGGTTCCGACCGCTTCTCCAAAAAACATGAATTCTACCTCTCCATTTTCTTTTATAAATAGCGGGCACTGGTGATCATGAGTGTGGCCTGGCGTTGATAGAATAGCTAATCCGAGTTCAATACCATTCACGTGGAATTTTTCAAGTATTTCAAGTCTCTCAGGATTTTCAAAGGGTGTGATGATTTTAAAATATTCGGGAGGGATGGGTTTCATTTCGCCCACAAAATTACCATAGGTTCGTCTCGCTCTATCTAAATGGTATTGAAAGTCATTTAACAAGCCCATCATCGCATTACTTGCTAGAATTTTTATCTCCGGAGAATAGTTTTTTATTAATTCGATGAATTGCCATGTTCCCCCATTATGGTCGAAATGTCCGTGGCTGGGAATGATATACTTCACGGAAGATAATTCAATTTCGCTTTTTTTTAAATATCTCATCAATTTTTTAGTGTCAAGAGAAGATCCCGTGTCAAATATCAGAGTACCTTCTTCAAATTCTGCTATATAAACGGATAAGATTCGACGTGAGCCATAGGCCCGTAGATCAACGTGATGCAAATAATCATTAACTTTTCCCGAATCCAAAATTATCTCATGTCCATTCATTTTAAAAGAAATAATGTAAAATTGATTAATAACTCTATGATTTCATATCATGACTTCTTCATTCAAAAGAGACAAGACGACAGCATCATGAAAGGTACCTCTCAAATTAAGATAATGCCGTAACACTCCTTCTTCAACAAATCCAGATTTTTTGAATAGTTTTAAAGATCGTGCATTTTTAGTTGCTACATGGACTTCTAAGCGGTGTAATTTTAAATGGTGAAATGCAATTAATTTTATCAATTCAAGAGCTTTTGTGCCGTATCCCTTGCTCCAATAATCAGGAATCAGCCAAATTCCAATTTCTGCCCGACCATGGTGCCAACTAATATTCCATAAGCTAATAAGTCCTATTTTCATGATTCTTTCTTTTTCTAATTCAATGATGTAATTAAACTGATGATATTTATTCCATTCCTTGAGATATTCATTTATTAGTTTTTTGGCACTTTTCTTAGAAAAAAGAGGGCCTATTGATAAATATTGCGTAACATGCATATCCTTAAGACTTTCTTGAAGAAAATGAAAATCTTTTTTTTTGACTTTCCTTAAAATTATAGGCGCTTCAGAAATTTCCTCTAAGATTTCTATATTAGGTCGCATCAAGTAAAAATTATATCGTTCTGTTTTTAAACTTTTAAAAATAGGATGATAAAATAAAAAAAAAAGCTTTAAAGATACTTGAGGAAGTTGGTTTTAATATCCTTTAAATTTCGGCTCTTTTCTGCGCAAGAATGCATTTATCCCTTCTTTAACGTCAGAGGAAGCAGAATTTACACCAAATCCTAGTTGTTCAAATTGTAGCCCAATTTTCAAGGGGACTTGAGTTCCAAATTTCGCCGCTCGTTTTATCACCATTAAAGCGGTAGTCGCAGCATTTCCCAACCATTTAGCTTTTTCATGTACGAATTCTTCAAATTTATCATCATCTACTAAATATGTAACAAATCCCCATTCGTACATAGTTTCTGCAGTTTCTCTCTCACCAAAATAAAGCATTTTCATGGCTCTATTTAATCCTATATGGCGAATCATTCTTTGTGTTCCTCCATTTGCCGGAAATATTCCTCTAACAATTTCAGGAAATCCGAATTGCGAGCGCTTGCTTGCAATTATGATATCACAACACAAAGCTAATTCACAACCACCACCAAATGCATATCCATCAACAGCACCGATTAAAGGTTTAGCAAATTCTTCGATGAGATCATAATATTTATGTCGCATGTACATCGCATGAGTCATGTGAATGGGAACATTCATTTTTAATTGCGGAGGCATGGGTGCCGATAAATCTGCTCCAGAAGAAAATGCAGGCTTCTTAGTATATTCTTTCGTGCCTCGAAGAACGACGCAGCGAATATCATTGTCAATTTCCATCATTTCTAAAGCTTCATACACTTCTTGAACCGTTTGAACTTGTAATGCATTTAATTTATCAGGGCGATTTAAAAAAATCACAGCATAATTTCCATCAATGGTTCCTCCCTCTTTAGTGGTAGGCCAATCAATTTTAATATGTTCAAATTTTTTCTCTTCAGCCATTTTTCAAACCTCTTTCTTTTTAATTTACATGTATTGAGAATTTTTTTACCTTAATAGAAGGAAATTCTCATGATATTTTTACTTTTTAATGGGTAGTATAGGTTTTAGTATAATTAAAAAATTTACAAAATGATAATTTTTTAACTAAAAATGGATCATCAATTATCTTGAAATTGTTTTCTCATGATTAATTATCTCAATAGAACTTAATGATTTCTAACCATTTTGTTATTGAACTATAAACACGTTCCCTTAAAAAATTGTAAATGAATCTACTATTTTTGACGTTTTAGTAATTTTTGATAAAAGAATTTGCTTTTTTAAGCAATTCAGAGCTTTTAGTCTATTTGTTTTGAAAAAAAAGCGAAAAATTAAGAGATTATTAAGTTTTTCTTATTTATAATTTACGCATATGAAAAAATGTTGCTTGAGGTAAGATTTAATAGTAATTTATCAACGTGTTTCTTGAACTCAATACATTTCAAAGAAGAGTATGAAAATAAAAAAGAAATATTATTTAGAAATGTAAATTGGTTATTTTCTCATTTTTACAAATTGACCCGTCTTCATTAACTCGCACGGACGCAAGTATTCCTTTTTGGTTTTATCCGCTAATTCTTCTAAAAGTTTAGACCATTTTTCCCAATTTTTTTTTCCGGCTCCAAAAGGTCCTGGCGTATTCATACCGGCCATGTTAGCATCATCTATAATCTTATAGCCAGATGCAACACCTTCCTCAAGAATTCGGCATCCTTCGTTTAGCATGATGGCCATGGAATACTCTAAATTAAATATTCCGGCAGGTTCTGCCTTTTTAACTTTTTCCACAATAGCGTCTCTGCCTTGACTCCAATCATAAAAGCCCTTACCAGTTTTCGCTCCCAAGTTTCCATTCGCCACAAGCTCTTTAACAACTTTAGGAGGTTCAAAGTCAGGTGAAAGGGTTTCCTTATAATAATTCATAACATGCAACATGGTGTCCAAACCAACATAATCTGATAACATGCACGGACCCATGGGCATTTTCCCGCCCGCATCTGCATCGATTCGCTCCCATGGAATGCCTTTTTCAGCAGCTTGGTCGAATACCCATCCCATATAGATTTGAACGGGTGCATTCATTCGATTCACGATGAATCCGGGTCTATCCTTCAATACGGGAGCAATGTATCTTTTACCACGCAAACATGGTAAAGTCTCTGCAACTTGCATTGCTGTATTAAAGGTCTCATCGGAAGTTTGAGCTCCCTTGATCACCTCAATACATCTCATAAGTGGGACTGGATTAAAGAAATGCATTCCACATACTCTTTCCGGGGCGCCCGAATCTTTTCCAATTTCCGTGATGCTCATCGTAGAGGTATTAGAAGCAAAAATCACGTGAGCTGGTCCATTTTCCATGACGGTTTTACAAACATCTTTTTTTACGTCCATTTTTTCTACGACGGCTTCTATAACTATATCGGTGTCTTTTACAGCGGATGCGAGATCAATGGATGTTTTTAGCCGTCCCATGACTTCTGCTGCATTTAATTGTCCTTTTGCTTCTAATTTTTTTAATCCTTCTTCAATTTTTTTTACACCGTTATCGATGAATTCTTGTTTAATATCGACGAGGGTTACATTGTATCCCGCCATGATGGAGACTTGAGCTATACCATGCCCCATCAGGCCAGCACCTAAAACGAGAACATTTTTTACATCAACCATTTTTTAAATCAACCTTTTTTTAATTGAAATTGATTATTTTTTTTTGTTAAAATAATACTTTACATGATTATTAATCATGAAAGATTTTTTAATTTTTAACATTTTTTTGATCCATTTAATTATCAAGGATGAAAATAAAAAATAATATATACCAATTTATCAATCTTCTTTCCTTCAGAACACGGCTGTTCCCAGAAAAGAGCTTTTGACACTAGCATTTCATATTTTTTATAATCCAAATGGGAATAAAAAAGGGATATCGGATGGATGAATTGAAATTACGACGTACGCTTGGTTTAAGTTTTAAATGATACGGAACAATTCCAATTTTTACTATTAAAATAACATTCAATATAAATCTATTTTCTTCATTACTCTAGTAAAACTATTGTTATTTTTAAAAATCCGTCAATAAGATTAATTCTCTAAATAGATTTCAAACTTCTATTTTACTTTTTCTTTATAACCATAACTTATTTATATTTAAATTTTCATAATGATCATAAGATAACTGCTGAAATCATTGATTAAACTTAGTTAGTTTCGTATTGATAATAATTGAAAGCAATTCAAATAAGGAGGGGGTAAAGAAAAATGAAGATTGGAACGATTAGGGGAATTAATATAAAATTACACTTTTCGACCTTATTAATCGTAGGATTAGTTGGATTTTATGCCGGATATTTTTATTTAGATTTGGTTCCCGCCGCTTCCGTTCTCGAGCTCATTGGAGTGGGAATTTTTAATGGATTTATCATATTATTCTGTATTCTGGTTCATGAATTGATGCATTCATTAGTGGCGAAGAGATATGGAATCAATGTTCCCGAAATAAAATTGTACATTTTTGGGGGCGTATCTAAGATTGAAAGTGAACCGACAACGGCAAAAAGCGAAGCTATCATTTCTGGGGTTGGACCTCTTTCGAGCTTGCTCTTGGGGCTTGGATTTTTAATTGTGTCCTTTTCCGGAAGCGTGTTGCCTTCAATGCTAACGGTGTCATTTTTGTATTCCGGAATAACGAACCTGGGACTGGCACTATTTAATTTAATACCGGCGTTTCCCATGGATGGTGGCAGAATCTTGCGGGCATTTATTTGGAGCCGTAAAAATGATTTTCTGCGCGCAACGATGATTGCATCGAGAATAGGAAGAGTCTTTGGATATGGATTCATTTTCTTCGGTCTTTATCAGGTATTCTTTTTCGGTTTAGTGAATGGGATTTGGTTAATTATGATAGGCTCTTTTCTAAACAACTCTGCTAGGAGATCTTACATTGAAACGTTGAATGACTTCAGATTATCAAGGATTCACGTGAAGGAGATGCTAAATCCGGGCAAGCTTACCATCCCTCATGACATGATCATTAGCGACGCCATACGAGAATATTTCATTCCTCATAACAAGCCTTATTTTCCTGTAGTCAGAAATGGCGAGATCATTGGTATTGTTCATATCGATGATATCAAGAAACTTTCCGTAGAAGAGCGGGCATTTAAGACCATTGGTGAATTGACTCGAAGCATTTCCTATTTTCCAACGATTACAGGAGATAAAACGGGAATGGATGTCGTAAAAGCAATGCGAGCCATGGGCAATTATCCTCATTTAGTAGTAGTAAGAGATGATGATGCTGAACATATTTTAGGATTTATTGGCCGTAAAGAACTAATAACATCCTTGCGATTTTGGAGGAGCATGAACGCGTAACGTGCTATCATGGTATTAACCCTCCTTCTTTTTTTTTTTATAATCAGTAATTCACGATTTTAACTGGATTTTTAAGGCTCCGATTCATGTAATTTTAGTGTTTTCACTCATTCCCGATTTCTCGAATCTTTCATTAAAAGGTGAATTCAGTCTCGCGCAATCACTCTTTTTTCTTTAAAATTTCATGTAAAAAAGAGTTAAAAATAAAAGTGCAATTTTTCGAGGCAAACATCTTTAAGTTCGTCATTTTTTACGAAATTAATCTCTATCTTTCTCAGTTTTTTTCCCAATAAGCTTTTAAATGCAGTTTCAAAATATCCTTTAGAAATTCTGCACAAACTTTTCCCATGCTTTAATTTTTCCCTTTGCTTTATGGGGTTCCTTAAAAAACAGTGATTTTCAATCGTAAGGGTAATTTTCCTTTCAAGCAAGTTTTTTTCAATCGAAATAATCTTGACCGAGTAAAATTCTTTTAATTCTTTCAAAAGTAATTCAAAAGCTTCAAACAATTCAAATTCCCTCTTGTTATATTGATTTTTAATACGTTCTGCTATGGTCTCTCCAGGACCACTTCCTACTTGATAAAGAGCAGATAAAAGCATGTTTCTTCCAAAAAGATCATATATTTTAAACACCAATGATTCAGCAATAATTTCAAACCCCTTTAAACTATCTAAATTTTCTTTAGGATTATAAATTCTACGATTTATCTCTTCTTTATCAATTTCAACTTCCATTAATGGCATCCCCTTAACTCTGTTCTTACTCATGTTTAAAATTTAAAAAATTGATTCACTGATCAATTAAAAAAAACTATTGTTTTTAAAAATATTTTTTATTAATTTTGCTACATGTTGTTTTCGAATTTGATAGATATTATTAAATAAGAACGTTGTTTAATTAATTGCCTAAAAAGAAAGAACTTAAAAAAGCTTTAAATCGAATTTCTTTTAGGGGGTTTTATGATGAGATTATTACCCTCACATTCTTTCTATAGAGAATTTTATTAGATATCTAATTTTACTACGTGTTAACTTTTAATTAACCAATTTGCTAATTTATCTGGCAAGAGAAACCCTAAATAATATTCGATAGCGCTTGAAATTAATATGGATCGGATGATAGCAAGAGTAAGGGCAGTCATGGGAATCGCCGCATCAAATACAGCGGCTAAAGTAAACGAAAAAAAACCAATAAGGAGAAATCTTCCCTTCCATTGAATTTTTTCATCTTCTGAGCGCATGGAAACCCGAGATAGGATAACCCCCGTGATGAGAGCAGTTGCTATAGATAAAATTTGAAAAGAGAAAGGATAAATCTCGTGTTCTGTATTGAAACGAGCCGTCGATCTTCCGATTAAACTCAAGTCCGTGAAAAAGAAAATGAGCAAGAAAATTTCGTATATAATGGAAATCGCACTATAAATAGATAGGATTAATTTTAATCGTTCAGGAACTACTAGTTTGCAAAAAGAATACACCCAGCATACTAAAGCCAGCGGGATAAAAATATTTCCTAAGAATAAATCCAAGAATACACTAATTTCG
The DNA here is from genome assembly GCA_029838195.1 of Promethearchaeota archaeon. GTDB lineage: Archaea > Asgardarchaeota > Lokiarchaeia > Sigyniarchaeales > SOKP01 > JALGVJ01. Next base: position 92,887 of record JALGVJ010000009.1, read on the forward strand.
GTTTCATTAATGGCAAAAGTAATAAAGGAGATGGCATTTCCCCACCATGGACTAGATAAAAATATCCAAGTTAAACCCACCGTTAATAACACCGTATTCTTAGTTGTAAAATATTTTAAAAAAATTCTTATTCCTACGGCTAAAGAAATGATTACAAATAAGAAGGAAAAGCTAACTTGGATTATTTCTAATGGTGTTAATGACTCTAATCCCATGTGTTTATCATTAAATGAATTATAATTTAATTGACGTATAATTTTTTTTTCTTTAGTGTATTGATCACGCATTCGATTATTTAAATCTATCGTTTTTCTTTTTTATTGGATTTATTAAATGATTGCATTTCACGTTCTTTTCTATTTGAAGTTGATTAAAGAGAATTGGAAAATATTATTTTCATTACCATGCTAATTAATTTAATCAATTTAATACAAAGATGGAAAGAAAATAATGGGTAAAATTAAAAAGGTATTATTTATTTGTTATGGGAATACTGCACGCTCTCCAGTGGCGTGGGCCTTAGCTAGAGATTTAAAAAAGATTTATCGGGAGCTTTCGGAGGTAGAATTTGATAGTGCTGGTTTTATTAATGCTTTTTCCTACATGCAACCCGAATCTCGGGCATTTTTAGATGCTAAAAATATTTTTCATTCGGATTTTGTACCAAAAATAATAAATCGTAGACTTTTAGCAAATCAAGATCTCATATTAACAATGGAGAAGGTACATAAACAACAAATTTTAGAAGCTTATGGGAATATTGAGGAAATTAGGAAAAAAGTATTTACGTTGAAAGAATTTAATGGTGAGAAGGAAGAAATGGATATAATTGATCCTTATTATACGGATTCTAAAACTTATGAAAAAATTTTAAAGATTATAGAGAGCCAAGTAAAAGAAATGGTACAAAAAATTATCAGAATTAATAGAAATAAGAAAACATGAATTTAAAAAAGTGTTAAAGAAAGTAAAAGAAGTTTTATTTTACCGAATTTAAGGTTTTTCATTAATTTGAATAATTTTTTCTATTGCTTTAATTACCGCCTTTTCAATCTTTTTCAAGGTTTCTTGATATTCTTTCTCTTCATAATGAAAGGGATCAAGGATTTCTAAGTTCTCAGTTTCTCCGATAAATTCTAATAATAAATGTACTTTTTTATTCAGATCTTTCAAGTGCTTAAACTTGCGTAATAACTTATCCGAATGATGTTTTTTCTCAAAAGTCAAGATTAAATCCTGCTTGTCAAGTAATTCTTCAGTCACTTTTTTCGCTTGAAAATCGCTAACATCAATTCCTTTGTTGGCGAGATATGCTACCGTGCCTGGTTGAGGAGTGTCATAATAATGATAAATCCCTGCTGAATCGAATTGCACGTTTTTTAATTGTTCTTTATATTTATTCTGTTTTAACCATTTTGCGAAATATTCTGCGAAAGGAGAGCGGCATGTGTTTCCAGCGCAAACAAATAATACGTTTTTAATTTCAGTCATCGTTATAAAGGGTAATTAATCATGATTTATTAAATTAGGTATAATAGAATATGGAATGCGGGATCAACTCTGGATTTTAGCATGAGAATGAATAGTTAAAAATGAAGTTGAAAATTATAAAATTTCTTAAATTAGAATGGTTTTAATTACATCAATAGTCGACTATTCAATAATTACCAATATTAAAAAATTTGAGATAATCTCTCTTGAAGTTTAAAACTGACGTATTAATTATCGGCGGTGGCATTTCTGGGGCAGCATTAGCGATAAAACTAGCTCTTTCAAATGAAAATGTCCAAATAATGTTAATCACGAAAGAAGAATTAGAGAATTGTAATACCTTCCATGCTCAAGGAGGTATTGCATGTGTATGGAGTGAAAAGGATGAGTTCAAAAAACATGTTAGAGATACTTTAATTGCGGGAGATGGCTTATGTAAGGAAGAAGTTGTAAAAAGAATCGTCATGCAGGCACCTGAGCGCATTAACGAGCTCATTCAATGGGGGGTAAAATTCACGGAAAATGAAAGAGGAGAATTCGATTTAGGAAAAGAAGGAGGGCATTCAGAACGAAGGATATTACATGCAAATGATTTGACGGGAAGAGAAATAGAGATAAAATTATTAAAAAAACTACGAGAATATCCTAATATAGAGATTCATGAACAGTGGTGCGCCATAAATTTATATGCAAGAAATTTAAAATGTCATGGAGTACATGTTTTGGATAATCTAACGGGAGAAATATATAATATAGCGGCAAAAATTACGGTTTTAGCTACAGGGGGAGCGGGAAAAATTTATTTATATACAACTAATCCGGATATTGCCTCTGGAGATGGCATTGCGATGGCATATCGAGCTGGGGCTTCAATCATGAACATGGAATTTTACCAATTTCATCCCACTTGTCTTTACCACCCGTATGCTAAATCTTTTTTAATAACCGAAGCGTTGCGAGGAGAAGGGGCTGTTTTAAAAGATATTCGGGGTCACACATTCATGGAAAAATATCACCCTCTAAAAGAATTAGCTCCTAGAGACATTGTTTCGAGAGCCATTGATGCGGAATTAAAAAAATCGGGAGATGATTTTGTTTATTTAGATATAGCTTCTTATAGAGAGCCAGAATTTATTAAAAACCATTTTCCCGGGATTTATCAAAAATGCATGGAATTTAATATTGATATTACTTCAGAACCGATTCCTGTAGTTCCTGCGGCTCATTATTGTTGTGGGGGTGTAAAATCTACTATTGGTGGAAAAACAGATGTTAAAGGGTTATATGTCATAGGAGAGAGCGCATGTACGGGATTTCATGGTGCTAATCGGCTTGCAAGTAATTCTCTTTTAGAAGGACTGGTCATGGCACATGAATGCGCTTCAGAAATCGAGCATCTTTTACCTTCTTATAAATTAAAGGAATTTAAGGAATGGGAATCAGGAATTGCAGTTCCTTCTTCTGAAGGTGTGATGATCACGCAAAACTGGGATGAAATCAGAATGACCATGATGAATCTCGTGGGGATTGTTCGTTCTGATAATAGATTAAAGCGAGCACTAAAACGAATGCATCTTTTTTCTGAAGAAATAGATTATTATTACTGGAATTATCAAATAACGAAAGATTTAATTGAACTTCGAAATCTCTCCATGGTAGCAGAAATCATCATTCGATGTGCCATGTCAAGAAAAGAAAGTCGTGGAGCTCATTTTAATAGCGATCATCCGGAAAAAGCAAATATTCCTCGAGATTCTATCATTCGAAGGCCATGGTAAGGTAAATCATATCTCTCTCTTTTAAAAATCTTAAATGCCAAAATTCTTTATTTTTTGTTAATTAAATAGGAGTTTAATTAAATTATTTAATTCTCTCAATTAAAAAAAGAATTAAGTGAAAATGAGAAGTATAAAAATAAAACCCCGCTTTCCATAGAATCTTATCTTTTTTCTGAATGAAGATTCAATGAATAAAAGGTGAATTATTTTCCTTGTCTCAATAACCTTTTATTATTAAAATCATGATTTATCTTATAGATAATAACCTTTTATTCTTAAATTCATGATAGGAAAACAAATAAGAATTGAACGCATAATCAATAGAAAAACGAAAAGAACAATTATCATTCCCATGGATCATGGCTTAACTCTTGGAACGATTAAAGGGCTAGAAAATTTAGCTGAAATGGTGGATAAGGTTGCTATGGGAGGAGCAAATGCAGTATTAGAGCATTCCGGCATGGTAGGTGCCGGTCATCGAAAATATGGAAAAGACATAGGATTAATCATTCACTTATCTGGAGCTACCAGCTTGGCCCCGGATCCTAATAAAAAAGTATTGGTTTGTACTGTTGAACGTGCCCTAAAAATGGGAGCAGATGGCGTTTCTATACATGTCAATATTGGGGCCGATGATGAGCCTGAAATGCTAAAAGACGCTCAGAAAGTTGTGGAGAGTTGTAGAGAATGGGGCGTGCCATTATTAGCGATGATGTATCCAAGAGGAAAGAAAATTAAGGATGAGAATAATCCGGAAGTTGTCAATATTGCCGTTCGAGTAGGAGCTGAATTAGGAGCAGATATAGTAAAAACAAATTATACAGGGGATATTGACTCATTTAAATATATTGTAAAAGGAGTTCACGTACCAGTAATAATAGCGGGAGGACCCAAAATGGATACGGTAAAAGATCTATTGCAGATGGTTCATGATTCAATTGAAGCAGGAGGGGCAGGCGTTGCTTTTGGAAGGAACGTGTTTCAATCGGAGAATCCCACGGAATTAGTAAGAGCACTATTTAAAATTATTCATGAAAATTATACGGTTGAGGAAGTACTGAAAGAGTTGAAACTTTGAGGATTACATTTTTACCATGACCAAGAATAAAATTTGCGATCTTTTTTTAAAGAAATGGGAACGAGATTTAAAGGACCACGATGTAATAATCACTTTTAAAAGTAGAAAATCCCGAGATCGATTCATTCAAGAGAAGAGTGGTAAACTTGTCATATTAAATAAATATGACATTCTTCCGGCAATTAAGATTAAACAGACGAAAGCACAAATATCTGATATTAAGAACTTTAAAGGGGTAAAAAGGATTGAAGAAGATCAGATTTTATATCTTTCAATAAAAGAACTTTTTGAAAATTGGAATTTAATTGAATATAAAAATTTTCAAGCTTCTCATGAAGGAAAGGGTGTTTCATTAGGCATAATTGATGATGGTATTAATGATGAATTTGAATATATTCCAAAAGTGGTGCCGTTTAACAAAGCAATTCCAAAAAAAAAAATTTCCAGCAATAATGAAAATGAGAATAGTGAGATGGTCTCTCATGGTACGCTCATGGCAGGAATCATTGGAAACAAATGCATTTATAACAATCATTTCCTTGGTATTGCCCCTCAAGTTCAAATCATTGATATCCCGCCGACTAACCATGATACCATTATTAGAATATCGAACGTGCTCCACGTTTTTGATGTGATAATAAGGCGACGATTATCCTTAGATATCCTCCTGATTTCATTCACGACTTTAGAATCTTCTGATGGGAATGATGTATTATCCCGGGCTTGTAATAAACTCGTGAAAAAAGGGATTACAATTGTATGTCCTGCCGGAAATTTCGGACCAGAATCCCATACGATTGGTAGTCCTGCCGCTGCTAAGAGGGTTATTACGGTGGGAGCTCTTACAAAAAGCAATACAATTGCTTATTATAGTGGAAGAGGCCCAACTCTCAATGGAAAAATTAAACCTGATTTTTGCTTGCTTGGATCTAAGATTTCTATCCCATTGACAAGAGAAAAATCCATTATTTTTTCTGGAACAAGCGCAGCTGCAGCGATTGCTGCTGGTATGATTGCTATTTTAAAGGAAATCAACCCAACCTTGCGTCCCAAACAAATTAAAAAATATCTCATTAAATCTTGTAAGCTATTAAGATATGAAGACATGTCACAAGGATGGGGAACGACTAATTTAGAAAGACTTTTTAAAGTATTAAAATTATCTCAAGTAGAGAGTTTAAATTATCCCCTATTATTGAAAATTTCAATTAAGTATACCATCTTACTGATACTTTTGTTATTAATCATCTTTTATTTTAGAATAATCATCCAAATTTTTCAAGTATGAACTCCAACATAAAAATGAATTGAATTTACATGTATCCTTTATGTCATTTATTTGTCCCCCTCCTAATTTTTGAAATTCCCAAATTAAAAAACAGCTACAAGGCAAACAGGCTTGCACTCATAATTGGAAGCTTATTTCCCGATATTATTGATAAATCTATTCATTTTATCAATAGAGAAAGCGGAATAATGTATTGCCATAATTTCTTATTTGTATTTCTTTCTTTTCTTTTCCTCCATGTTCTAAGCAAGGGAAAAAAAGAGATTTCTATTCCTTTTCTAATCGGAATGTTAATACATTTGGCCTTAGATCTTCCTTACATTCCTATTTTTTATCCTTTTATTCACTATGAACACGAAATAATTGAAACACCTTTTAAATATTATGCCTCTAAATATTTTAATAATGTATTCATTATAACTACGGAAATTAGTTCAGGGATCGGCTTGATTTGGATTATCAAGAAAAATAGAATTTTTACCATTCAGCAATTAAAAAATTATTTGAATATAAAATTAGATATTGATGAACAAGCGACCACCAGTATGGTTAGTAAAAATGAATAAATTTTTTAAAACAAATCACTTTATATATTTGCAAATTTGAAAGATTCATGTAAAATAAAAGTATTAAAAATTGAAAATTATTAAATCATTATTTTTTTAAAGATCAAAAATAAAAGAGGGATTTTTATATTTCCTTTGTTTCATATGGCCTTGCCATTGATATTTTTTGAAATTCCACGAATTAAAAGAAAATATAATGTCAATAAATTTCTTATGAACAAGAAATAATTGAAAAAAATAAAATCTATAATTTTCACCAGTTAAAAAATATTTAAATCTTCATTTTCCAAGTAAGGATGATTCATCCCTTTCCATGTGCGAGAAAAAAAATAAACTTTTCAAAACACGCCTCTTTATATACTTTAAATTTAAAAGATATTTTCATACCAATAAAAGAAAATAATAAAAATTAAAATCCTAAAATTTATAATTCCATACACGAAAGAGGGATGCAGAATTTTTCCTTTATTTCACATGGCTTTACCCTTAACAATTTTCGAAATTCCACAAATTAAAAGAAAAAATATGGTACATCGGTTAGCATTATTAATAGGAAGCATATTACCTGATTTAGTAGATAAACCCTTGATGTTATTGCGTTTAGAAAATGGGAGAGGATTCGCTCATACTTTATTATTTACAATTATTTCTTTTCTTTTTGTTCTGATTTTATTTAAAGATAAAAAATCGATACCTTTTTCTTTATTAATAGGGAATTTATTTCACTTAATATTAGATCTTCCCTACGTTCCTATTTTTTATCCTTTTATTTCCTATGATATTTCATTTGAGGAGTATCCCTTTGAAAAATGGTATGAAGCTATTTTTAATCCCGTGATTTTAACTACCGAGCTCATAGGCTTAAGTTTATTATTTTTTATTATTTTTCATAACAAATTGTTTAATGTTGCAAGCTTTTGGAATTATTTAAACCATGGTCCCCTCTCATTGAATTCTTAAATTAATGGAACATGACGATTCTTTACTTTCCCCTTATATTTTTAATTATTTAATAATTTTAAAAGTCTTAAAAGGAAGGAATTTAATAGAAACACGTGATTAATTTAGTTGATTTTTATAGTTTTAAATCTAAATGAAGGTTAAAATTATCTCTCGAGGAAAATGAGTAAGAAACTAATCCCTCATGTTATTATTGACGTACGAGAAAAAAAATTGATTGAAATTTTTAAGCGAAAGAAAGAGAGCATTACCCATGAGGTAAAGCAATTAGATGTGGCGGATGTGGTTATTACTAATGAGGTGGCATGTGAGAGAAAAGAAGGTTTTGATTTCATTGCATCTATCATGGATAATCGGTTATTCGAACAACTTCTAAGATTAAAAGAGACGTATACTACGCCCATATTGCTTTTGGAAGGACTAAATCAAGAGGTTTTTGAAACAATGGGCATGAGCCTATCATCAATATACGGTGCGCTCTCTTTTATTTCTTATAAATTAGGAATCCCCTTAATTCCCACCAGGCACGTTCAAGATACAGCACTTGTTATAGAACGGATAGCCTATCGCGAACAAGTAAAAGATAATGCACCAATATTATCACGGAAAGCTCCTAAGGGAATGAATGACAATGAGAGAAGAGCCTACATTTTAGAAGGATTAATTGATACGGGGCCCAAAAAAGCTCAATTGTTAATAAAGAAGTTTAAAACACCTTATAATGTTATGAGAGCTATTAAAAATACAAGGATCATTTATACCAAAACAGGTAAACCCAAAGGAATTGAAGGGCCACTAAAAGAGATACCGGGATTTGGATGGAAATATCTTCAAAAGAATAAAAAAATCTTATTTGGAATGGAAAATAATGCTCAAAAAAAAATTGATGACCATTGGTAATTTAAGAGAAGATGAATTACAAATTGAATAGGCTCTCCTCTAAGGGATGAAAATATTCATGTCTATAGAGAAATCGATATTCTTTAAATATTTGAAGAGGGAAGGGCTCCGTAGTTCCATTTAGTTGATTTTATCTTCCTCAATGTAATTATTAATTCTGGAAAGAGAATGGGTTTTAAAAATAGAAAAAGGAAAAGTTTATAATTTTATTATTCAAAAAAAAGGGCGAAATTTAGAGATTCATTTAATTGAGTTGTGCGCCGCATTCTGAACAGAAATTACCAGCTGTCGTTATTTTAGAACCACAGTGAGGACAATATCTTACCTCCTCACTCATAATAACTTTAGGAGGGGTGCTTGGAACGGGTTGAGGCGGTGTTGGTGCTGAAGGTGAAGGTGCAGCAGGAACCGTCTCTTCACGGGAGGGAGGCAGATTTTTCAAAGATGCCACGCGAAAGAATCCGACAATCTGAAGTATTACTCCGATGATCGAAAGAATTAATGTCATATAAAAGATAACGCTTAATTTTAAGTTCTTTATTCCTTTCAACGTATCTTCAACGATCATGGCCGGGAACATGGGACGATGATTCTCGAAAAATGATTCTAAATATCCCCAAGCTTGATATTCCAATACGGCACTTATAAGAAAGATTATCATCGAAATAACCATCATCACTATGAAGCCACTAATGAAAGCATAGAAATAATGGAACACGAGGCCAAGTATTAACATGAGAAATGCAATAAACATTATACACCCTCCGATTAATTGTACCAGGAACCCTATTATATATCTTAACCTAAATTCGCTGAGATTCGCATCCGGCATTTCATGCGTGATTCTCTTTATTGTTCCTAGCGCTAAAAAGATATAGATCAGCTGAATGATGCCCACAAAAGGAATAATGAAAGCTAAGATTGCCAGAATAGCAATAATCTGCATCTTGGAGCCAAAATCTCGAAATTCATTTAATATTTTCGATTCGTTCATTTTGATATACACCACACGATAATTTGTTATTATTTATTTTTTAAATTTAAATGATATTTTCATTCTTAAAAGATAGGAAAGAATTCTTACTTATAAAAAAATCATAGACCAATTCTTAATTTTTTTTCATTAGGAAATTTAATAATTACATGGCTTTTTAAATTCCTTACATTGAATGCCTTTTAGAGTATCTATTATCATAATTATTAATTCGTGATTCTCCGTCAATCCTTAATGAAATAAAAAATTCTTTTTTATTCAAGAAAATATTCGAAAATTTTTTTTATCGAAAGAACGTGTTAGAGAAAAGGAAAAATGAGGAAAAGAAAAAAATTATAGGAGATTTTTGTATTTCCGTAATAGATTTTGAATGATAAATAATTGAATATTACGCGCGCCTCCAATTACCTCTTCTATTTTGCTGGTATCCATTAATTCGTCCACGGGAGTGTTGTCTGTCACAGAAACGCCGCCCATGTGTTGCTGGACTTCATAGCAAACTTCATGTGTTAATTTCGAAACGAAATATTTGCCTTGAGAAGATACCGCAGCAACCCATTTTTCTGCTTCTTTATTGGGTTTTTCAGAGAATAATACTTTATCATCATAGATGGTTGCTGCTTGCAATGCTAATGAAGTGGCAGCCGTGCATTTAGAGAGGAGATCCGCTAAGCCGAATCCCACTCCTTCGAATTTGATTACTTCTTGCCCGAATTGCTTTCTTAAATTTGTATAAATAATACCGTAAATTAATCCCGCCCAAGCGATTCCAATTCCCGAACCCATGATACCCAAGCGCTCGGGGACCAATCCTTCAAATAGCCGTACATATCCTTCCCCACCATCCGCAAGAACGTATTCTTGAGGTACTTTCACGTCTTTTAAAATGGTATGAGCAATGTGAACGCGTGGAACCGAATTAATCTTTAATCGTTCTGTTCTTACTCCGAACTCTCGTTTAATCATGGCTTGTACCATGGTTTCTCGTGGATGATTTGTATCATAAACGCCATAGGTACAAAAATAATGGGCTTTGGGCCCATTTGTTGTGAATACTTTCTCTCCATTATAGAGTATGCCATCATCTACTTTAGTGCAAATGGTCGTCATATTAACAGCATCACTCCCTCTCGGAGGTTCCGTTATTCCTATGCATCCAATTTTTTTTCCGGACATCAATTCATCTTGTACTTTTTGAATTGTTTCTCCCTTTCCTCCATATTTGTAATAGTGAAAAGTAGGATTTCCGCATAAGATACCACTAGCTAATCGGGCGAGTTCAAGTTGAGGATCCAAGAGAGAAAGATGCGTTCCTAAAAGTATTTCTTTTTTCATGCCATAGGGAGTGAAATCTTTCCATTTATTGATGCGTTGCATGTAGCCGTGTTTTCCTAGCTCAGGAAATAATTCATATACATCCTTAGATTTATCGATCCTCGGATGGAGTTCCAGGCAAAATTCTTGGAGTTCTTTGCAATACTGGCGTTCCTCATCATTTAGCATTGAGAACACGTTGTCGTTGAAAATTTTGAAGACGTTATCTAACGACATCTTTTCATGAATTTTATCATCAATTATTTTTTCTTTCATATTGTACTTTCCTCTGGCAAGGTCCTAATTAATTTTGATAATATTAGTAATAATATTATGTAGAAAAATCTGGAATGATTCTTAAAGTTTAGAGTTTCAAATACCATAAAAAAAAGCATGCTTTTCTTGAAAGCCACGTGAGCATTTGCTCTAAAAGAAGATTCTAAGTTAAATACCGAGATAAATTCTATTTAAGATATTACGCTTTTCAATAGTCATGTGGTAAAATCATTTCAGAAAAAAAATTAGAAATTTTTCTCAAATTCACGAAGTATTTTGGAATAGAAGGAAATTTAAAAATTTATTCTATTATTAATATCATAAAGTTATATTATTATATTAAAATTATTATTAATATACATTACAAAAATTAATATCATGCCTTGAATATTCATGTTCAGTACATATTTGGTATTAATCACTTTAGTAATATTGCTTAATTTCTCATTTTTTAGGAAGGTTCGAGATTTATTTGATAAAATACGTAAAGAAAGAACAGAAAAAGAGAAATCCTTAGATAGGTTATTAGATAAGTATGTCACTATCGATAAAAAGCAATATTTTATAGAAAAATATGCTAAGATTTCGGAATTAATTGCTCAAACAGAACGTGAAGTAGAAAAGAAGGTCCAAAAGAAAATTAAAGAACTCCAAACTAAATTCAATATTGGAGACCAGGAATTAGAACTAATCCGGCAAGGATCGATTGATTATAACACGTTCATGTCGAAATTAAGATCTGCTGTACCTGAAACGGAGGAGCAAAGAAAAAGAGATTTAGCCGATTTAGAAAGGGCAATCTCTATCTTAGAATCGTATGATGAAGAATTATATAAAGAGATTCCAAAACGATATGATATGGGCATGGGCATGTTCTTAGATAAAATGACCCAACGCTTTCAGAAAATCATGGAAGAACATTCGCTAACTCAATTCTCCGTGATTCCCATCCAGAGACTAAAATATCATGCTTTTCAAGAGATTAAAAATATAAAAGACCTAGATGTTCTCCCAATTTTAAAAATCATGAAAAATACCAACATGATCGAAGACCTCATTGAAGTCAATCCTACCTTAACCTTAATCATTCTGAAAGAAAACGGAAAGTTAGAATTAACTTCTTCAGAAAAAGTTGTAATTAGCTTGACTTATGATGAGCCGGAACTAACAATAGAAACCTTGCTCAAAATTACTGAATGGAAGGAAGAGAAAGCAGCTCGCGTTATTGAGAGTCTAAAACAAAAAAATCTCATCCAGGTAGAAGAATCTACTCATGAGATTATTATTAAAAGTTTTGGTACTTTTAATGAACGAAAAACATGGGAGGATTTAATAAAAGTAAAACTTCAAGATGAGAAAGAAAAAGAAGAAATACGGAAAAGACATCAAGAAAGGATGCAAAAACTAATCAAAGAAAAAATTCCTCAAATCTCCTCAAAAGAACCCGTAAAAATACAAGAAGAAAAAGTTTTGGATAAAACTAAAAGTATTTCTGAGGATGTTGAGGATTTAACAAGAAAAAAATTAGATGAAATGAAATTAAAAGAAAAACCGAAAGTTAAAACCCTTCCTACAAAACCGAAAGAAGAAAAGAAAGAAAAATAATTTAGCATGCCCTTAAAATTTTTAATCCGTCCAAAAATTTTTCGCCAATTTCCTGCGCTCATGCCACAAGCCATCTTTTCGAGCAAATCCTAAAATTCCCTTTCCTTGATCTGCATCCTTTATTTTCCACATTCCGCTTACCGCACCAGTTAAGGCTCCTGAGAGGGCTTCGAATCCTTGAGCCGTATAAAGATCGCACTCTACTCCTTTATTTATTATGAATTTTAATTGTCTTAACCCCTGCTGATTTTTTGATCGAAGAACTTTTAAGAGGTTTTGAACTTCCTCCTCCAATTTATCTGCAGGTACTACTCGATTCCACAGATTCCATTCTACGGCTCTCTTTGCGGAGTGTAAGGCTCCAATTAAATTAATCTCTTTTGCCCTTCTTCGTCCAATAAGACGAGCTAATCGTGTGGTCCCTCCCCATCCTGGAGTAATTCCCACGTCAACTTCCGGCATGCCCCATTTAGCTCGCTCTGTTGCAATCACGAAATCTACGGCCATGGTAATTTCCAAGCCGCCTCCTACCGCATACCCATCCACGGCGGCGATGGTAATTTTGTCTAATTCTTCTAATTGATTTGCCATATTTTGATAAAATCGAACCCTGCGCATGATATCATTCGCATCGCCCCATTTTATCATTTCCTTGATGTCATCTCCGACGCTAAAATTGTTTCCTGCTCCTTTAATGACCATGAAATTTAATTTGGTTGATTGCCGGACGAGTTCTATGGCTTCGACTAATTCATTAGAAAGCTTCATGCTAAGCGCATTTAATACTTTTGGGCGATTTAAAGTAATCCATGCGGTTTTATCTTTTTCCTCATATATTAATTGTTCGAATTTCATATGTTATAATTGATTTTTCTTTTTATTCAATTTTTATATTTCCTGATTTTTTTACAATTTTCGGCTTTATGAGTCTAAATAACTATATCTTTCTTACGTGCATGTGGTAAAATGGTTGAAAAATTAACAGAAATCAATCGAAAGATGATATAACATCTAAAATAAGGAGGGGGGCTTGTTTTTTAATAAATTGTAAAAAAAGAAAATCATATTCAAGTAAAGAAATCTAAAAGGATCACGAATAATTTTCTTTCACATGCAGCTGAACGGTTTTAATTTCTTCTAAATAGGTTTCTTTCTTTCCAAAGATATAAAACCGGACTTCTGGTCCTGTTCCGGAGGGGCGGAAATATAAAATCGAGTTATTACTTTTCAATTGAAATATATCTACATTACCCGAATTATCTGATAAAGATTGAACTTGGTATTGCTTATTTCCAATGGTTATCACGTTTCCATCGTTTTTCTTGAACTTTTCCATTATTTTTATTTTTTCTTCATCGTTTGCGTCAATAGTTCTATTAATTCCTTTAACCGTCCAATCAATGGATTCTGAAATATGATATCCCCGATATATCAATTCCGTTATCAAAACTAACGCAGGAGCCGGATATTTATCGGCTATGAGAGGAAGATCCGTAGAAAAAGTATATTCGCCGGTTTCGGAGTTCTGAGAAACTGTTAAGATATTAATGGTATGTCCTCCCGACTCTTCCCACATTACGATGATGAATTTTTCTTCAGTTAATCCTCTACTTTCCATTAATTTAATAATTTCCTTCTTTAAAGGCTGAGGATTATTGATTTTAATGAGATTTTTATTTGAATCTTCTAAATATAAAATCGCAGTATCGATTTTGGATTGTTCTACTTCAATGTCAAATAGAAAATAAAGAATGACTCCCAAATGTTTATAACCTACCCCAGTAAGCACGTTTAGAAAACTCGAATAATCGCCCCTCGGATCACTTGGAATTGTTCTCACATTAATGATGTTCATGTAATATTTTTCAGCAAGAATGTTATGCATGGCTGAATAAATTTCGTTAGGAATATAATAAATGAATTCTCCATTTTGGTGGACATAAAGTGCAATTCTATCGCGATCGGCATCTAATAGAATAGCCACTTTCGCATTTGAACTAAGCATGACTTCTTTCAATTTTTCCTCCTTGATAACCTTAATGGGATTAGGAGGATTCAGTTCTTCTTTAATTACAATTACATTTGCTCCATAACTCTTAAAAAGGTCAACAATTCCGCGAGCTTTTCCCAAATAAGGCCATATTACGAGGTTTTGACCGTGAAGGCTCTTAATTTCTATTATCCGTGCTAATAATTCCCGTATATATTCATTATTTCTTGCTTCCGCATTAATTTGAATGGGATTACATGGTCTCAACGGGATGGTTTTTATCCCTAACGCTCTTGTCGTCACTTTTTTAAAGAGGTTTCCCGAGATGGGAATAGGATATTCCATATAAAATTTAATTCCGTTCCAAGATAAATCATTATGACTTGCGGTTAAAACAATGACTAATTGAATATCCTCAAGGAGTGCCACCGATGCAGCACCATAAGGCGAGGATAACCGAGAATACTCATTTTCATCTTTTTGATGATATACTTGATATCTATTATAAGCAAAAATTTGAGAGGCATACTTTAATAAAGTATCTTTACTTGGTCTATTATCGGTAACAATGAGAACTTTTAAATTGCACGGGTTATATGATTCTACAAATTCCTCACTTATGGCTTTTAGAACTCTCAAAAAGAGAAATAGTTTTCTTCGAGTTAAAAGATATTTATCTTTTTCTTTTCCTTTCTTTACTTCATAAATTTGCATCCTTAAACCGCTTGTAGGCGCAATTAAAGGATCAACTATCCTTTTTTCCCCCTCTGTTAACTCCGGCAACTCTATAACTCGTACTTCTTCTCCTTTTTCTATTTCCTCAACGGGTTCTTCATGAAATTCTATATTTAACAGAGCGTCCACCTCTTCCAAATAAGATAATAAGAATTATTTTTGAAGCAAAAAAAAATTTTTCCTTACATTGAGTCCAAGAAAGGAATACCAAAAGCAACCGCTCTTAAAGAGAAAAATGCTACAAGTTGATTTATTTGGAGTTATTTGATTTTTTATTTTTTGCCTCAACTTGCTTAATTGCATCTCTTAATAAGCCCAAAATCTTTTCTCTATAATTAGGGTTAATTGCGACCATCCCGTAAACTTTAATGGGGGGATGTCTCTCTGTAGAAGAAAGAATTTTTTCACAAAACTCAGGTGTTAGACGATGTGGTAAATCTTGTTTATTTGCGATGCCAATTACCAAAGTATTTTTGTAATATTTATCTAAAATGTCATTAATGATTTCTTTTGAGGAATTTAAATTCTCAAACGTTGAATCCAATACCAAGAGGGCTATATCTGTTCCATCCAATAAACTTTGCCAAAGACTCCGAAAATTACTTTGACCCGCAAAATCCCAAAAAACAATCTTCCTGTGAACATCTAACTCTTCTCCATCATAAGACGCGATGTCAGCAGTAATGGTGGGCACGTATTCTAAGTTTATATCCTTTCCACAGATTAAATGAAGCAAAGTTGTTTTTCCCACCCCACCGAAACCGATTATTGAAACTTTAATTTGACCGAGCAATATATTATCTAATTCTTTTTGAAAATCGGCAAAGATTGAGCGATTACCCGCCCAACTTCCATCTTCTAAAAGTTTTCCATATTTCTCAATGAATTTTCCCTTAATCATATTGATCTTGGAATATACTTGATCCTCTTTTTCGTCGAGATCCGTGCAGACCACGATGATGATATCATTTAAAATGGTATAATAATATTTAAAATCTTCAGTTTGGGTGGAGCGAATGTCTGATTGACTAATTTCCTTGATGAATCCTGAAAACGCACTCAGAAATCCCGCCAATAAATCTCGATCTATTTCCGTGTCACCATAATTTCGAAATAATAAAGACTTTCCATCTCTCGTGAGAATATTCACATATTCAATCATGTTTTTCACTCGGTTAAGAATTATTGATTCAGTTTTATTTAAATTGATTATATCTCTGTCCTTGGCCATTCATTTATATTCACTTCAAGGGTCATATTAATAAAGAAAGATTATTATTATAAATATAACTTTACTTCATTAATCTTTTATTCTATCCATTTGAAAGTAGACACGCTTCCTTATTTCAAAAAAAATCATGACAGAAAAAAATAATGACAATACTAATGACTTGAAACAAGAAATTAATTCCCTAAAAACGAAGATTGAGGAGTTCTCATCCATCCTTGAAAAATTCGGATTAGATTTAATCACGAAAATAGGACAGCAAAACACTAAAATTCACATGCTCTCGGATAATATTGAAGAACTTAATAAAGCAACCATCCAAATCAAAGCTTTAGCACCCCAATTAAATAACATTATCGAAAATCAAAAATACTTGGAATCTGAAATGGATCTCTTAAAATCAATCCTTCAAGAGCTAAAATCATTACATCTTACTGAAAATGCTCCAAAATTAGAAGTGAGTAGGGATGATGATGCATTAGAAAAAAAAAACGCTATTTTGAATCAGTTTGACGAACTCCAACAAAATTTATCCTCAATAAAACCCCCGGATTTAAAAAATTTTTTATTAAACCTTAAAGAGGCTATTTTTGAATATACCGGCGGACATTCCATGTTGTATGAAATTTCTAAAATCATTCAAGAACTTAAATCTGAAAATAACTTATCTGAGGAGTTTAGATCCGGGCTTAAAGAAAAATTAATTTATTGGAAAAACAAGCTAATTTAGTCGTGTTCTAAATTCATTAGAATAGTAAAACGTAAAGGAGAAAGCTACTTGTTATATTTCAAATATAATAACTCTGCCATTCTTCGAAACATCTTATCGACATTCACGCCAGTTTTTGCTGAAGTTTCAAAATATTCTGCATTTAGCTTTTCGGATAGATGTTGCGTGTGAGGCTTTATTATCTTTCGCTGGTCTTCTAAATCTATCTTGTTGCCTACTAAAACACGAGGAATCCCACTTAATCCATATTTTACGGCACTATTATACCAGTTATTCACGTTAGAAAAGGTGGAGGCACGAGTAATGTCAAAAACTAAAAACATTCCATCAGCACCATTGAAATAAGGTTTATGAAGCATATAAAATTGCGGTTGCCCGGCAATGTCCCATAGCATTAAATTAATTTTAGTGTTTTTTCCCTGGATATTAATATCCATGACCTCTTTTACAATATTCACGCCAACGGTCGGTAAATATTGACTGTTAAATTTTTTTGTTGAAAATTTAGTTAGCAAGGAAGTTTTTCCTACAGCGGGATCTCCGATCACGATGACCTTATAGATGTTCTCAGTTTTGGCTTGAAAGACGACATCTTTATTTTCTTCACTCATAATTGATCAAACAAAGGATCGATTAAAAAATTTAATTTAATTTAATAGTTGAAATTAATATGGGGTATAAGTTTTTAAGGGTTATCACGTTCATTTTGATTTTTGGAATTTCATAATAAATGCCACCTTATTAGAGGGGAATAGTGAGTATAGATAAAACTCATGATAATAATGTTGTAAGATAAAATAGATTTAAACAAGCAAATAGAAAGAGCCATTTCATTTCACGGATGAGTAAAAGTAAAAAATCATGGATGATTCCTACGGGTTTATTTAAAGATGCGTATATTTTGAATTTATCTGAGTGCGTGCGAGAAATTAACTCTAAACAATTAAACAAGGATGAAATAATTATTCGAATAGCACCTACAAGGGAGACTAGTCTCTAACTATAAATTTGGACAAATTATCCTCTCATCCCGTCGTTAGAGGAAACGGGAAAGATGGAAGATGCATCACGGCGAAGAGAAGCCACCGCATGCGAGATGAGCTTGAAGTAATAACGCCGAGAGCCGGGCGGAATTCGAGTGCCGCGTGCGCAAATTAGAACGCTATTTTATCTATTGAATGAACATCAAAAGTACATTCCTATTAAGATTTGGAGGAGAAAGAAGCGCCTAATTATGGGAAGATATAAGAAGGACTATCTTGAAATCTTTTCTCAAATAGAGCAATTACATCGTAGGATTAAAGAATACGAACCTTGAAAAAATTATCGATAAATTAAATTTTTTCTAAACTTAATAATGGTATTTCCTCACTAATTTCGAATTTAGAGCTTTTTTCGGGTTTTCTCTGGATGAAATAAATCGATTTAACTAAAAATGTAAGGGGTTGCCAAGATTCTTGAAGCTTTAGAAGGAGCGTGATTAATTTTTTTTTCCCCTTAACTTGCCCCACGCTTAAATGAGGCTTAAATCCCCCTTTAAATCGATTTAGATCATCACATTCCGGGACTATTTTAAGGAGCTTTTTTTGTAAATTAAGGATGGGAGTGGGTGGGTCAGTGTTTAACCAGATAGTGTAATTTTGATGCCCATGGCTAAAATATTTAAATTGGTTTAAGGTTATTTCAAAGGATTTAATTTTTTTACACTCATCAAGGAGCTTGGAGCGAATTGTGAGATATTCTTCTCTAGTTAAAAAAGGGTACATCAGATTAACGTGTGGCATCCATCGAAAAAATTGTCGGTCATTTGATTTTCTAATCGCTTGAATTGGAGGCCAGAAATCTATAGGAGGAATGATCACTAAAGCAGAACGATATATCTTTTTTTTCATGATACACGTCCGTGATTAACACGTGATAATTAAATCAATCGCTCTTATTAAATAAGATTTTTACTTAGAAAAATTTATGGTATAATAGGTTAAAATTATTATTATTAAAAGTTAAAGAACCAGCAAACATGAAATCATGGGTGTAAAAAAATATATTTTCTACATGGAATCATTTCCAAGTGATATTAAGGACATGCTTAAAGAGCATCCCATTGCCTACGTGCCTTTTGGTGCTTTAGAATGGCACGGACCGCACATGGTTTTAGGCGTGGATAGCATTAAAGCAGAGGAAATATGCCGTCGCTCAGCAGAAATAACTGGGGGTGTAATTTTTCCATGCGTAAATTATGGAGCGTTTGACACCATGAGGTTTCCTTTTACGTTTCATTTTTCCAAGCGGTGTTTAAAAAAAGTTACGAGAAGTCTGGTAAAACAATTATATCAGTGGGGGTTTAAAATTATCATATTATTAACGGGCCATTATCCCGAAAGTCAAATAAAACAAGTCATGAAAGCTGCCCGATGGATTTCTAAGAAGCATGAAGATTGTTTTGCTTTAGGAATACCAGAACAAAAATTAATTCCTGATTGGGACTATTTTGGTGATCATGCGGCATTTTGGGAGACCTCCATGATGATATCAATCAACCAAGATTTTGTTAATTTAGAAAACCTTCCTAGCGGATTAAATTATCCGGAAAGAACGATTCGGTATGGCGTGTGGGGAATTGATCCAAAAGAACATGCCACGGCGGAACAAGGAAAACGGATTTTAGATGAAATTGTGAAAAGACTCTCCGAGATAATCCTTAAAGTCGAGCACTCACGGTCGATCGAGCCATTCAATCAGATTTATTCTACTTATGAACAGTTAAAAAAAGAAACGCGAAAAAGTTTAAAGAAATTTTTTGCAGTTCATGGGATCACGAATCGGCAAGAGGGACTTGCTATTTTGAAATGGATGATCTTTAAAAGGAAAAAGCAAGATATAAAATATCAATTTAAAATAAAGAAAGCGTTCAAGAAATAAATTGATTGTTTTTAAATATATTAATAATTTTCTTGGAAAGTAGTTTATTAGATGCGAAAAATCCAGGAGTGCTGCAATTTAATTGATCATTCGTAAAAGAAAGATGGTTTCCATTCAAAAATTTTACATTTTTAACGTGAAAGTTGAAACCATGAATTTTAAACCATTCTGCGATTTTAGATAAATATTAATATTTCTGACTAAATCATGGGTAAAAAACTAAACTACCAATTTAATGGAGTGACCAAGTAAGGTTTAAATTATTTCAATCCTACTTTTAAGTGACGATTTTTTATGGACATTAAACAACGCCATTATATTTCAAAATCTGAAATAAAAAAACTGAAAGAAGAGATTTTAAACCAATACGACAAAGATTTCTTGAATGCAATATTTCCTAAAAAAGCAAAAATAGAAATGATTCTAACGGAAGCTGGGGATATTTTATATGCTGTAAACGGAGAATTAGTCCTATGGAAATCCCAAGAAGGGTATATACCCGTACTCACGTTATTATTAGAGAATAGAGTGAAATTGAAAAGCATTGTCGTTGATATGGGCGCTGTAAGGTTTGTTACTCTAAATCGAGCTGACATCATGAGACCCGGCATAGTAGAAATTGATCCTTCCATTAAAAAGGGGGATATTGTTCAAATTCAAGATGAAAGGAATCGAAGGGTGTTAGCAGTGGGAAAAGCATTATACGATGCCGGGAAGATGGAACAAATGTCATCGGGTAAAGTCGTGAAAAATTTACATTCCATATCAAAAGACGACGTGTGGAATTTTGCTAAAGAATTTCAATAGGTTTAAAAAAGATTTCTTTTTTTTTTAATATTTTCGAAAGTTTCAATAACACACCTCTAATCTCTATTTTATTAAATCTGGGTCTATTTAACAAGGAAAACATTTATTATTTAATGAATAGAGAAAACGCTCATGCTCCCCCTTTCATTACTTTTTTTAAAAAAATAGAGTGGAAATCAACCCCAACTAATTCAATTTACCTAATTAGTTCAGCACGATTTACTTATTCATTTAAAAAGAATCACCCGCATAATTAATCTTGAGATAGTTCCTCCATTTACATGGATTGCTGGTTGCTATATAAGTTCTAATATTATTCTCATATTATATCACTCTAATATTACAGGGTTCTTTAATCCATTATTTAATATAATACATGGATCTCTCCCCGGTAGCACGATGCGAATATCGTGCAATTGGAGGGGGGATTAATCATAATTATATGTTTGGTCGTGTTGGAAAATGAGTATGTATAGAAATTTCTTGTTAAAAAAGGATTTTTGGGCGAAAAAAGGAAATAATAATGACCCCTCTACTCAGAAAATATATCTAAAGCATAGTTCTAAAGTTGGCGGAATCTATGCCATCATACAGGACTTTCCTCATAAAAAAGGAGTAGTCATCATTGCTAATGGTGAACGGCGGTTTTTTAACAATTTTGATGATTTAGATGGGTATCTCCATAAATTAGAACACGTGGAAGAAGATTTTCTTAGAATTTTGAAACGGAAAGACATCTCTCGTCGCTTGAGAACTTTAAAAATATAAATATAGATTCATAAATAATTGGAATTTTTTTTATCGTTTTCCTTTTTCATTTATTTTCTCTCTTCATGTATAGGGGAATTTAATGAAGATATCAACCATTAATTCATTTTAATTAATCTGAATTTAAAGGAAAATCCAAATAAGTAAAAAATATATAAGAAAATGTACACTTATATTTTTTTTAGACTATGAATTAAACATGATAGCTTCCATTTAAAGCTATTTCAACTATGACGACTAAATTTGTGGAATGCTTCCCTTTCCTCTGGAAAGAATCTCCTCTATCTCTTACTTTGAACCGTTGGGGAGTACTATCAAGTGAATTCACCCCTCTCTCTATTCTA
>JALGVJ010000078.1 GCA_029838195.1 Promethearchaeota archaeon
AATACAGGGAATTTGACGTGGATGTGAATAAGCATGTTCGACAAAAAGCAAAAAAAGGCGGGGGCGCAATTTAGTCGGAGGTGAGATTAATTTGCTACCTCATATTTTTTTTTCCTTGATATAATCCATCTTATAATTAAAGGAAAAAATTTTAGTGATTAGAAGCGAACTTTAGTTCGCAAGGAATTTTTTTTCCTTTTTCCCCCTATTATCATTTCTTTTTTAAAATTTTATTTTATCAGAAATGGGAATTGTCATCATGTATTAATATCATGATTACAAACAATTAATTAACGATTAAATTTCATAAAATTCTATTACCTTTCTATAATTAGCAATTCAAATCAATTTAAATCTCTTTGATATTGATGTTTTAAAAGAAATATTTTCGTCCTCAAATTTAAAATCGAGTTCAGATTCTTAAGATTCAAAATTATATTTAATTTTATTTGGATATTATTTTTTTAAAATACCAATTATCATTTTTTCTCTTAAATTTCCTATATCGGGAGATAATTTTCCTCCTTTCCTAAAAGCAGAATCCAATTCTAAATTGTATGAAAATTTAAATAGACCAAAAAAAGTGAGATATATTGACAATTCAAAAAAAATCCCACTAAATGTTTTTTATCATGTAATTTTAGGAGATAGTCGGAAAATGGATTTAATCCCAGACAATTCAATTCATTTAATGATAACTTCTCCTCCTTGCAATGTAACAAAAGAATATAACAATGATTTAATACTCAAGGAATATTTAGAATTACTCGAGACTGTTTTTAGAGAAGTATGGCGAGTATTGGTTCCGGGTGGAAGAGCTGCGATAAATATAGCAAATATAGGAAGAAAACCGTATATTCCGCTTTATAGTTATATCATCGAAATAATGCATAAAATTGGATTTTACATGTGAGGAGAAATTATTTAGAATAAAGCGGCCTCAGCCGGAATTTCTACCGTATGGGGCTCATTTGCTTCTGCTTGTAATCCTTGTCTAAGAGATGTTCATGAATATATTCTCGTCTTTTCAATGTTAATTAATAAACTAGAGAAAGGAAATAAAGAGAATACAATAAAGAAAGAGGACTTCATTGAATGGTCAAAATCCATATATTGCTTTCCAGCGGAATCTGCTAAAAAAGTCGGTCATCCAGCACCTTTCCCAGAAGAGTTGCCCCGCAGATTGATTGAATTTTATTCATATAAAGGCGATGTTATTTTAGATCCATTTATAGGTAGCGGAACTACGGCTATAGCAGCATTAAAATTAAAAAGACATTTCATTGGCTATGAAATTTTACCAGAATATATAGAATTAGCCAATAAAAGAATTGCAAAATTCAGAGAACAACTAAAAATTGATGAATTTTTTAAAATAGAAATAATCTTTTTGTTATAACCAGCAAAAATTAATTCATTACTTTTTTCTTTTGTAATGCTTGAATTAAAAAGGGCGAAAGGAGATAATTAAATTCATGTCCGGAAAAAATAACTAAAGAATTTCAATCCAACATTACGACAATGACAATTAATGAATTCGAATGTTGTTTCGGATCAATTCTTAATTTTTTTAAATGATATAAAAAATGAAATTAATTACAATGCTATATTTATTTATGTAAATTACTTGGGTGGTTTAAAGATGATGATAATTTAAAGTAGGATAATGAATATTTTAAAATTTAGGTGTTAAGTAAGATTTTATCTGATTTAAAGGAGGGAAAAGAGATTGAGGCTACTGAATTCTTAAAAGAAATCGATTATAATCTCATTATCATGTCCTAAATAAGGCCATCCCGCTTCCCATTGAGGCTTACCAATAAAAATAATGTAAATTTTCACCATCTAAATTCATCCTCTATATTTTTCATGATAAATTTTAATTTTAATTTCAATTTCAGTGTAATCTTATTTAATATTTAAAATTTCTTTTTTACATCGATTCTAAGAAAACCTCAATTAAATTATAGAATATTGGATTTCCAATTAATTCATTTAAATTAATTTAATTTAGAAAATTACTTTTAAAAAAAATATAGAGTTTCATGAATCAAATCATTCAAATATTCGTGAAATAAATAGAAAAGAAAAAAAAAAATGAAATTAGAGATTTAATTCCTTCATTTTCTCTTTAAGTTCTTTCGTCTTTTCCGGCGTTAAATCATAAACAAATATGAAGATTACCAATGCAATCAATGTTAAAATCATGGGAATCAATGCCGTGTGTATTCTAATCCCAAGCTTCGCTAACTCCGTTTGAGTATTAGAATTGGGATCAAAGCCCGTCAATTGATGCGTTATCGCAAAAATAAATCCTTGTACGATGATCCCAAGTCTTAAAAAGAAAATTCTCACTCCCATGAATGCTCCTTCCATGTGTTTTCCCGATCTGACAGTAGCTTCATCAATAGTATCTGCAAGAACAGGATCTTGTCCTACTCTTAAAGCTCCTCCTCCAATACCGAGCAAAAAAGCTGCTAAAATAAAACCCATGAGCCCTTGTACAAACATGAAGGGAAACAATAAAATAGTATTAAGAAAGGCACCTAGAATTAACATTCTTCGATTATTTTTCATTCTCTGAGCTAACATTAACCAAAAGAAAATCGATACTAACACGCCAATAATAAAACCAACCATTAGAAATATTGAAACTGCCGCCTCTTCTTCCAAAATGTATTTAGTAACATATTGAATGGAAGCACTTAGACTTAACCCTATAATTCCATCCGCGAAAAAAATTAAAATCACGACAACAAAATTTTTGGAAGTTAACACGATTTTAAAAGCATGCAAGAATGAAACCTTTTCTTTTTCACTTTGCTCTTCAATATATCTTTCTTTCATCTCTTTTGATTCGAGATGCCCCGGTATCACGGTAAAAAACATTATAATACTAATAACTGCAATAATCCAAGCCATGTTTGAATAAGATTGACGATCTCCATATGTAATAAAAAGAGGGGGAATAATGGATCCAAAAGCAGTTCCAATTAAAATAAATGTTCTACTAGTTGTACCTATCTTTCGTCTATCAGAATCTACACGAAACTTATCGGGAAATAAGGCCATGTGATTTAAAGAGAAGATTGAGACGAATAATTCATAAAAGAAAAGAAAAAAGAATAGCCATGTGAACAGAATCCAAGCATCACTTATAGGATTGAGATTAGGAGGAGAAAAAATACCAACAAAAAAAAGAATGGTTGGAATACCCGAAATCATTATCCAAGGAAAGCGTTTTCCCCATTTTTTCCAGAATTTTTTAGGTCGATCAACAAAATACCCTATTAGGGGGTCATTTATGGCGTTCCATATAGCATATATTGTATACGCAATAGTAATAATCCATACATTTAATCCCACTTCTGTTTCCCAGAATAAAAAGAAAAAAGCTCCAAAAGCCATTCCATAAGTTTGGATTAATAAATCCGCCATGCAATAAGAAATTATTGAACTTTTTGATTCTTTTCGTTCTAAATTTTCAACCATTTTTATATTACTCTTTAAAATTTTAATTATTTTATATATTGTACTTTTTTCAATAAAAAATTAATGTTTTTTATTTTGAACATAGAAATCAATTTTTTAAAGAACCTACTTGTAAGTTCATGGTACTATCATCAACTATCTAAAGTTGTTTGTAAAAAAATATCATCCTGCTGCCTTTGCAATGGAAGCAACGGGAATATATCACCATCTCATTTATAAGTTTCTCTCTAAGAAGCGCGAAAAAGCACGCTGGCCCTTTAA
>JALGVJ010000010.1 GCA_029838195.1 Promethearchaeota archaeon
ATTTTTCGATACATTAATATATAATAGATCGTTATGTTTTTTCAACTTTTTAGTGGTTTTGTCGCCAATCTTAGAGCTGGAGCGTGGTAACTGAGATTAATTTGCTACCTCATATTTTTTTTATACTCGTGTTCATGATTAAGGATTTATTAGATATAAAAAGTGATATTTTCTTTAAATTTATATGAAAAATGTTGATTTTGAATCCAAACAAGATCAAGTCTTAGATTATTGAAGGCCCCTAAAAATAGGGATAAATATATATTCACGATTTTTAATGTATTTCTTGCAAGAAATTTTTATTATAAAATTAAAAATATTTTTATAGATTCACATCAAAATAATCTTTTGTAAGAATCGATTCCTCTATAAAAAGGGATAGAGCGGAAGAAGTGAATTCATTAATTTTAAATACTAAAGAGATTAAGGAATTAATCAAATTTGGCAAGCATGCAGAGGCCGCTGAAAAATTATTTTCAATATTAGAGGAAACTAAAAATTATCAGAATAAAGATCTCTTATATGCCGCATTATCTCTCTTAAATTTAATCAGCGATAAATCACCATCTATTTCTTTACGAGCGGCTAAAACTGTTCAATATTTTATTAATGACATTAATTCATGGATAAGATTAGTTAGCTTGGAAATATTGTATCAAATTTCTAAATATCGTCCAAATTTACTTATTGATCTGATAGACAAGATTAGAGCCCGCATGTATGATAGAGATGTTCCGGTTCGGCGATTAGCGGTAAAAATAATGGGATCTTTAATCTTATCATTACACATTGACATTAATGATTTACGAATTCTAATTGAAGAATATACGGAGAAATTATTAGACAATGATTGGAAAGTAAAATTACAAGCGATCAAGACCATTAAAACCATTTTAAATGAAGATTATACGAAAATCCCTGATCTAGAACCTCTTTTATCCATCGTGATAATCAATCTAAGAGATGAAGATGAAGATGTGGCGAGAGCTTCTGCAGAATTGTTAAAATTAATTGGAACTTATTTCCTTTCTAAAGAAAAAATTTTGCACGTGCTTTTAAACTTGTTATATAATGAAGAAACAGAGGTTAAAGAACACGTTATTAAGTTATTTGGGGAGATCGGGAAGGAAAAATCTTCTGAAATCATTCCTTTCATTCCAAAATTGATCAACTTATTAAAAGAGCCGGAATATTCGCTTCAAATGAGAGCCATAGAAGCCCTCGTGGATATTGGGAAAAATAATTTTGATCAAATATGGTCTAATTTGATTAATTCATTAGATTTGGGAGATCAAGAATTTCGAAATAATCTCATAAATACCTTGTATCACTTATGCGAAACTAATTTAGATAAGATACTTCCTCGCATATTTGAGGAAATAGAGAATCCCTCAGAAAATATTCGAAAATCCATTTCTCTCGTGTTAAAACGATTATTTGATGAGCATCCAACCGAAATCAATACCGAAATTGCGAAAATATTTTATAAATTAGAATCTAAATTTTGGAGGAAACGACAAGAAGCCATTCATTTACTTTTAAACTTGTTTTTCATTCTCAAGGATGAGAAATTGGCTATATGGATTTTGATCGAATTCAATGAAGCCTTAAAAAAAGAAAAAGATTATGATGTAAAAAAAGAAATTATTAATTGTATGGAAAAAATTACTGCATCATTTAAAGATATCCCCCAAAAATTAGAAGAAATTTATACTCAAATTGCTCTCTTAAAAGAAGGAATAAAGAGATTTCAGCGAATGCCCGCTCAATTTCGAGAACGCTTGAGTTTTTACGTAAATAAATTCAAGTTTAATAAGACGGAAATTCAGTTGAAGAGAATGCATGATCATATCATGAAAAGAATCAAGGTGTTCGATGAAAACGTGAAAAAATTTGAGTATAAATATCTGAGCATTGATTTATTTGAGGAATGGGAAGAAACCAGAGTACAAATTATTGAAGAATTGAATATCATTAGGGAATTTATTTCTGACATGTGTGAAGTAAAAAAAAAAGAATTCCTTACTGAATTACAAGATAAAATCGCTTTCTTGGAAAAAAAAATTGAAGTGCTTAGAGTAAAATTCGACCATGTAAAGAATTATAAATTTCGATTAAATTTATACATGGCATTAACGGAAACAGAATTGGAAAATGATTTGGAAGAAAAATTAACCTTGATGATGGATATTAGAAAGCATTTATTCAATCTCGATGGAGATATCAGAGAATTATTGATTCAAAATCTAGAATTTAGTGATATCTTTAATGATTTAATAAAAAAATGGATTGAGCTCAAGATTGAAATTCAAAAATATCTTTCCGAGTTTGAACGACAAATAAAAACCATGAAACATAAAGTGCTCACCCATTATCTTAAATTAAAAAATAAACCCCATGTGTTAGGGGAAAATAAAATTAATGGCTTGGATAAAGAATTAACTCTCCAAATACTTCAAGGCCATTTTCAATCAGTGATTTCTCAAGCAATTAATGAAGTTAAAAAGTTTAATGAAAACCATAAAGGTCTGAAAGTTAAATTGAATTTTTTAATAAAAAAGAGGGAATATGTTCAAGTAAAAAAATTGATTGAATTAAATTCTACTCAAATTCAAAATTTCATTCAAGAAATAGATGCTAGAATTGATGAAATTATTGGAAAAGACGAGATTTTTGAAAAAAGCAACGGGTTTACCTTATTCATTCGTCCTTATCTTATTCGATGGAATAAATGGAAGGATAAATTATTATCCAAATCGAAAAAATTCATGGAAATGAGCATGGAAAGATTATATTTGAGTCAAATCAAGTATTATTTAAACATTATCAATCCTATCGACCTAGAATTTTTATCCTCTTATATAGGATTACAACCAGGCCATATGAAAAAATTAATTATCGCTTTCATCAATAATGGCAAATTGAATGCCAAAATTATAAAAAATTCTCTTTATTCCCAAGAAATCAATAATGATTTTCTTGAATCGAAACCCATCACGCTACAAAAACAATTAAAAAAAGTGGGAGATGAGATACAAGGCTACTTTAAATTAATGAATCCTTCCTCTCTCGTTTATCAAGATATACAAGTCATGCTTCAAATTCCTTCAATTTTAAAACTTAAAAAAGAAATCAGCTATCCTAAAATCTTTTAT
Organism: Promethearchaeota archaeon; assembly: GCA_029838195.1. Lineage (GTDB taxonomy): Archaea > Asgardarchaeota > Lokiarchaeia > Sigyniarchaeales > SOKP01 > JALGVJ01. Next base: position 3,156 of record JALGVJ010000010.1, read on the forward strand.
TTGAATGATCTAAAACAAGGAAAGAGTTTTGAATTTAATTATGTTTTTCTCATGGATAAAGAATCGAAAAAAACTCTTACTACCATGGACTCACAAGAAATCATTTTAAATATTTATTACAAGGATCCTTTTAATATTAGTCATGAAAAATCCGAAAAAATCTCTATCCTCATTCCGTGACTTAAAATAATGCGCATTAATAAGAAATAAATGAAAAAACTTTACCCCAAAGTGGATTGTAAACTCAAGGAATTTAATCATCATCAAAAAAATAAAAGGAAATTAGAAGCGATGTAAAAAAATTACTTTAAATATTTTTTATTTTATTGATATACCCCATTCCACGCAATATTTTGCTGATATGGGATTACTTGCTTCACAATGAGGATAATATTTTATACACCAAGGATTACATAATTTTTAACTGAGGGTATAAGATATTTCTCAGGTGGTTGAGTTTCTTTCGGATAACTATACCTTTGAAGTTCAATATAAATACTTGCTAGTTTTATTGCTTTTGCTTTTTCATAAAATTAATTATTTTTTACTCCATGTTAATTCATTTAAATTAATTTGATCTATCGAGCCCTTCGATAATACCTAACGAAAGCCTTAATAAATACTCGGCATTATTTTCATTACAATTAATTTAAATTTTATCGATAAATTTAAAATGAATATACGCACGGAAACAAGGTTATTCATGGGAATCGAGATTAATAGAGTCAAGAATATGGGAATTGAGAATAACGAGAAAATAAAATTTTAAAAAAATTATAAATAATTGTTTAAATATTAATTAAAAAATGAGGTGCAAAATGGAAGAAAAATATAGACTAACCCAACAAGTAAAAATTCACGGATGAAGCTGTAAACTTGGTCAAAAGAATCTTCAAGATTTATTGAATAAAGTAAAATTGGATGCAAATGCCGAAGACTCTGCTGTCATTCCCGTTCCAAACTCAGAATTAGTTTTGGTCAAAAATATTGATATACTTACACCAATCGTTGATGAACCAGAAATCATGGGCCAAATCGCAGCATGTAACGTTACTAACGATATTTTTGCGATGAATGTACCAGAAATTTCAGGCATGTTAGTATTTCTTGCGATTCAAACAAATACTCCGGAGGAAATTGCAGAAGGGTTATTAAAAGGAGTAAAGACTTTCTTGGAAACTAAAATTAACTCTAAAATTGTGGGAGGGCATACAATTTACTGCGAATGGCCATTAATAGGAGGAGAAGCCTCCGGGTTTGTTCACGAAAAGGCGATTATCCCTAAAGGTGGAGTAAAAAGAGGAGATCAATTAATTTTAACAAAACCCATGGGCATTCAAGCCATCACTGCGGCCTATAGACTCCAAAAAGAGTTTCCCGAAATGCTAGAAAATTATTCTCTAAAAGAACTACAAAATTCAATAGATTTAGCCATTAGCCTCATGACTACTTCCAATCAAGGAGTTGTTAAAGCCATTCATTCATTCGAGGATTTTTCTTTCATTCATGCCATGACTGATATTACGGGTTTTGGATTGGCGGGACACGTACGTGAAATGCTTCAAGATTCCCCCCTTTCAGCTACTATCTACACGATTCCTTCTATAAAACTTGCAAAAGAATTATCCAATGAATTCGGCTATGCTTTTGATGAATGCTTGTGTCATGAAACTGCTGGAGGCATGATAATGGCTGTTGATCCTTCTAAAGCGGAAGAATTTAGCGAAAAGTTAAAGAAAAAAGGTATCTCTAATTGGAACGTAGGTGAAATTGATAAAATAAAAGCCGGAGTCGTGCGCATTTCTGAACATGCTGAAAATATAGAAATTTCTAAATATTAAAGATGCCTTTGATATAAACTTTAAATTTTAGAGTTTATGGAGGATTCCACTCGCAAGGTGGCATCTTAATTCGTGCTTTTCTATTAATTTTGAATCTTTCACTTTTTATTTAAATTTCACGTATTAAATTAATCTAAATCAAACACGTTATTGACCATCATTTAATATTCTTTCAGCTTACCATTAAGCTCCAAGACAATCTTTTTCATTTTTTCAATAACTTCATCAACTAATTGTTCGCCGTTTTCCACATTAAAACACGTTATAGAAAGCTCAACCTCAATAGATAATCCTACCTTTGGATGTGTTTTAATCCAGAGTTGTGGATACTCCTTTTCTAACCTCGTGACATGAGGAGCAATCTGGGATTCTCCAATACCCATGAATATGAAGCCTTTTTGAATGAATTGCTCCTTTTTTTCTTTAAGCATGGGGAGGATGGAATTCTTAAACATGGCTTTCATTTCCATTGGAACTCCGGGAAGACAGAAGATTTGCGTTTTTCCAACTTTCAATTTCACACCAGGCGCTGTTCCCCTGATATTTTTTAAAGGAATGCTTCCCCTTGGAAGATATGCCATTTTCTCTCTTTCGGGAGTCATTCCTTGGAGTTTCAAGATACCTTGCTTATAAGCATTTTCATATGCTTTTTCAATGCTTCTACGTGCTTCTAAGTTTAATATTAATTTTCGATTTAACGCTTTTGCAACACCTTTTAAAGTCATATCATCAAAAGTAGGACCCAGCCCGCCTGATATTATTAGCACATCTGGTTGCCTCTCTAAAATACTGCGCAAAGTACTTGATATGTCATCCAAATCATCTCCTATTGTTGTAATTCTACGCACGTGATGTCCATGTTTCGTTATTCTTTTAGCCATCCAATTGGAATTCGTGTCTTGAGTTTTACCGATTAAGATTTCGTTTCCAATGATGAGCAGTTCAACATTCATTTTTAAAAAACAGAAGGCTAAATTTTTAAAAGTTAATAATTAAAATCTTCTTTTTATCTTTAATTTTATAAGTTTACTTCAAGATGGATAATAAAACATTTGAAGTTCATTGCATGATAAACTATTTTAACTCTCAATGAGATTTCTTCATTCTTTTGATAAAAAAAGCCTATTTTGGTGCTATTTTGCATCTAGATCCGGCGTTGTTCTCTTTTATAAAAAAAAGTCTCCTCCTTCCTTTATCATCATCGAGTATTTTTCATTTTTAAGATATATTTTTTAAAAGAGAGAAGCATGTTAAAACGGGGTTTAAGCAATGGAAAAAAATATGGCGAGAACGTGCAATTAAAAAATATCTCGCATATGAAAAGCAACGTAAATCCTGAAATCATTATTTTGCGTGTGAATATTAATCGAGAAACAAGGTTCATGGTCCAATATTGAACAATGAGATTCTCCAAAAATTCTTATATGTATTATAATGTTTTATCACAAAGGCTCTTATGGAAAACTGAATTAGATCTTTTTATAATACAATTTTAACAAGCAAATAAATTAAGGATGGGATAAGATCATGAAAATTGTTATTTTTGCTCCTCATCCGGATGACGAAATTTATGGATGTGGAGGGAGTATTTTGAAATGGATGGAAGAAGATCATGATTTAGAAATTATCTATGTTACAGATAACCGCGTTCTCATCTCGTGGGGGAGAGCTAATAATCAATTAATAGAAGAAGAGGCAAAGGATTTTATTAATTTGACTGAAGAAGAAGTTGCTCAGATAGCATTAAAAGAAGCGGAAGATGCAGCGAAAGCTTTTGGTTTTAAAAAGGATAAAGTTCATCTCTTTAAATTTCATGATCAAGAAGCCATGAATAATGTAGAGAAAGGCATGGAATTAGCCAAACCCATAATTAAAGATGCAGCTAGAATTGTCTTACCAAGTAATAATAATAATCACGTGGATCACCAAGCAACTCACTTAATTGCTAAGAATGCTGCGAAAGAGCTGAACCTGACCATGACAGAATTTTATGTATATGCGATTTATAACGTGCTAAAAGCTCCCAGGGAAAAGCAAGTTAAGATTAATATTGTCCCATATCGCGATAAACTTTACGAAATAATGAAGAATTATAAGACTCAATTGTGTTTAAAAGATACGAGAGTGGGCTGGGAGACCCTAAAGAGGAAACGTAGCGAAAGGTTTGGTGTTTTTCATTTCGAAGACATGAATCAGTATTATAATTTTTAATTTAATTCAGTACCACAATTTTTACACGTTTTTGAGCCCGGAGGGTTTCTATGACCGCAAGCAAAACATACTACCTCGCCCGTTTCAGTTTTTTCATCTAATTCAATTTTTACTTCTCCGACTGTAGGTTCTGATGAGGTGGTTCCCTTTTTTTCTGTTTTTTGAGGCTTTAAAAGCTCTGTTTCATCACTTTTTTTGATTAATTTTTCAATATACGCCGCATCATGGGGAGTAACGATTTTAAACTCTTTTGGAGCTTCAATTTCTTTAAAACCATTTGGGATCTTTTTGCTTTCAGATCCTTCCATTTGGACTGATGGGTGTTCATTTTTGGTTTGAGCCTCCTTTTTAATACTTGGTTGATTCGAATCAAGAAAATCATGGTTAACTTCCATTTCTTGTTTAACCTCTTTTTCTGAAGCAGATAGCTCGTCAATCTCTTCAATGAGTGGTGTTTCTTTGGATCCTATTGATATTTCTTCTTCTGGAATGGGCATGGAAGCCGCCGTGGCCTTTAATTTTAAATCTTTTACATGATCAATGATTTGTTCGGTTTTTTTAATTAACATGGCTTTAAATTTAAACTCAATATCACTCCGTTTTGAGGCTTGCAATGCCAATTCTGAGATTTCTAACCATCGCTTTATGGCGTCTTGCAATTCTCCATGATTCTCAAGTCTTTTAGCCGTTGCTATTTTATCTTTAAGGATTTTATTAAATCGTGCTACATCCATTCTTGAAGTATCCTCATTTAATTTTGATCCAATTAAGAAGAAAAAGAAATTTCATCTATTAATTTCTATGTGTTCAAAACCATTTTATTAAATTTTTAGAAGAAAATTATTTTAGGAGAGAATTTTTAAATTAATCGGGTTTTTATCAAGCTTCTTTCTTTAATTCAGATACATTTTTTTCCATAACTATAGACGATTACAGCCATATTGATGAATTAATCGCTCGATTTGAATCTCGCCTGGATATTACTATATAATAATTTTTTCAAGAAATTGTAAGACGTTATGTGGAATTATTCGATTTTCAACAAAATGAGAAGTAATAAAAAAAAATATTAATATAAATCTTTCAGAGTAAATTCTAAACTTAACTCCATTAATGTCTTCTTTAGAGGATATCCCGTTTCTGGATTCCATCCCATTTTTTTACAATATCCCTTGTAATCTCCAACATAATCAATCGTGATACCTTTCCATGGCCCTCGTTCAAATGGAGGGTCTCCAATTGATCTGCCTGGTAACTTATTTCTTGCTATAGTGATTCCTTCTCGAATCGTAAAGGCTTGCCGTAATGTTTGAATTCGCATGCCACATTCAAGTAATTCTTCCATGGATATGTCCCATCCCGTAAGCGCATTTAAGAATTTTAATAAGGGATAAGATTGGATGTCCCATGAAAACCAACAGATCCCCAAGCTATTTGTTGATTGGGTTAGACACGTTATTCTTTTCATTGCTTCATGCCTGCTACTTGATCCCATTTTTTCGAGACCTTTCGGCAAGGTAAATCCTTCATATAAATCTCCATCTTTTACGGGTGATGTGAGGTACCAATCTAAGCTTGCTGCTGTATGGCGTCCTGGTGTTGGGTCAAAAGAATACGTCATTCCGAGGGAGGGATAAATCTTAGGATCATGCATGGGAAGTTCTTGTCCTAACGAATGAATGGCGTATTTTTCGCTTCCTTTCCCTATTTTTTGTGAGGCACGTTTAACGCCATCTGCCAAAATATCTCCAATCCCCTCTCTATTAATGATCTTGTTTACCAATTGTATAATTGCTTCCGAATTTCCCCAGTTGAGTTCAAGCCCATCAGTATCTTCTTTAGTGAGAATCCCTTTTTCATAACATTCAAGAGCAAATGAAATAATTCCTCCGGTAGAAATGGTATCTATTCCGGCGCGATTGCACGTGTCATTAAGCTTAAAAATGGCCATTAAATCATCATTTAAGAGTAAAGATCCAAACGCAGAACATGTTTCATATTCCGGCAAGTGCATTTCCGTAATTCCCAGCTCTTCTATTTTCATGATAGCTCCACATTGTATTGGGCACGAAAAGCATCCATAATCCTTAACCTTGTATTCTTGAATTTTTTCTCCGGAGATTTTTTCCAATTTATTCTCGGGAAAATGATCCTCCGGATTTCCACTCCAATTCTTTATTGGGCTGTCCCCAATTTTTCCTGCTGATACTATGTTTGAGGTAGTTCCAAATTCCCTCCATGTTTTGATCCTTGTCTCGTTCCTAATGGCATTAAAGGACTCATGATATTTTTTTATCAATGCTTTTAACTCGCTTTCTCGAGCAATCGGTATCTTACTTGTTCCTTTTAAAACGAGGGCTTTTAAATTTTTAGAGCCCATGACCGCTCCGAAGCCAGACCTGCCTGCAGCTCTTCCCAAATCATTAATAATGGCGGATACGAGCGAAAGGTTTTCTCCTGCTGGGCCTATACAAGCAACCCTTACATTTCCGTGCTTTTTTTTTAATTTTTGTTCCGTTTGCATGCAATCCAATCCCCAAAGTCCAGTCGCGTTTATAATCTCTTTTTGATCGTCTTTAATCAGTATATAGACGGGGTTATCTGCTTTTCCTTCAATTAAAATCCCATCATATCCGCATTTTTTAATTTCGGGTCCGAAATATCCTCCCGCATTAGAATCTCCCCACGTTTCCGTAAGGGGCGATTTTCCCGCCACCATGTAACGTCCCGTAAAAGGAATGGACGTGCCGGTAAAAAGTCCCGGAAAAAAACCAAAAATGACTTCCGGGTCAAGAGCAGCAATTCTTGCCGGCATCCTTTCATAGATCAGCTTGCAAGCCAAGCCGTATCCTCCAAAATATTGGAGATAATCCGTTTCGGGGATTTCAAGTTCTTGAATTTCTTTATTGGAGAGATTTATTAACAAAACCTTGCCAAAATACCCTTGCTTCATTACACCACTTAACCATGTTGTTGATTGAAAAAAGATATTAATGATAGAAAAAAGATATCACTTGTTAAAGCATTTTACATTAAAATAACAAAGTGAATCATGGATTCTTAATAAGACTTAAACATTAAAAATATTAAAAATGAGATCATGTCCAATAGTTCTTCTCACGATTTTCCTTCATTTTTTCAGTCTCTTTTAAATTTTAACTTATCTCTCTTATTTTACTTGATACCCGAATAATTGAAAATTCCCTCTTTCCAAAAACGGATTAAAATCGCTTTCCACGCGTGAAAAAAAGTCGAACCTTTATATCCCTTCAGAAATTATTAAAAAATGCAATTATATAATTAAAAAAAAAAAAGAAATATTATCATGATAAACATTAAAGATGTAGAACATGTAGTCGCATATAAAGATCCGGAGTTAGCTCACGCTTGTAATCAAGGCAGTTTAATTCTATTGCAAAATGGTGAACTCTTATTAGGCTTCAACGAAGAAAGATATCCTGTTCATGCAGATAGTGGTCAAGCTTGTTTCATTAAATCAAAAGATGGAGGAAAAACGTGGGATCCTTCTACCAAAAAAATAGTTTGGCCTTATACTGAATTTCAAGGCAATTGGGACTGTGCCTTCGCCCAATTATCTGATGGCACGATAATCATGCACTCGCGCGTGTGCCATTTCCTCGCACCACGAGGCATCAAATATGAAGGAGACCAGATTCTCGGAATGCCCCCGCCAGGGATGCCAGAACGATTAAAAAGGCAAACGGGATACGTGGTATTTAAATCAAAAGATAATGGAAATACTTGGATGGGGCCTATCGAAGTTAATACGAGTCCTATTGCGAGCTCGTCATGGTCACCTTATGCTTGTGGAGGCTCTGGCGCAGGACATGTTATTGAACTTCCGGATAAAGGATTATTAATGCCCTTAGAGGGTACAATCTCCCAAGAAGCAGAACCAGGAATGGGACCTGAACCGACCCGTTGTTTTTTGTTGAGATCAGATGATGGCGGTGATAATTGGGAATATTGGTCTACTGTAGCCTATGATCCTGCGGGTATTATTAGTTTTATGGAGCCCGGCATGACCCGTCTCAACGATGGAAAATTAATTTGCTTGATGCGAACGCAACATAAGCCAAAGCGGCAAGATAACTTATGGTTTACGTGGTCGGATGATGATGGCATCACGTGGGCCCCTCCCAAGAGAACATCCTTGTGGGGATATCCGGCGGCCGTCAAGCAATTAAGAGATGGACGCGTATTAGCAGTATATAGTTATAGAAAGGCACCATGGGGTGTACGGGGATGCATATCTGACGATGGCTTAATATGGGATATAAAGAATGAGTTTATCATTAGGGAAGGTGGCGTTCCAGAACCCGTGCTTGGCGAAACCCTGCAAGATGCATTAATAATGATGCAATATTGGCATATAGGATACCCAACTGTGGCTCAATTAGAGGATGAGACGATTGTAGTTGCTTATCATGAATATAGCCAAGATGAGCATCCTCTCCATTACATGATGGTCACGCGCTTCAAGCTTTAATTTTTGGATTCAAATCCTTCATAAAATTGAATTTTCTTTTTTTTTTAAAAATATCCAAGATACTTTCCAGAACATTCCAAAACTAAATATAGAATTCATGATTTTAATTCCCATAATACCATAAAATAGGATGATAATGTTCGATTTTACCAGATTTGAAATAATTGATATTTCTTACACGGTAATTCCCGGTGAAGATCCGGATCGTCCTTTTGCGATCCAAAAAGCTCTTTTGCAAGATTATACTTTTCGATATGATATATTAAAGACGCATTCACACGTGGGAACGCACGTAGAAGTAGGGGCTCATTTTTATGAAGGGGGCAAGACTATAACGGATATACCCTTGGATAGATTTCATGGTCCTGGCGTATTATTACCCGTTAGAGAAATGGTGGTAACGGAGGAATATTGCGAAGGTATTCTTGAAGGGAAAATAAAGGAGGGAGACATCATCGTGATTCGAAATGATACGGGGATAAAATTGTCAAAACAACAGATATATTTAGAAGGGGAAGAAAAATTGCCTAAATTAACACCAAGTGCTGCCAAGTGGATGGTACGATACAAGCCGAAATTATTAGTCTTAGATTTTATACGTTTTGGGGAAGATATTGAGGAAACGCGACAATTTCATGATATTTTAATGAGTCAAGGCACTTGGTTCGTGGAATTCGTGGATAATTTGGACAAGATCACGCGCGATCGATTTTATGTAATGGCATTGCCCTATAAAGTTCAAGGATTAGACAGCAGTTTTTGTAGAGCAATTATAATTCAAGAAAAATAAGGTAGATTTAAAATGGTTTTTTCTTTTTTAGAAAAACAAGACCTATTTTTTTCCCGGACTGAAGGATATCATACCTATCGAATTCCGGCCATGGTGGTGTCCACGAAAGGAACTATTCTTGTCTTTGCTGAAGCGAGGAAATTGGATAGTGATTGGGCACCTAGTTCCATCGTAATGAAACGCAGTCATGATGGGGGAATTTCATGGGAACCCATGAGAACCCTTGTATCTGATGATAAAAAGCCTATGCATAATCCCGTGCCAATTGTATCGAATAAGTCTAACACGATTCATTTCCTTTATTGTAATAATTATAAGAAAGCCTTTTACATGCAAAGTGATGATGATGGAGGCACTTTCACGGAACCACGAGAAATAACGGACGTATTTGAATCTTTTAAATCAAAATATAAATTTCGAATTCTTGCAACTGGTCCGGGGCATGGAATTCAGCTTAAAAATGGTCGCCTCATCGTTCCGGTATGGCTTGCGCGCCGGCACATCCATAGACCTTCCGTAATTTCCGTGATTTATTCTGATGATGAGGGAGATACATGGCACGCAGGTGAAATCATTTTAGGCTCCCTCGTGAATCCAAGTGAATCCCAAGCAGTACAATTAGCTAATGGAGATGTTTTATTAAACATTCGAAATGAAACTGAAATTAGTAGGAGAGCCATATCTATTAGTAAGAATGGAGCAACTGATTGGAGTGAACCCGTGTTCGATCATGCATTACTTGAGCCAACTTGTCAAGCAAGCATCATCCGCTTTACTCTTCAAGAAAAAGAAGGGAAGAATAGAATTCTCTTCTCAAATCCGGATTCTCTTGAAGGGGAACCGGGCGTGTTCAATATTCGACCTCGAAGAAATCTTACAATTAAAATGAGTTATGACGAATGTAAAACTTGGGCTTTCAGTAAAGTTTTAGAAAAAGGAGTAGCTGGATATTCTGACCTTGCGATTGGAAAAGATTATACTATTTATTGTTTTTATGAGAGAGGCAGTGCATCGGGAAGTGATTTTGATACATCATTTCTCTGTCTTGCCCGATTTAATATAGAATGGCTCACGGATGGAAAAGACACGATCAATTTTTCATGAATTTTCATGGTTCATCGGAATCATGATAAAATCCATTTTTTTTAATTAAATCGCGATACCAGTAGGCACTTTTTTTCCACGTTCTCTCTAAAGTGGTAAAATCTACACGAATCAGCCCAAATCGTTTAGAAAATCCATGAAGCCACTCGAAATTATCCATCAAGGTCCAAACAAAATAGCCTTTCAATTTGACACCTTTATTAATCGCACGATGGGCTGCTTCAAGATAATGTTTCAGATAATCAATGCGATCATTATCTTGAACAATTCCATCGATGATCACATCGTCTTTACATGCCATTCCATTTTCCGTGATGTAGATGAGTGGATGATCATAATCCTTATCAATTCTAGATAATAGATCATATAACCCATCAGGATAGACCTCCCAACCCATTTCAGAATAGGTGTGTCCTTCAATGCGGTCGTTTACCAGTAAGGAATTAATATCCGTGAGAGATTTTGGAGAATCTGCATGAACTCTGAGAGGTCGATAATGATTCATACCCAAAAAATCTATCAAATTTTCTCTCAATAACTTTAAGTCTTGTTCCGGAATGGGTGGTAAAGATAAGATTCCTGTAAAAATCCGTAAAATGTCACTAGGGTATTCTCCTTTAAGAACAGGGTCTAAGAATAGGCGATTAAACACGCCATCTATGATTTGAGTAGCTGTTTTATCCAAGGAGGAAGTGGTCATGGGATATACGGGAAATAAATCAAGAGTAATGCCGATCTTTCCATCAGCATGGAGAGAATTTCGATATGCATTAACTGCTCTTGCATGGGCAATATTCACGTTTCGAGCCGCAAGAACTCCACTCCGAACACTTGTTTCTCCAAAGAATCCTTCGGAATAAAAACCAATAGTAAATACCATGGGTTCGTTGAAGGTAATCCACATTTTTACTCGATCTCCAAAATGGTTAAACAAGTACGAGGCATATTCAACGTACGTATTAACTACCTCTTTATTTTCCCAACCTCCAATATCTTGTAAAGCCGCAGGAAGATCCCAATGAAATAGCGTGATAACGGGCTCAATCTCATTCTCTAATAAAGAATTAATCACCTTGTCATAAAAAGAGACACCTTTTTGATTTACTTTGCCTTTCCCTGTTGGAAAAATCCGCGGCCATGAAATAGAAAAACGATAGGCTTGTATTCCTAATTCTTTCATTAATTGAATATCTTCTTCATATCGATGATAATGATCACATGCAATATCTCCCGTGTCACCATTTTTAATCTTTCCTGGCGTGTGAGATGCTCGATCCCAAATACTCTCGCCCTTGCCATCTTCATTCCACGCACCTTCAATTTGATAAGATGCCGTAGCAACCCCCCATGTAAAATTTTCCGGAAATTTAAGAAATTTCATGAGTTTAACTCTCCTCTATTTTTAATTCGAGTTATAAAAACAAATTTTCTAAATGAATAAAAAATTTCTTTTCTTTACACTAACATTAAAAAAGAAATGACAAATTTCACAGATTTAAGGTTCTTGAAATCTTTTTTCTTTCCCAAAAGCAATGATTCCAATAAGAAGGGATTCAACAAGATGTCTTATCTAATGAGAAGTGAAGTGTTTTATCAACACCCTAAATCATTTTAATGAACTTTATTAAAGATCATATCTTCTTTTTTTTTTTTAAAAAGGAAAAGAGACAAATTTTGGATGAATTCATTGCTAATTTACCATTATTATTATAAATAAATTATCATCTTATATTATCGTGCCAATCACTCCTCTTTCTCGTGCTGAAATAGAATCTATTAAGCAAGATTTACGTTCAAATGGATGGCATTCCAAGGCCACCATGAACCACGAGCTACGCTTTAGCTTGAAAAGAAATAATGTCATTACTCTTGCTATCAAAATTCCACTCAGGCTAGCGATTAAAACGGAGATTCCCGTTGAAATCGTGAAATTTCATTTGTCCATAACTTGGCAATTTTGGAATTTAAACACCATCATGAGCACTTTCCTTCAAGATTTAAGAAGGAACTTGGAACAGCTGAAAGAGGAAGTGAAAATTGATTTTAATTTCTCTCAAGAAGAACAAGACTCGAAATTGATAGAACTTTTCAATGACGTAATGCCCGAGCCTCTAAAAGAAGAAGATGAGCGGACGTTTCTAAATCGCCTTCGAATTGCCATGCTAAATAATGAAACTCTTTGTCATGAAATTCCTGATGAGATCCTCCAAGTAATCGTGACCGTGATTGAGAAATTAGGACTTTCTTCCTCCTTCAAGATCCCTTGGGAATTAAAAAAAGGAATTGCCCGTTTTCGCATTTCGGATCTCTTGATCTTTTCTAATGAAGAAACGGAATATTTTTTATTAGAAAAGGATGGATACATGACATATTTTAAAGATATTTATTACCAAGAAAAATTTTACATGAGGGCTTTTTTTGAAAGCTTTTTCCTCCCCTTCTTCCTCTCCTTTTATGAAAAAAAAGAATTTGGAGAACAGATTCAAATTTTCTTAGAAAACTGGATAATATTCTGTAGAATGCTCCTAAACACTCTCTTCAAACTCGTGGATTCTCTCTCCATCAATTATAATGAATTCGTGCAATTCCATCCCGAAAAAGAATTATTAAGCAATAAATTTGAGGATAATCGAAATAATTTTCCCTTTTCTGCCCTATACCACGAGACTCTCTTCCAAAAAGAACTATCTTCTATACAAAATGAACTTTTAATCGCTCCTCCAACCAATTTCAAGGTAATGCAATCCATTACTTTTCTCGTCGAAGCAAAGGACTTGATAGAATCCCTGAAATTTAAAGACGCTTTAAAACTTTTAGAAGAAGCCGCACAAATATTTAAAAAGCATGATCAAGTAAAACTTCTTCTCTCCACCTATTTTTTGCTAGCTAAAATTTATAAAATCCTAAGGCAATACAATATCTCCTTAAAATATCTGAAAAATTCATTTGAATTAACGAAAACCGGGAAAATCCCCATTAATCTTATCCTTAAGGTTCATCATAAATTAGGAAAGTTGTATTTCCTATTAAATCGCCCTGAAGAAGCTCTCTATCACCTCAATATCCTCGTTAATTTCTCCGAACATGAAAAACAATTCGCCGTTCCAGTGAAATATTTAGGACATGCTTATCTCTTGCTAGGAATTATCCATTCCCGCAAAAAAAATGTAGCACAGTCAAAAACATGCTTCAAAAAAGCTAAAGAATTAGGAAAAATCCATCCCGTGACATTTGTGAAATTGTTTCTATTCCGAATTAAAGAATTCTCGAAAAATAATAAAATCTCTCAAGCCCTTAAATATATTAACGCCCTATTTACTTCAGAAGAAATTAACATTGAAAATCCCGATTATATCGATTATTACATTGATATTTTATTTGAACTCGCACGAATTTATATTTACCACAGAAAAAGTAAGAAAAAGGCCCTTCAAGTACTCTTAAAACTTAATAAAATCCTCAAGAACATGAGATCTTCCGTAAAAAAAATCGAATTTACCGTTCAATGGAATGTATTGATGGGCTCTTATTTTAAATTCTTTGAAAATGATGAACATGAATTCAAAAAACATTTATTAAAAAGCGAACAACTAAAAGAAAAATTAAGAAAAATCGGTGTCATGCAATAATATCCCGTTATTAAATTCTTTAGGCACCAAACCTGGAACGCCTAGCTCCAAGACTATCAGGCTGGCCTGCGTATTTTCTCTGAATGACTCTTTTAATGTAAAGATCTCTAAATCGCATTCTCGGTGGCTTCTTAGGAACGGCATTTACACCACTCTTGCTAATCTTAGGCGTTTGCTGGCGCACTTTTCCCGCTTTAGTTAAACTACCATGAGAACCGGGCATTTTGGCTCACTTACTCTTTTTTGATAATTTTTATAAATTATTTTCTTTAATTTTGAAAATAATTATTATATTATGAATTTTTTCGTTTGATATGTGGTTTTTAAATTATTATTAAAAAAAAGCCAGAATAACATCTCATTTAAAACCTAAAATTTCAAATTACTAGCAATTAAAACACCAAGAAAAACCATGAAAATATGTTCATTTTTCTTGTTCTTTTAAAATATTATTCTTGAAAAATAGATATATCATAAAATTTCTTCGGGCTTTATTTGAAAGTGGTTAAAATTTCGATTTAATTGATTTTCGTTTCTCATGAATTATGATTAAAGATTGGACTCCTTATAATTTAATATGTTTGGACCTATTTTATACCATGAGCTTAATGTGTTAAATAACATGTATAAAAATTTTTTACCATGACCGGTGAAAAAAGTAAAACAAATAAAGAAGTATTTGATAAAGAAGACGTGAAAATCCTCATCGGAGAAAAATTAATCACCTGTTTTGCATGCGGTGAAAGAATCGATAAAAATTCCGAAATTTGCCCTTTTTGTAATACCAAGCAAAATATTAAATGATCATGACACTAAATCAACTTACCCCGCCAATATTTCGAAATTGACACAATCCATTGAACATTTAATCATCTCAGAACGTGCTTGTTCATTGGCATTCCGCTTGTTTTAGTTTAAATAAGATCTTATTAAATAAAGGTATTTCATTTCATGGCTCGTGAAAAGTGGAGCATGACATGTTTGAATTTTAATTTTCGATGGTTCTATTCCTAATTTCCACGTGCCATCCTCCGACTGATTCTTAAACCCCCATTAATTCTCATGATGAGAAAAAATGCATTCAAAAGATTACATGTAAAAAATTTCGTGCATCTTGGGTTCGCATAATACTTTTATCTCATAAAAGAAAATCTCTTGAAAATAAAAAAAAGGATGGGAACTGAGGGATTTGAACCCCCGACCAACAGGTTTCTGCTCGGAAATTGCTTGCCGAAGGGATCTGGAGCCTTGCGGTCAAGAGCATGAATAAATCATTCTCTATAATTGCCGCGATACCGAGCTTCGCCAAGTTCCCGCAAATTTACCAATTCCCGCCAAATTCCTGTAATTTTTTAACATCTTTGAAACATGTCTTGAATCCGAGGTAAGTCATACCCATCATTTTCAAGCTTTCAAACTTGATATTAATTAATACCCCATTATATTTGAGTTTAATCAAAGTAATAAAAAGAATCCTACTCAAGAACTTTCATTAATTTTCCAACAAATTCAAATATGATTAAAAAAATTTTTACTTTAGAGATGAATAAAGAACGATTAATGCGATATAAAGCAAAATTGAATTATTTAGAAAATACCATTGGAAATTTAGAAGAATGGACTGGAGATATTAATCATGAATATTTTGTTAACGAATTAAATTTACAAAAAAAATACGGTATTTATCATGCTTTCCAAATTGCGGTAGAAATCATTACGGATATAACAGCGATGATCGTTAAGGACGAAAAGACCATGCCTAAAGATGATTATTCAAATATTTCTATTCTCGTGAAAAAGAAAATCATAGACCCTTTAAGCGGTAAGAATTTAAAAGAAGCGAATGGATTAAGAAACAGAATAGTACATGATTATAATGGTTTAAATGATTCTATCGCATATGAACGCATGATAATTCTTATTAAAAGTTTTAAAACTTTTTTAAAAGATGTAAATCAATGGTTAATAAAAAACTCTTAAAGCAAATAAGAAAAGATTTTACAAGAGTTATAAAAACTAAGAAAATCTTAGGAATTCTCTTATATGGTTCACGTGTTAATAATATGGAAACTAATAGAAGTGATATTGATATTTGCGTTGTAGCACCTGAAGAGAACGATGTGGAATTATTGTCATTCATTTTACAAAGTGTAAACGTGACCTTGAGAAAATATGATGTGAGATTATTTAATGAATTGCCCCTTTATATAAAAATTCAAGTGATTGAACGAGGTATTTTAATTTGTTCGCCAAACAAATTCGATCTCTACGAATATTTCTATATCTATCGAAAATTATGGAATGATCAAAAACACCGACAAGAGGTTTCCAGAGAAGATTTACTTTCTCTTGAATGATTATAACTTCATTCCTTGTTTAAGAATTATTTGAATTTTAAAAGATGCGTACTTATTATCATTTAATCTATATCAGACTATTATTTTAAGAAGAATTTATTTAATCCATGAAACAGATGTTCGGTTGATTTTTCCTTGATTTCGAACTGATCTAGGAAAAAAAACAAATGATTTAAATACAAGTTTCATCATATTAATATTAGTAAACATCTTATTGATATTAAAACATAAAAAAAAGGTCCCCTCTATTCATGTGCTCCTATAACATGTACTGGCAAGGGAAAAAACTTGAGCCTCAAGAGGCAGATGAGCCATCCTTTCCTCAAGAGGAGCTGGTTCCCGAGCTAAACAAGCCTACTTTTAATTAAATCTTTTCTTTTTTTTCATTTCTTTATCATTAATAGCTCAAATCCCTTTTTTAACGAATTTTACTCATTATTTGCAATTTTTTTGATGAAAAATCAATGAAAAATTATAAATAAGAGGCTCGATAAAATTACTATTATGCCACTTGTAGATGTAAATGATATAAAAATATATTATGAAATCCATGGTGAAGGAGAGCCGGTCATTCTCCACCACGGCTATGGTGCCACGGCAAAAATCTGGATTGGCCAAATTGGAGAGCTTTCAAAACATTTCAAAGCAATTACTTTAGATTGCCGAAGTTCTGGCCGTTCTGATCATCCTACTGAGCCCTATACACTAGATACGCTTGTAGAAGACCTGAAAGGGTTAATGGATGCGTTAAATATTCAAAAAACACATTTAATCGGGCAATCAATGGGCGGCTGGATTTCTCAAAATTTTGTATTGAAATATCCGGAGCGCGTGAATAAGCTCGTCTTAATTGGTACAAACTACACAGGAGCTGGAATACAATTTATGAAAAACGCCATGATCAATAATTACGAGCTTCAAAAGAAGGATAAGCTTCAAGCATATTGGAATTATGCGAAATTAACACATTATCGGCAGTATATAAAAGAGATGCAGGCAGATTTGAAAAAGAAATTTTATGGGCTATGGAGCGCAGAGGATTTGATAAATGAACTAACAGAAAATCACATGACACCTCAAGACTATGAATTATTAGCTAAAGCCATAGAAAAACATGACGTGACGGATAGATTATCGGAAATAAAAGCTCCAACTTTACTGATTGCTAGTTCGCACGACAAATTATCTCCTAAATCGGTCATGGAAGAAATTCATCAAGGCATTCCAAATAGTCGATTAGAAATAATCAATAAGACTGCTCATCATGTTTTTCTTGAAGCGGCGCCGCAGGTAAATCAATTAATCATTGATTTTTTAAAGTCGTGAACCCTCCGAAAACCGTCCACGCGTTAATCAATCGAGAATCTTGGGTTATTAATCTTCACTTAGAGTAAAAAGAATATTAATAGCAAGTGAATCAATAAAATCCATGATGGGATCACAATATAAGGAAATAGAATGGGTCATGGTTAAATTTTTCGAGGGTAAAAATAAATTTTAAAAAATTTTTTTCCATTTATAATGACTTTTCATAGAAATGAACAAATTTATATTAATCAATTTTTATTATTTAATAAATAAAGCGAGGATTTTGTCGCTCAAAAGGATAAATTCTTTTAAATGAATCATTTCTTTTCATCTTTCTATATCGGTATAAAATGACGGAACTCATGCCTCAAAAGGTAAAAATCAGCTCAACTTTAAAAACGTGCGAAAAATGCGGAAACCTGATGGTAAATAGAGTTATCATCATAAAAAATGGTAAGGGCATCAAGGAGAGACAAAAAATTTATCAGTGCATCGTGTGCCGTCATTGGATACCTAAAAAATAATATTTCCTCCTATTTTTTGTTTCTGGCTTTCTCATGCTATTTTTCTTTCTATCTGATATTAAAGAAGGCGAAAAGATCGTTTGATTTAAGTGTTTTATTATTTATTAAAAAATGGTTCAGTATTTTTTTTATACATGACGAATTTGTTTATAATGGACATGCGGAGGGAATAACTGAATGGTGAAAATTGCTATTGTCGGAGCAGGTGCTGCTGGACTTTTCGCTGCTAATGAATTAGGTAAAACAAAAGACAGCAACCTTGAAATTCATGTATTCGAACAAGGAGCGGAAGTAAACAAGCGATTTTGTCCTCTAAAAAATGGATATGCTTGTGCGCAATGCTTTCCTTGCAAAATAATGAGTGGCATTGGCGGAGCAGGGCTTTTCTCATCGGGTATTTTAAATCTTCACAAGCATATTGGAGGAAATTTAGAAGAATTATGTAATAAAGCACGATTAAATGTAGAAGAGATAATAAAACAAATTGATGATTTCTTTTTAGAGCATGGAGCACCTCCTACTCTGTTTGACCCTCATGAGAATGGAAAAAAGCTCCATGAGTTAAAAAGAAGATGTGCTGCCGTGGATGTGAGGTTTATCCCCATAAGACAAAGACTAATTGGCTCAGAAAACACTCCTAAGGTCATAAAATCCATTCAAAAATTCTTAGAAAATGATCTAGGAATTCAAATTTTTCCCAATCGAGAAGTAATCTCGTTTGATAAGGAGAGGCGACTGACCTTTAAGGATGGGAAAACCGAACAATTCGATTACATCCTTTTCGCTCCTGGTCGATGGGGGATGATTTGGCTTGCTAATCAATGTGAAATAAACGGCATCAAGACCTTTCATGAACCCCTTGATATCGGCGTGCGAGTAGAAGTGCCTTCCATTATCTTGGAAGAGATTTGCGAAGAAATCCAACGGGATCCTAAATTCCATATCATCACGCCTACTTATAATGATTTCATCCGAACGTTCTGCGTGAATCATAAAGGCTATGTAGTAAAAGAAACGTATGAAGAAAAAATCGTGGGTGTTAATGGACATCAATTAAAGAAGGATGGGGATTCAGAAAATAGCAATTTTGCTTTTCTAATTCGGCAGTTTTTAACAAGCCCCTTGGAGGATACGACGGAGTATGGTAGATCCATATCTAAGCAAACTTCGATTTTAGGAGGATATAAGCCTTTAATCCAAACATTAGGAGATTTACGGAGTGGGCATCGTTCAAGGGCGTCATTAATTAGTCGGAACCTTGTTCAGCCGACGCTTCGGGATGCCACCCCAGGAGACATTGCCATGGCGTTTCCTTATCGTTTTATAGTAGATATTTTAGAAGGGTTAAAAATCTTAGATAAAATCATTCCAGGAGTTAATAATGCGAGCACGCTCATATATGCTCCGGAATTCAAGCGAAGTGCGAAAAGAATTGATACGAATGAATTCTTGGAATCAAGAGCAATTAAAAACATGTTTTTTGCAGGCGATGGTGCCGGCATCTCACGAGGCATCATAGGAGCTGCCGTGACGGGCATAATTGCTGCGTGTGGAATTTTAAGAAAGCTTCATTTGGAATAGAGAGCTCACGTGTCTTGCTCTTTCTTAACATGGGAAAATTTATGTGTCTAATTTAGTTGAATGGTTTTTTTTAAACCGTTTTCTTGCTTATTTTTTCCCTCCACGGAACTTAGCCATGAATGAAATCTGCTCGACTTTTTTAAGCATTCATTAAGTACTAAATTTTTTACTCCAAAAAGTAATTCCTTAATATGTTTCTAATTTTCAATCAAAATGAAAGTATCATTATACTTATACGATAATGCTAGCAAGCGGATAAAAAATTAAGAATAAAATATTTAAAGAAATTCCCATGATTTCAATACAGAAAAAAACATGTTTAATTCTATAAATTAAAGGGGTTTCTATAAAGTATAGTGAATTAGGATTTTATGGCATGTGAAAATAAATATTTATCTTGATATTATTTTTTAATTAAATAATAAGATGAATATAAAAAATATTACGAATGAAAAACTTCTTTTACCTCTCGTTCCTAATGGATGTTCTTTAAAAATTTTTATCCATCACTTTAAATACAATCAAATATTTTTCATGAGAAGTTGAATCATGGTAAAAGTACAATTAACAGTCAAAATGGATATTGAAATTAAAAGCATCGAAATCTCTCACTTGGCCAAGCTCGATGCCTCTTCTATCAATCGACTCCTCCATGAAATCAAAAAACAAATCCAACACCTCTTCCCCTATGAAATCCGGGTGCGTGAACGCCACACCAGTGGATTGCGATGGTGTCCCTACTGTAAGAAAGAATTCAATGGCTCTAAAGGTTTGAATCTCCATATCACGAAGGCTCATTCGGATAAAAGAAAAACTCCTGCAATTCTCTTTTTATCTGCTCACAAAATTAAGATCAATAAGGTGCCTTACCTTTACATTTTACTCGAAAACATCAGTGATAAGAGCTCCCAAAAAATCATGAAAATTAAATTACCACGCAAGAATAAAAATAATCTCTAATATTTTAGACGGGTATCATGAAATTTTAGTTTCACATTTCCAATCGCTTTTCTAACACGTTTAAGATTAACTGTTCTTATGAATTGACCTCTTTCCTTCCCAATTCTCATGATTTTTTCTTTATATATCACGTGTTCGGGATGATAAACTCCTTTTTTAAAAGCTTAAAAATCATGCTTTCAAATTTTCAAATTTTCAAATTTTTTTTTCTTGTTCGTACTCCTCTCAAGAACTTCCAATAAAAAAGAAATTTTTTTTAAATTAAATATTATTATTTAATCATAATGGAAGAGATCTATAGGATTTCACATTGGATTTCGCCCTCAGCCGATCTTTTAAAAATATTAATCTGGTCGGCTAAATCTTACTTTTTTTCACATATTTAGTCCGTATAGTTCTCTTCCTTTCCTTTTTCCTTTTTTCAAACACGGTTAAGGAAAAATTAAATTCAAGAATTCATGAAAGTAATGGACTTTTATTTAGTATAGTTTATTTTAGATTTCTCTTCACTTCTAATATTATAAGATGATATTGTTTTTATAAGTATTTTTTTATTTTTCAAAATTCTTTCTTTATTAAATCAAAAAACGTACAAAATTAGGTTTAATCATTATATTTCATTAGGTATTGAGTATTTTAAAATTAAAAGGAAATGAGAGAAAAGAGACTTTATTTTAATTATTTTTTGTTATTTTTATTTTATTTTTTTGTCATTAATAGCAATTAGAATAAATGCTTTCTTTTTAATTATCAGTGGAGTAGGTCATAATATATTTCCAATTTTAGATTGAAGAATATTATTCTTTTATTTTTTAGAAATACTTGTTTATCTTCTCCTAATCTTGAGTGTTTATTTAAAAAACAGATTAATTTGTTTTAACTGGTTAAAAATTATTTTTCGAGAAGCTCCTCAATTCTTAATTTTAACCCATCTTCCGCTGCGATGACTTTTTTGATATTAGTATGTTGTTGAAATTTTTTTACTTGACTTGGCACGCGATTAATATCAGTACGAGGTCCATCCATGTAAGAGCCGAAGTGAGTGAGGATGAGGCAATCAAGGGGAGGGTTAATTTTATTAAGATACGGAAGGACTTGGTCCGTGCAAAGATGTCGCTTGCACGTGATATTATCGGGACGTAAGAGATTCAATACTAGGATATTTACGTTATTATATTGTTCTGAAAAGCCGGGAAAGACCATGGTATCGCTGGTGAGGGCGATGGAGTAATCCTCGAGGATAAATTTCACGCCAAAACCTCCGATCTGTGCGTGCTTAACGCTAGTTCCAATAATAGTAATGTTATTATCGTGGTGATAGATATCACCAGCTTTGAATTCAATGATTTTTTGGAGCATGTTGAGGTGATATTGAGGAACATGTTCAAGCATGTCTTTTGTCGTGATGAGAACGCCTTTCTTGTAATAGTTATAATTTTTATCGTGGAAATTTTTACGAGATGATTCAATAATTGCGCAAAGATCATTGTAATGGTCGACGTGGGAATGTGTTACGATAAACAATTCCGTCTTCAGTGGATCTTCCTTGTATTGATTGATACGAACGATGGCACCGGGTCCCGGATCGATGTGGGCTTGAACTCCGTTGACTTTAAATAAGATCCCTCCGGTAGCGCGATGCTGAGTTCTGACGTGATGTCGGCCTCCGCCGGTTCCCAGAAAGACGATCTCATCATTCATGATGGAATATAGTAAAGATAATTGTTGTTGAAGGATAAAAAGAGTACAAGGGAAAAATTTTTTTCTATATTTTTAGGGGCAAGAGAAATATGGAGTCAAGAGAAATGATAGATTGGGGTGCAATAGGAAGGAGGGAAATTAAAGAAGAGATAAAATGAGAATGGAAAAAAATAAGAAGAAGGAAGAAAAGAAAAGAAGAAGAGAAGGAAGAGATAAAAAAAGTAAAGGTAAATCTTCGGGTTAATAGGTGAAGATTTTTCATTTTCTAAATTCTTTTAGAGTAAGAGCATCAATTTTGGAGAGAATATCATTTAATTCTATTTTTAATTTATTTTGGAGTTGGAATTTTGAAAAGTGGCTATTATTAGTACTTAGGAAGCGGTTGATAACGGTTCTTGCAATCATTTCCCCTTTTCTTCCCAGCATGGCTAATTGCACGTGGGATTTATCTTGCGGATTGAACAATTTAATAGGAAGTTCAAATGGGATTTTAAAAATATGGCGTGAGCTTTTTCTGAGTTTAATTTGTTCTGTCATGACATTCGAGTTGAGAATCGCAGAGAGGTAATAAGCTTCATCGAGCGAGGGCGGAGTATAAAAGCTCAGATCCCCTGTTATTAAAAAATCTCCTTGGACCACGGCAGCGTTAAGGTTGGAGCCTGAATTGTTATAAACAACTTTAAATTGAGCCATTTGTCTCTGATTAATTAATTTATTCCATCGATTTAGATTATCCATTAAACATTCATGAGATGTAGTAATTTTTTTCTTTTCCAAATAGATTTTATTGATGAACTCATGGAATTTTTTAGAATGGGGGAGAAGGGCTTCGGGTTGATAGGATAAGTCGTGCTTGTTGAGAGGGAGAAACACGTGATAACCATCAAAAATGTAGAATTTAACTAATTCCGTGCTTTTAATTACCTTGAAAATGTATTGGGGCTCTATTTTCCAAGAGATATATTCTTTTTTATTCCAGGGAGGTTTAGCTTTTAAAAAGATGCGATCATCAGGGTGGATTTCGACTAAGGAATCACTTAATTTTTCAAAGGATACGAATATGAGATTTCTTGGATTTAGATCTGCCCCTTTATGAAATTTTTTTTTATAACTGCTTTCTTCATTGGGGATTAAAAAACGGGCATGTTGCTTTAATATTAGTTTTTTCACACGTGAATTTTTTTTTTTTCCATCCCTTCGGGCATCATAAGGGATCAAGCTATCAACGCTTACAAGTGTTAGGTTAATATTTGAAAAATAATAAAAATCATCCGTGTTGTTTTTCTTTTGATAATGGTAAATAGGAATTTCCCCATTGACAAGTTTTTTATCTTCCTCATTACCGTTAGCCTTCCGGGCGAAAAGGCAAATAAAATTAATATTAAATAGTTTTCTAATTTGTTCATCAAAACTCCAAACTTTTAAATCTTTAAAACCATGGAAATTTCGAAAACGAGACGCATGAGAACCCGTGAGGATTCCTCGTGGCATGACAAAAAAGAGTTTACCACCTTCCTTCATGAATAATTCTCTTGCTTGATAAAAAAAAATGGTTGCAAGTTCAAGGTTTAAAATATTTTTAGGAGCGGGTTTAACATTTAATTTACCGGCTAAATGTTTTAAGTATTCTTGTTGATGCGGATCTTCTATATCTCGATAGGTAAGCCAAGGTGGATTCCCGATGACTAAATTAAACTGATGTTTAAGATGAGTGGGAAAATCTCTTAATACATCCATTTTAAAAATATTTAAAGGAATTTCTAAAGGCAGTTCTCTTAGGAGATAAAGCAAGTTTAATTTAGCTAAAAACACTGAAAGGGGATTGATATCACATCCGTAAAGGAAGCGTAAAGCTTCTAATTTAGCAGATAAATTAAGGGGACTAGATAAAATTTTTTTAACAATTTCTATCAAGAAATTGGCCGTTCCAAGACATGGATCCAGTACCTTTTCTCCAATTTTATATGTTTCTTTAACCATTTTTTTTGCGATAAAAGGTGGGGTATAAAATTCCCCCGTAGTATGTCTTATTTTTTTTGAAAGAAGATCTTGGAGTAGATAATCAAAATAATATTCTGGCTGGAGAGATGATTTTTTTAATTCAATGAATATTTTTTTAATTGAATTCCGGAATGAAATTTCTTTTATTTTATATTTAAGTAGGGTAAGAGCTGGTGAAAAATAAGAGTTTAGTTCTTGAGACTCACTTTTCAGGAACTGATTTTTAGTTACTAAAAATTCATGAACGAATTGATGGGCTAATGAATATATTATCAAATGGAGGGCATATAATTCAAGGTTAACTTGAGAAGCTCCGTACATGCTTTTAAAAGCCTTACTCCAATCCCTAAAGAAAGTGGTTGATGGAATATCATGCTCCATTAAGGAAAGTGTAATAAATCTTATTAGAGCTTTCTTATTTTCCAAAAAATTGTTGTTTCTTAAAAATTTCAATTCTTGATATCCCTTCTTAAAATTTTAAAAAGTTTATCCAGATATTATTTTACATGCATGTTAAAAAGATTTCCAAGTAATTGATAATATAAAGGCATCTTTAAAAAAATAGTTTTAAATACCATGATTATGTTAATTCCATTATATTATATAATTGAAATGGTTTATTTATTTCAATTAACCAATCAATTCCATCTTTCTGAAGATATTGAGTTCCATTAATAGCATTTAATAAAACCCCCTAAGAATGTATGATTATTGAAAAATCTAAAATATCAAAAAATTTTCAAAACGGAATTTATTTTTCTTGTCATCAATGCGGCACGTGTTGCCGAGGCTTAAACGAGGGGGAAGTTTACATCTATTTAGATGATATCAATCGACTCATAAAATTTTTAAGGAAAAAAGGAAAACATTACACGCAAAAAAGTTTCGCAAGAAAGTACCTTAAAATTACATCCCAAGGAATGTTCTGGAAAGATTCCACTTCTTCGAAGAAAGGGAGGATCTATAACTTGGACACTTTAGGGTTAAAATTCACAGGAGATGATGATCATTGTTATTTTCTAAGCGAAGATAATACTTGTATGGTTCATGAAGCCCGGCCCTTCCAATGTCGGGCCTTTCCAATTGGTTGGAACATGCTCATGAATAATTATACTAACTTGCGAGAATATTCAAAAAAATGTCCTGGTTTAAAAGGCACATTAGAAAATAAGGGCAAATATTATTCTAAAGAAGAAATCATTAAATGGACCCAAAAAGAATTTGAAATGGAATATAATTATTTCTTAGCCATGAAAAAAAATGGATTTGACATTTTTAAGGTATATAAATTTCTACCACGAGATATAGAATGTTGAGTGGTGTTAATGAATTCTTGTATTCATTCGTATAAAATTATTTAAAGATATAACTCTTTTTTCTCAAATCTTTAGATTATAAATAAAGAACGAAGTTCAGTTTTATTATGCAATCGATAATATATTTTTCTTGAAAACATTTTAATCAACTGTAATTAGATACTAAATATACTAAAATTAATTATCATTTTTCCATATCATCACGACCAATTTGAGAGAGAATTAAAGAACATGAAGATCGGGCTATTTGTTTGCCATTGTGGCAAAAATATTTCGGGAACCATCGATATTGATGAGCTAATGAATTATTTCAAGCAAGTTCCGGATGTAATCATATTTGAAGATCAATATTTATGTTCTGAATTAGGGTTAAATAAGATCATTGAACAAGTGCAAGAAAAGAAGATTGAAAGAATAGTTATTGCGGCTTGCTCTCTTAAATTACATGGATTATTATTTCAAAAAACGATTGAAAGAGCAGGAATTAACCGTTTCTTAATTTCTTTCGCAAACATCCGCGAGCAAAACTCTTGGGTTCATTCTGACAATCCTAAAAAAGCTACTAAGAAGGCGATTGATCAAATTAAGATGGCAATCGAACATGTAAAGCTTTTGGAGCCATTAGAAGTAAATAAAGCATCCATCACGCCTTCTGTTTTAGTAATTGGAGGGGGCGTTGCCGGGATTAAAGCAGCTCTCTTGGTAGCGGATGCGGGATATAAAGTATATTTGGTAGAAAGAGAACCCACGATCGGAGGGCACATGGCATTATTTGATAAGACATTTCCGACTTTAGATTGCTCTATTTGTGTTCTTGGACCGCTCATGACGGAGGTAAAAGATCATCCTAATATTGAGTTATTAACATATTCAGAAGTAAAAAAAGTTGATGGATTTATAGGGAATTTTGAGGTCTCCATTCTGAAAAAGCCCCGATATATCGTAGAGGAAAATTGCGTAGGATGTTTTGATATTTGTAGAGAGGTGTGCCCTATTGAAATAAATAGCAGTTTTTTCCCAAGAAAAGCCATTGATGTACCATATCCTCAAGCCATTCCCCTTTATCCCACGATCATAGAAGAAGCTTGTATAGGATGTAAAGCGTGTGAACAAGCTTGTGATAGAGACGCTATAGATTTTGATCAAGAGCCGAAAGAGCTAAAAATTCAAGTGGGATGCATCATCGTTGCAACAGGATATGATACTTTTGATCCGTCCTTATTAGGAGAACTGAATTATCACAAATATCCTAATGTCATCACGACCATGGAGTTAGAGCGATTATTAAATAATGATGGTCCTACTAAGGGAAGAGTAATAGTACCTTCAAATGGCCTTCCACCTAAAACAGTTTCATTTATCCTCTGTGTGGGCTCGCGAAACAAAAAAATTCATAGGGAATATTGTTCCCAAGTTTGTTGTAATGTAGCGATAAAACAAGCTGTTTTAATAAAAAAAGAATATCCGGACGTGAACATTAACATTTTTTATAATGATATAAGAGCCGTGGGTAAAAACTGTGAAGAATTTTATAATAGAGCTAGGGAGCAATTTGGAATTCGGTTTATAAAGAGTAATATATCCACCATCTTGAAACACGATACCATGGATAAACTGGTTATAAGAGGAGAAGATATCATCGAGGATAGAATTTTTGAAAGTTTGACAGATTTAGCCGTTTTAGCCGTAGGGATCGAGCCTGCAAGAGGTTCGGATGAATTAAGCCAAATTTTAAATATTTCTCAAGATCCTAACGGCTTTCTGTTAGAACGACATTTAAAAATGAAACCCTCGGAAACCTCTGTTAGTGGAATTTACATTGCGGGAGCTATTCAAGGCCCTAAAGATATCCCCAATAGCATTTCGCAAGCAGAAAGTGCTGCTGCTAAAGCTATAGCTTTAATTTCAAGAGGAGAGATTGAATTAGATCCTTATATCGTTCGTTACATTAAAGAAAAATGCACTCTTTGTAGATTATGCGAAAATATTTGCGCTTTTAATGCGATAACCATCAAGGAAAATCAATTATATTTAACTAATGCTAATTGCACTGGATGTGGGGCGTGTGCCGCCATGTGTCCTGAAAACGCGCTCTACATTCCTGGCTTCAAAAAAGAGCAGTTCTCTTCACAATTAAAATCATTATTAGAGAAGAAAAGCGAGTATCCACTGATCGTGGGATTTTTATGCAATTGGTGTGCCTATGCGGGAGCGGATTTGGCGGGCACCAGCAAATTAACATATCCAACTAACATCAGAACATTAAGAGTGATGTGTACGGCGATGATAGATCCCGCCCTTGTACTTGAAGCTTTCTTTCAAGGAGCTGATGGTGTTCTAATTGCTGGCTGTTATGAGCAAGACTGTCATTATAATACGGGTTTCATTAAAGCAAAAACGAGATATGAAAGTATTCGGGAAATCTTAGCAGAAGCAGGGATCAACGAAAAACGAGTTAGAATTGAGAGCATTTCGGCAGGGGAGGGAGAAAAACTCGCACGAATAGTAAAGGAATTCAAGGAAGAACTCATTAGACTGGGACCCCTTACCCCTCATGAATACGAAAGGATGGTACAAGTTCCCGAAAAAATGAAAGAATCTGCCCGACTAGATGAAATATGAGTCCTTATTCATTAATTCATGAAGCTCTAACATTCATGGGAAAAAAACATGGTAATCAATTGAGAAAAGATGGGAAAACACCCTACATCATTCATCCCATGCGAGTCTTTATTCTTTTAAGGTGGGCGGGGTATTCTGAATTTATGGATGAGAATATGATGGTTGCCGCCTTATTACATGATATTTTAGAAGATACGGATACTACATCTGGAGAAATTGAAGAAAAATTCGGTCCCGAGATATTTTCTATCGTAATGGAACTAACCAGACCTAAAGGAATGAAAAAAGAACAATGGCTAAAATCTTTTGAGACATGCTCAAGAGAGGCAAAAATCATTAAATTAGCCGATAGAATTGATAACCTTATCGATTTGAAGGGCAATCATCTGTCTAAGAATTGGAAATATTCTTATGCTAAACAAGGAGAAATCATTTTGAAAACGTGTGGCGATGCGGATAAAAAATTAGCCTTGGAATTAAAACGGTGGATTCAAGACATTTTAAACGAAAATAACGATATGTCTCCCATTTAAATCTCATGGATTCTTTATCAAGTTTTTATTTCATTCCTTCTTTTTAATAGATTAATGAAAATAAGAGCAATAACGTTCGGCATAAGAGTACCCTTTTTTAAAGATATTACTACTTTTGAATCCATGATTTCTAAGAGATTAACCTATCTCTCAGAAATTCACCAGACTTTACGCACGGTATTTGAAAAAAATCATCTTGAGGTTGAGACCGTAAGAATTTGTACTCAACCAATGATTTCTAGTGAAAATAATATGAGAAGGTTTCTAAATAGAATGCAAGATGTTCACGAGTTCAACGAGAAAATAGAAATCTTACAAGAAAAATGTAATGCCCATGGATTTCACTATTTTGCTTCTTGCGCGATGTTAGCAGACCAAGTTATTAATATTAAGAAATGTGAAGCGTTTCTTACTTCTACTCTTCCCTCAACATTAAAAACCTTCGATAATTTTTTTACTTCTTTGCAAATCAGTTCAACAGCAAATGGATTAAATTTAAAGGGATTAAAATATTGCTGTAAAATAATAAAAAGCTTGGCTCATCCCAATCCATTTAATAATCTAAAATTTTGTGTATCCTCCAACGTACCGCCAAATACTCCCTTTTTTCCCGCCGCATATCACGCTTCGGAACATGCGAAATTTTCCCTGGCATTAGAAATGGCAGATGAAGTGGTAAAAATTTTTGAGAATTATACTTCTCTGACCTTGGTACAACAAGAGTTAAGAAAGAAATTTAATGAAATTTACAATGAATTAATTAAAATCTGTGAAAATGGCGCTAAAAAATCGAATGTTAAATTTCATGGCATTGATTTTTCTCCTGCACCCTATCCCACCCTAGAAAAAAGCATAGGAACTGCGATTGAGAAATTAAATTTTGATCACTTTGGATGCCGAGGATCATTAATTGGAATTGCATTGATTAAAAGTTGCATTCCGAAAAAAGAAAAAGTAATTGGATTTTCTGGTTTCATGCAACCAGTTCTTGAAGATTTTATCATTTCAAAAAGGGTAAGTGAAGGAAAAATTTCCCTTGAAGCTCTTTTATTAAATTCTGCTATATGTGGAACGGGACTGGATTGCATACCCTTACCCCATGATATATCTGAGAGAGAACTCTTTTATATATTGTTAGATCTCTGTACTCTTTCCATATCTTTAAATAAACCTTTAACGGCGAGATTGATGCCAATTAAAGGTAAATTATCGGGAGATGAGGTGGATTTTGATTTTGAATATTTTGCAAAATCAAAAGTCATGAACGTTCCTCGGCTGATGGATATTAAAAAAAGTGACTTGTTTTATCAAAACGATGACTTTTTCAAATTTTAGGAATAAAATTTTAAATCATCCTTGCTTATTTCCATGGGATTAATTTAATTATTTAAATGCGTTCATGTATAATAATAATAGAATTAATCAACTGAATTAGGGTTAAAAAAATGAAAAGCAAACCTCATTTTAAAAAGGCGGTAGATTATTTTGAAATGATTTTAGAACCAAATTTTGATGCTCCAGACTCACCTTTAGGTAAAATTAAAAAAAACATCATCAATGCCAACAATCTTTATGAAGAAATGCTCCAAGAAATTAATAATTTAAGAGATGTTTTATTAAATTATTCAATTAAAGAGCAAGACTCCATGAGTCCAAAAGAAAAAGAATTATTTCATAAATTTATGACATTCTACGCTACGTGTCCCATTTGCAATAAAAAGAATCACCAAAACTATCTGAAAAGGTTTTATTTTAGTGATGATCCTAATATCATGCAAATTAAAAATGCGTTAATTAAACTCATGATGATGGAGCCTCAAGAATCTTGGATTCATGTAGGAATTCCATGTTGTGAGTGTCATGATAAATATTTTAAAGGAATAAATCACGAATGAGCAGAACACGAGAATCAATTCATAAATACTCAATAATTTTTCCTGCTTGAGTTATCTCATACTTTACCTCGTCATTTTCATTTTTCTCTTTAATGCAGAGTGCTTTAACAAGAAAATCAAGGTTATATTGAAAAGTATTCTCATCAATCTCGATGCCATTCTGCTTCATATAAGCATATAAATCTCCTTTTAAAATGCTTTTCTCCCTATTCACTTTTTCTAACATTTTTCGCCGAATGGGATGATTAACGGCTTTTAAATAGAGACCATGATAATATCGTGAACCTTCCACGGTCTTAAGATATTCCTCAATATTCTCATAATTTCTAAATTCAAACTCATCTGACATCTCTTTCAAGTAATTGAAGGATGTGCACAAATTAAATTTTTTCATGTTGTTTTTCGCATTCCTTGTAAAAAAATCAGAAGAAAATTGCTCAATTTACCCCATGATTTAATGAGATAATGATTTTGGAATACAAATCAAGTGTTAAAAATGCATAGTAAGTTTGCTTATAGAAACGAAGATGTATAAAAATAGTGAGTGTTCCTCCTCTTTTTTATGAATTTTCATAAAGAAAATAGGAAATTATTTTACAATTTATTTCTTATTCTTACTCGAAAATCTAATAAATTTTAGAGGTTGTCATGTTAAAATGGATATAAATGAAATAAAAAGTTTAATTGGACCTGAAGAAGCAACGGATCTCCTAACACATAAATGCGTGGGCATTCCCAAGGATAAGATACATCTCCCTGGCCCAGATTACATCGAACGTGTCTGGGAACACTCAGATAGAAATAATCGCGTATTAAATAACATGCATAGATTATTCAATTCTTGTGGACGTTTGGCAGGAACCGGTTATCTCTCCATTTTACCCGTGGATCAAGGCGTCGAACATTCTGCTTCCGCCAGTTTTGCCCCCAATCCTCTCTATTTTGATCCAGAAAACATTATTAAATTAGCCATTGAAGGAGGATGCAACGCCGTGGCCTCGACTCTAGGCATCCTTGGATCCGTAGCCCGACGATACGCCAGGAAAATTCCCTTTATCATGAAAATCAATCATAACGAGTTGCTGACTAAACCAGAATTATCTGACCAAACCTTATTTGCCAGTGTCGAACAAGCATTCAAGATGGGTGCTGCAGCAGTAGGAGCAACAATTTATTTTGGCTCTCCTGAAAGTAGACGCCAGATAAAAGAGGTAAGCGAAGCTTTTGAATATGCCCATGAATTAGGATTGGTCTGCATTTTATGGTGCTATTTACGCAATAAGAAGGAGTTCATCAAAGATGGGAAAGATTATCACACGTCTAATGATTTAGAAAGCCAAGCTAACTATTTAGGTGCAACAATTGAAGCAGATATCATCAAACAAAAAATTTCCACCACTAATAGAGGATTTTTAGAATTAAATTTCGGAAAAACGGATAAATTAGTATATGAAAAACTAGCCACGGATCATCCCTTAGAATGGAATAGGTATCAAGTAGCCAATTGTTTCATGGGAAGAGTTGGTTTAATAAATTCAGGAGGCGAATCTGGTAAGACAGATCTAGCAGATGCCGTGAGAGCAGCAATCATTAACAAGCGAGCTGGAGGGATGGGCCTTATATTGGGCCGAAAAGCTTTCAAGAAGTCAATGACTGAAGGAATTAAAATTCTAAATGCCGTCCAAGATGTTTACTTGAACAAGGATATAACTATCGCATGAAGTATTTAATTATTTCACATTTTATTTTTAAGATTGCTAACGAGTATTTAATCCCATCTTTCCTCTTATTTATTTTTTAGTTCATGAAAAAGGAACTCTTTTTATCCTAATTTATTTAATAAAAGCATTAATCATTAGTTTTTATAAAAACTGGACTATGCAAATTATTAAAAGATTAGATTACATTACCTTTATAGATATAGAAAAAATAACTCAAATTTAAAATTATAATGTGAGATTGAATCATGGGAAAAAATAATGATTTTTATCCTGATCCAAAAAAAAATCCTTATCGTGTTCAACCAGGATATTCTCCCTCCAAGCCATTTCCACCTCAAACTCCACCGATTCCCTCCACTTCTTCTCAACAAGGCATTAACTTTGATATTCTACGATTATGCCCTAAATGTGGGAAAATAATCAAAATTTCATATAAATTTTGTAAATTTTGTGGTTTAAACTTGAGTGAGATCCCATCGTTGAAAGATTCTGATGACATTTCCAAGCAGTTGGCTCTTACAGCAATTACCGACCCAGAGTCATCAGTAAGAAAAGAAGCGGTTGATACATTGGGTAATTTCAAGGAGTTTTCAGTTTTAGGGGTCTTGACCCATGTACTTCTGAATGATCCTGATGAGAATGTAAGAAAAGTTGCGGCGCACGAGCTTGGCGAGCTCGCACACCTTATTTCACTTGATCCATTGACTGCCGCGTTAAAGGATCAATCTCCTAAGGTCAGAAAGGAAGCTATTGAAGGATTGAAAAAAATTAGAGAAAAAATTAAACCCAAAGAAAAGGAAAAAGAAGAGATAAAAGAAAAAATTAAAGAAAACTCAAGTCCTACCATTTCAGAACAAAATTTTAACTCAATTCCGAAAATAATGGATGAGCCTAAAGAAATAGAACTAGAAGAAGTCCCGCTAAAAGACACGGATGAGAATAAAAAAAGTGAAAATAATCTCGATTTGGAACCAATTGGCGGGGAAAAAGAGACCAAATTGAAAGAAAAAGACGTAGATGAATTACTTGATGAGATATAATTAAATTTTAATGTTCTTTAATAATTCCCTCAAATTATTACCTCAAATTATTATACAATTTTTTCAGAGAAAATAATGAACCATCAATTTTGGTGATGATGGCTCTTATTTTCATGAAAAATAGTGATTCTATGCTTTAGGGATTTCTGGTAATTTTCTTTTTTTAGGAGTGCCTACTCTTTCTTTCTCTTTCTCATTCTTGAGCACGTTTTCAATAATCTCAATAATCTCGCCTTTTTTTGCTTTGGTAGGCAATTCAATCTTCCTTTCTTTTGCGAAAAGCTTGAGCTCTTTTACTGTCATGGGACTAAGATCAAGAGAATTCTTATTGTCGTTTTTAGAATCTCCATTATCCGATGAAGTGGTATCTTTATCACTTACTTTTTCCCTAGTAATTATTTCGACCGCTTCTACGATGCCTTTATCATCATTAAAATACACGCGAAATAAATGATCATCCAATTCTACCATGTTTTTTGGAAGTGTTTTTAAAGGTTCCCATTCCGTTTCTTCCACGTCTTTACCGAACACGTTTACTTTTTTGAAAACAGGAGCATAAAGCTGGTTTCCTAAAATTAAATTTTGTCGCTTATGGTTTTGAGGAATCTCCGATTTAAGAATCCGGTCTAAAAGCCGTTTTTTATCTTCTTCAAAGAGACCCCCAAAATTCTTACTTTCCTTTCCCGTCGGATAAGGGATGTACGTGCGGGTAGGAGGAGGGGTAGTGCGAGCAGGAGAAGGTTTCTTACGCTCCATTGGAGTAATGTTTTTTTTAGAAATTGATATATCTTGCAAGGCTGACACATCGATCTTTTGACCCGTCTTCTTCTCTATTTCTTGAAGTGCTGGCGAAAAATATGGCTCAGATTCAGCCTTACCACCGATCTCTTTTGATTCAACGACTTTTCCTAAAGCCTCTCCCCGTTCCTTTTCGATGTTGCGAACATATCTCATATCTGCCAGTCGTTCTGTTACTTCCATCGACTTGAGACCAAATGCCCTTAAAAATTCTTCAACTTCATCTCCTTGGTCCACACTAACGATTTTACACCTATGAAACGCAGCCTCTTTTACTAACTCCTCTTGTAGAGCACTCGCAATCCTTGAACTGATGAATCTTTTTCTTACGGGAGATTTTGCTCCTTTCCAAATATAAATTCTTCTGAGTTCTTCCTTCACGATTATAAAAACTTCTTCAGGATGTAATATATTTTCTAATTCTTCTTCCGATACGGCTAATCGCACTCTCTCGCCTGTTTCTGAAATGCCAAATACCATGAAATAATCGTACGAGTCGGACATGTTCTTCTTTTAATCTAGCATTTGTAATATTAATAATTTCACTCCATTCAGGTTTTTATTAAACTGCTTAATAGAGATTTTTACTTATTTTATATCATTACAATAATTTTTTAAAAATTTATATTTATCTGAAAAAAAAGATCGTTAAAAAAATTCAATTTAAATTAGAAAATATTACAATTCTATTTTGTATCATGAAGTACGTTGTCTATGGAAAGTACAAAGCCCAAAAGAATTCTGCGGTCGGTTTCATTATCCAAAATTCTAAGTGCATACGTATCTTTAAAGTCAAATATCCCTCCTAAAAAGATATCTCTCCATTTATCAGCTTTTTCTATTTCTGCGACGATTTTTCCCGTAGATAAATCCTTGATCTTAAAAGAAAAACCCATGAAATTACCTTGTGCCTCATACCATTCGTTTCCTTCCGGATCTTCCAAATAAAATTTCGGTCTGAAAAAGGATAATATTTTTTTCTTAATACGAGCAATAAGATTCCCTTCAGCGTCTTTTAAATCTTGAGCTCCTCGCGCAGATATGATTTTTGCATGTATGGACGCAGCAACTGTACCATCGAGTTCTAATAATTCCACTTTCTTTCGAATACTAAAGATTTTTCTTTTCATTTTTCCAATGACTTGGTTGTTCTCATCTAGAATATCTCCACTTCCCCAGTCCCAATATTTTTCCTTCAAGATGTAATAATTTCTATTCAGGGAAAACAAGCCTTCTTGGGGAGAAATTTGGCTTGGTTTCGGACTAGCTTGCGGGGGCGTTGTACCACCTTTTAATTGGGCACCACATTGTTCGCAAAAATTTTGATCAGCGGAGCGCAGTTTTGCGCCACATGACGGACAGAACAATTGTAATCAACTCTTTACAATAATATTTATTAATAAATTAAAGAAATTATACTCTTAAATTATTTTGTACTTAAAAAATAAATGCAGTTTTTTGGATAATACTATTTATTAATGAATTTGAGGGGTATTTTTGATTTGTCTCATCATATTATTAAATTAGAGTCCATCTTTAATACTGATGGAATGAAAACAAAAGGTTATTTTATTTACGAGCAATACTTTTAATTATGAGCATGATGTAATGGATCGTGAATATTAAAAATGGCTAGCATGAACGATTTATTAAAATTAAAGGATTACGTGACGTTGACCGGAACGACATTAGGAGTTATAGCTCTCATCATTGGGGCGTCTGGAGGAAGAGAAAGCATTTCTTTGGCATTTTTTCTGCTCGTCATTACCCTAGGAACGGATTTATTAGATGGGTGGATTGCTCGTAAGATGAATACGGTCAATGAAATTGGGATTCAACTTGATTCCTTGAGCGATTCTCTTACTTTTGGAATAGCGCCAGGAATTTTGATTTTTATAGCATTTCAGAGGGGAGAATTATTTGATCTCATTCTTATAGTGGGATGCATTTGTTTTGTTTTAGGAGCGATATTGAGGTTAGCAAGGTTTAATATTTCAAAAACACCGGGATACGTGGGTGTTCCCGTACCCATAACTGCCTTGATGATAATTTGCTTTTTTTATAGTAATTTTTTCTATTTTCTTGCCATGATTAGTGAGAATCCTAGTGAATCTGTGCCTTCCTTTCCTCTTATTTCTTATTATATTCTTCCCTTCTTGCTCATATTGATGGGTTGGTTAAATATTACCACGCGCGTTAAATTTGGAAAGAAAGGAAAGGAAATTTATATATTGTTTTTAGTGGGAGCTCCATTAGCACCTATATTAGGAATAATTGGCTTGTTAAGGCCAGGACCTGCAATTTCTTTAATAATTTCTGGATTCTTTTTCGGTTCCTTAATAATACAATTTGGTATTATTATAAAGGGTTTACTTAAAAAAAAACCAGAAAAAGAGTTATCTGAAAAAATCAAAGAGTAAGGGATTCTATTGAATGTTCAATTTTTTTTTCCATTGTTCTATATTAGAGATGATGAGTTCAATATCTTCTTCATTTAGTTGTGTTTCTGATCCTTTAAATTGATTGATGATCCGACCGATCTGGTGGAGCGTGACAGAGAATCCTTTTTCTTCCAAAATTTTATCAGCAATTCCTTGTAATTGTCTACTAAAATCATTACTTTTTAAGTTTTTTAGATTCTTAACTAAATTATTAAACATCATCCCGATAGATTCTGGTTCTTTTTTTACTTCTGTTTTAGGTACTTCTTTTTCAACTAAAACTAAATCATGGGAACTGACACTGGGTTTCAAGGGAGGCGGCGGTTCTTCCTTTTTTAGAGCCTCTAACTTTTTAACCGTAGGACGAGGCGCTGAAAATTTGATGGAGGCTGGTTTTACTTTAGCTTCTGGTCTCTCTTTTTTTGGGGGAATATGTGGTCTTTCAATCTCTTCTTTTTGAAGGGTTGGTACTTCCTCCTTTTTTAGCGGCACTTTTTTACTCGTTAATTTTCTCAGGTAATCCGAGAGCAGGAGTGTTATTGGTTCATTCAATCCAATTATATCTTTTATTGATTTATCTAATAATGAAGACATCGTGGAAAGTATTCCTTGTTTCAAGGTTTTGATGTTTTTCTCGTCCGTTTCCTCATGTGATTTCAGAAGAGAACTGATGCGATTCAATTTTAATTCGAAATCATTCAATAGATTTAACAAGATTAATTTCAAATCTGTTTGATATTGTACGGATTGCACGAGTAACTGTTCAAACGTGCCTTTATTCCGTTCGTTCTCTACTGCAATCTTGATTTGCTGCGCATTATTTACCAAGATTTCATTAAATTTAATTTTTAATTGTTGTTCCACTTCATTCAAGAAATCTTCTTTATTTTTTTTTAAGTCATGATGATTCATAAGGGTACTAATGATAGATCTCAAATCAGTAATCGTTTGATCTATGGTTTTACTTGATGGTTTAAGATGTCCCGTGATGGTTTTTACTAATTGTTCTTGTTGATTTTTCATTTGAGTATTAAGTTGATTTAGTTTTACCACCAAATCATCCACGTCTTTTTTTTGAACAATACTGAGAGATTCATAATCCTTAAAAATTTCGGTGAAAGGTTGGTGGAGAGTCTCATTTTTTTCAGCTTCATGGCTATCTATGATTTTTTGGAAAGATTTATCAAAATGTTCCATTATTCGGGAATGAATCGAGGAAAGGTTTGAAGCAATGTTCTTATAATATTTATTGATTAACTCGAGAGGAGGATTAGGCATGAACACTTCGGGGCGAGAATGGTCGTCTCCTTTAATAGGAACTAGAAGATTATTATCCATTAATTCTTCAATAACAGAGTTGAATTGTTCTTCTGGTAAATCCGGGAGATATTTTTTTAAATCTCCTTGTTTTAATGAAGGTAATCCAATAATCCGAGAGTATAAGTTTATCCCCTCTTTTGAAATTCGGGAATTTTTTAAAAATTCTTCCATTCAAGATCTTCTCATGGTTAAATGACTTTAATTAAGTACTTAAATGTCAATTAATAATAATAAATCTATCGTACCCCCCATTAAATATATCTTATCTTAGTACTTATTTTATTTATAAACTATATGCAATGATTTTTATATGCGTGGTCATTTAGAAGACGTGTTTTTTTATTTGGATTTATCTAAAGAATTATTGAAGAAAAAGGATATCAAAAAAGCAATTAAATTCTATATTGAAGAAAAGAATAAAACAAGTAATCTAGGGCTATATGGTATTTTTTTGTTCCAAAAGGATGGTAATCCTGTATTTATAACTAATAAAAGAGATCCAGAAGTACTGTTGAATGCCATTGAAGAAAATTGGAAAAATAGATTCACGGAACAGAGTTATTTTGAAAATGGCTTATTCTATATCTTTTCTTATATCGCAGAAACCATTCGAGAGCAATCCAAGTTTAATCGTGTTATTATAATCACGGACACACCCAGCGATTTAAATGAGGAATACCAAGAAGCCTTGTTTAATTTAGTGGCTAAAATACGATTATTCCCGACCTTCGTCGATATTATTCGTGTCTCTGAAAAAAATCAAAGATTGTTCAAAGATGACGTGAAATTGAACATGCTAGCAAGGGATACAAAAGGAGGCATCTTTTATGTTCATGATAAAAACGAATTTTTTGCCACTATGAAAAAATTAGTAAAGAACAAACAACTCATCTCAACTTTCGCCAGTGAACCTGATAAAATCGAAATCACAAAAGAGGATTATGTTTTCTATAGTAAATTAGCTAAAAAATTGAGTCTTATAGATCCTCAAGAAGAAGCGGATTGCTTTTTCTGTCATGATACTGTTTGTCCTATTTGCGAAAACGTAGAAGATATTCCTTTAAAATGCCCTGATTGCAAAACAACTTTTCATAATTGCTGTATCATTAATCATGCCCTTCATCATAATATTGGCATTCCAAATATCTTTCGTTGCCCGAATCCTAATTGTGACGTGCTCTTGCAGGTCAGGGCTGAAGAATTTATGGAACTTTCAGATACAACAAAGACCCCAACCTCCATCGATGAATATCTTGAAGGCGAACAAGGTGAAAACATGATTCCTCAAGATGAATCACGGCCTTCTCTTCACTTCGATAACTCCTTAAAAGTTGAAAAATGGGTGAAGAGTGAAGAAGAAGAAACTAACACTCTTAGTATCGAAAATAGCCATGAAGAAACCTTAAAAGCTGATGTGATACAAGAAAGACATATCAGAATAGGTGGATTTTTTGGACCCGTTTTCAAGGTGAAAAAAATTGGAGATAAAATCATTTATGAACGCGCAAGTCAAACTAATAAGAATGAGTCAAAAGCCATGATGAGAGACATCTCATCTCCAAGATCGACTTATTGGAGTCCTTCGAGAGATAAAACACGTGAAAACCGAACTAAAGTCGTGATATGTTCCGTCTGTGGAACTCAAGTCAAAATGAAAAATGAAGGCCAAAAATTTTGCCCTACTTGTGGTGAAAAACTTTTCTAAATTTAAATTTTTATTGAGTATAACATTGGAAACAACCATGCTTCAAATCTTATTTATTGTATTTTTTTCTAGAGCTTCAATTTAACTTTCTCTCTTAATTTCTTTTCCTTATAATGTATTATTCGTAAAAAAAATTTTTTGATGGCTTAAAAATAAATAGCTAATTTCCCTTATTCATATTATAGATTTTAGAATATTTCGCATCTTAAAGAAACCATCATGGTTGCGTCGATAAGAAAAGAAGAGATCATCTTTTTCATTAATTTAATCACGGATTATCTTCCGAAGAAAACAATATTAAAAAGCTTGCGAAATTTTATACGAGAAAAAAAAAAATATAGTTTAAGTAATCCCAGTTCTTTTGGCTTAGTATTATTCCAGCAAGATAGCGATCCGATTGCCATTTATGATGAACCAAATGAAGTAAAAATCCTCGAACTTCTTGATCATGCTTGGGAATCTCGAGAAATGGAAAAAAATTCGTTTGAAAACGGATTATTCGAAATTCTCTCTTATGTTTTCAGAAAAGGAAGAGAAATTAAAAATGTTTACCGAGTTCTCGTGATCTCTGATGCTGCAAGCACGCGCTCAGATGAGTATTACAATGCAGCGTATGAATTAATTATTAAAGCTAAATATTTTGATACCATTATAGATGTTATTCGTGTAGGAGACACCACTTTTTATGAAGATGAAATTCGCTTAAAAGTAATAACATCGGAATCTAATGGCGGATTGTTTTTCTGTGATGCCAAGCAATTTGATATAGTGCTTAGTTCCTTAATCCAAAGGAAATCGGAATTCCCTATTATCCAACCAACGAGAGAGGATCTAGAAAAAATGATGGAAGATAAAACATTTTACGAGAAACTCGCGGTAGATCTCATTTCTTTAGATATAGATGATGAAAGAATCTGTAGTATTTGTCAAAAAGAAATCTGTGCCATCTGTGAATTAAATTCGGATGATTTAAGTAAGTGTTTTAATTGCGGAGCTAAATTCCATTCTTGCTGTATTACCGAATATGCCATTGCAAATAATATTGGACTAAAGCATATCTTTAGATGCCCTAATTGTGAAACCCTTTTAAAAATTGATGAAGAATTCGCTAAAATACTATATACAGAAAAATTTGAAGAAGATATGGAAGAAAAAATTGAAAATAAAGTAGTCGAGAAAGAAATAATTGAAAATGAATTACAAGTTAATGAGAGTGGACAAGTGAAAGAAAATATAATTAAATCCGAACTTGAAGAGGAAAAACCTCCCGAAACTCCGCAAAAAGTTGAAGAGGAAGTGATTGAGGAAAAAGAAATTACCGTTGGAGGGTATTTTGGACCAAGAGTTAAAGTTAAAACAAAAAAGCAATTAAAAATTAAAGAGTTAGAAGAGCCCCTCCAAGAAGAAAATATTCCTGTTAGAAAGTCCATAACGTCTTTAAAGCCTCCTAGCAAGGTTAAAATTTGCCCAATTTGTGGCGCTAATATTTTTAACTCTTTTAAATGTAATAATTGTGGATATCGTTTCTAAAAATTGATTTTCTTTTTTTTTCCTTCATTTTTTTCAAAATCATCTTTTCAATCAAGTCAATTTTAAAATTAAAAATATCTTAATCAATCATAATTATTATAGTGAATTTAATATTTAATAATGGAGCTCACACCTCGCAAGATACTCGAGGATTTGAAGAAGAATCTCATGAATGAGAAAATGGCAATGGATTTGTTAATTTATTTTTTAGAACATGTGAATGATGATGAGATACGGGTAGAAAGTTTAAAAGCAATTAAAAAGATCAACTATTCTAATGAAAAGCTATTTGCACTTTTAGAATATTTGATGATTTCAGATATTAAAGAAGAAATTAGAAAGCTCTCCTTTAATATCCTCGTGAGCAAGTTTCCAAAAGAGAAAATTATTAAACCGCTTTTATATGCTATTCAACACGAGAAGAATGCATTATTAATACAACTAGTTGATTACTTAGCAAAAGTTAACGGTTTTTTATGTAAAATTTCCTTAGTTAAAAAACTCTTATCGTTAGAATCGGCATGTTTAGAATACTTCCAAGATTATTCTTACTTGATGCGTCAATCTTTAGAGGAATTACAATTGATTCTCTTGAGATATTTATTCAACAAATCTTCTGAATCCTTGTATTTTCATAGAAGAAAAATTGTTCTTGCCTTAGACGAACAAGATCTTGATCTTTTTATAAAATGAGGAAGATTACTCAAGGAATGTAATTTTAACATTAAGTGCTCGTCCTTCTTGAATTAATTGGGTTTCAAGTTCGCCGGGAGAAATGCGTGCTCCTTACACGATGGCAGAATAATATACGGTTTTCTGATCTTTTTCTAAAACGTTCCCCTCACCATGAATGATGGAGAATCATAATTCTCCTAAAATAGATGCTATTTGTCCTAACGCACCAAGAACATCCTCAATGGATATTTCAAGTTTTAATACTTGCTGATTTTCAACCCACCCTAATGAGCTGCATGATCTTTATTACTTTTACTTCTGAGTTCCTTTTATTTTATAATCTTGCCATTAAAAGGTGATTAAGTCAATACCCAACAATGATGCTAATCTCATTAATTTACTTCCATGGGTTCCACGAGCAATGATCCAATGATGTCCTAAGCCGGCCTCTTCCACGATGTTTAAAAAATCTGGGATGCTTACCGGTAATCTCACCTTAATGGGATTTCCAGGAAAGATGAGCTCTGTTTCAAGAGCTACTCCCTCTAAAACACCCATTCTATAAGTCCCCTTTCTCCCGACTAGATTTGCCATTGTCACTTTACCGGTTTGAGAAGGAAAAAGAACACAAGTCCCTTTATTTGCTAAACGTACGTGTGCCAATTCAATAGCCCGTGGCGAGCTTGCTAATTTAAAAGAACCGCATCCACAATGACTACCTAATAAACAATTTTCTTGTTCAAAAAAATATAATAAATCTATGTTATGAACGGGCTCACCTGAAAATTTCATGAGAATATACATTAAGATTAATGAATTGAGATCTCCTTCACATGCGCCAGGAATTCCCTCATCAGCTAAAAGGCTGAAAGCAAGGCACGCTTCCCCCATGTGAGAGGGATAACATTGAATCGTGATCCCACTCCATTGTCCGGATTCGATTATCTCTTTTAAGGCAAAATAATTTTTTATTGCCATTATTCCATCAGTATCCGTAATTGAAATCTTTCCTACTCGAGATTTTATTTCTTCCCAAGTGCTCATTACCATGACATCAGTGAATTTCTTAGATATTTCACGGAATTTCTCAAATGCAATGGATTCAACCCTCGGACCGATTATTTCTCGAATGGAAAATTCATCACATGCTACTTCTAACATGCCTTGAGTTCGAGTGCCAATTTGACCTAATCGTATCCTTTTCAATTGATTCCTCAAAGCAACACATTGAGCATATTCCATGATTTTTTGAAGGGCTCTCTCATCCT
Organism: Promethearchaeota archaeon; assembly: GCA_029838195.1. GTDB lineage: Archaea > Asgardarchaeota > Lokiarchaeia > Sigyniarchaeales > SOKP01 > JALGVJ01. The sequence continues at coordinate 46,537 of JALGVJ010000010.1, forward strand.
CGCCGTAAACGAAAATGCATTCTTTCCCTAATTCTTTAAAAATCATGTTAAATTGCTGACCACCGCATAAACTCCCGGCATGAAGATGAGAATACGTCCAAAAAATATAAGGCACTTCACATTCTGAAAAGATTTCGAGTAGAAGTTCATCGGAACTCCATGTAGCAAGTTTTAAGCATGCTACATCTACCCCAACTTGTTTAAATTTCCTTCCGACTTTAATTGCTGAGTTTAAATCTTTAATTAGATCATCGGCTACAACAATTTCAAGGTCTTTTTTTGAGGTTAATATTGCTTTTCCATTTTCAAAGATCTCTTGAGCCATATCGGCGTTCTCTTCAAATGGATGGAAGATCACGGCAAATCCAATTTTTGGAATAATTTTCATGATACCTCTTTTCTCTTTTTAACAATTTAGATGATTTTATTAAAGAAATTTAAATTTTAAAAATAATTAATGATACTCGAAATAAGTAAGCTATTAAATATCACACACACATCCTTTATGTTTTTAGTAACTCTTTTAAAGAATTATTCATTAAAAAAGTAGTAAAAAAATTAAAACATCAGAAAAAGTGATGGAAAATGGATAATTTTGCCATGGTACGAAATTTTGATCAAGCCGGATATTATGAAACACGCATGATCTTACTGATTTTTGCCTTAGCCTTATCTCTTTATTTCATGACTAAAAAAAAGGATAAAAATTATATTGTTATTTTTCTTAGCTCCGCTATTTTCTTCAGTATCGTAGAATTAATCATGACAATTTTGGGGATGAGAGCAGAAAATTGGACTATTTCGATTTTTGGCTTAATAATTCCCTCTTATTTAACGTGGATTGTCCAAGGCTTTGGTGAAGGGTGTATTTATGGAGTCTCTGGATTTTTATTCTTAGACATGTATTTAAAGAGAGCAGATAAAACCGAATATAATTTACGCCGAAATTTATTCATTGTCGATATGGTGCTAGTTTTTGGTTGCTCCATTATTATTGGAATTGTAGCCTATAAGAGACCCATAACTTCGGTGAGGCCCATGTTTGGCGTGGTTCAATTTCTATATTTAACGTCCGTCATCATCATAAGTATTATTTTAGCAAAATTTTATGGAGGTCCAGGTTTCTTTAAGATGCTTGCTTATTATTTATTAGGATCCTTTCTTTTTATAGTCATTAATCTTGAATTCTTGCAGTTCATCGATGTAAGATATATTGGTGTATTAAGAGAGGACGGAACGGTTGTAAAAGCAAATCTTGGATATCAGATTCTTATCATGGTTTATTCCTATTTATACGAAATTACCCTTCCACGAGCCCATTATCTCGTTGTCCCAGTCGCTTTAGGTCTTATTAAACTTGAGAAAAAATGAGAAATTATTTTCATGATATTATTTCACATATTTTCATTAAGATATAACAATTTTTATTATATTCAATCAAATCTTAACAAGGCTGAATTATATTATTAGCCAACATTAATCCTTTAATTATTTTTCTCTCATTGGTTAATCTTCTCTTATTAAATTCATTCAATAGATTCAAGAAAAATTCTTCATTTCAATTCTTATTAAATACAACTTACACGTGTAAAAATTATCATAAATCGTTAAAAAATGTTTAAAAAACCAAGAGTTTTATCTTATGGATTAGGTGTAATAGGAAAGAAAATTCTTAAGCAACTTCTTTCCACGGATAGATTTGAAGTAGTCGGGGCTATTGATATTAATAAAGAGATCGTGGGAAAAGATCTCGGGGATGTATTAAAGTTAGGAAAAAAGCTAAATGTAATTATTTCTAACGATCCTGAAAGTGAACTCTCAGAAAAAAAACCCGATATCGTCATTCACACCACGCAATCCTATCTAAGGCAGGTTTATTCCCAATTAGAAGGCATTGTTAAAAAAGGCGTGAATGTTATTTCTACTTGTGAAGAATTAGCAAATCCATACATCTCTTCTCCTAATTTAGCAGCAAAACTCGATGTCATGGCAAAACAAAAAAATGTTTCTATATTAGGCACGGGGATTAATCCGGGATTTTTAATGGATTACCTTCCCCTAGTATTAACGGGACCTTGTGCTCGAGTGGATAAAATTGAGGTAATAAGACAGATTAATGCCTCAACCAGGCGATTACCTTTTCAAAAGAAAATCGGAGCAGGATTAACTCGAGAAGAATTTGTTCTTAAAATAAAAGAAGGAAGCATCACTGGGCATGTTGGACTTGAACAATCGCTGGCCATGATTGCTGCGGGCTTAAATTGGAAATTAGAACAGATTGAAATCGAAGAAAGTAAACCAATAATTTCTGAAGAGGGCGTTTCAAGTGAATTCCTCAAAGTTAAAGCTGGAGATGCTTGTGGCCTTACTCAAAAAGCACGGGGCTTCATGAAAGGGGAGGAAAAAATTTCATTGGATTTTAGAGCATGGTTGGGCGCACCAGAAGAATTTGATTCAATCACTATCACGGGAGTTCCAAGTTTTACTCAAAAAATAATACCTTGCGTGCAAGGAGATATTGGAACGGTTTCCATGATAATTAATTCCATTCCTCGAATAATTGACGCTCATCCGGGATTAATTCTAATGAAAGATCTTCCTCCGCCCATTTCACTTTCAGGACTATAAAAACGATAAAAATGATAACAGGGAACTAAAAAAATAAGAGAAAATTTATTTGTTAATCGTTTTTTACCTTTTTATCTATTTTTAATCTAAATCGGGCAAATATCGTAAGAATTACTCCGAGAAAGCCATAACTTCCATTAAGGATTCCAAGAAAAATTCCGAACAGATCAGAAAGTAAAGATCCTGCTATTAAACTCGTGGTAATAAAAATTAATAGCCCTATTGACCCCATTCCTGCTCCTAATCCGATTATGAATTTACCTAAACGATATTGATTTAATGTAATTATAAGGGCTCCACCAATAACAGAAATCCCTCCCCCCGTTGCTATGATGGAGAAGATTAGAAGTATGATTGAAAATGTTAAAGCGGATTCTGGACCGATAATGCTGGATGCTATTCCGAATATTAAAATAAAAAAAGATACATTGCCCACGATGGAACTGATAAGCATTAAAATTCCGCCAATAATGCATGTAATTATCCATTTTTTATTTTCCAAGGGGTAATCCCTCTTGAATTATTTATCATTTAATCTTTTTAACTATGATATATTTAGTCATTTTTCATTAAAAATTTTAAAGGAGAAAATTTTTTTCTCCTTCACCATGAATTTTTGTAATGATATTTTTTTTGTGAACTTATTTTTACATAATTTGAAGCTTATGAAAGTAATAAATTGGAAAAAAAAGAATAGGAGTAAGAATGAAAAGTGATGACATGACAAAAAATAAAGAAACCGTTGGAGCCAATTCCATAATAGGAATTCTAGGTGGCATGGGCCCAGAAGCGACAGTCTATCAATACCAATTAATTGTGAAACATACCCCCGTATCTAAAGATCAAGACCATGTTCCAACCATTATATATTCAAATCCATTAATTCCAGACCGCACCGAAAGTATTCTTACTAATTCGCATGAAAAAATAATAAAAGAACTCATCAAAACGGCTAAAGTATTAGAATCCGCAGGAGCCAGTTTTATTATCATTCCATGCAATACTGCTCACTATTATTTAGAGCATGTTCAAAAAGCCATTTCCATTCCGATTATTGACATGATTCAAATTACAGCAGAAAAAGTAAATCAAGACTTTGATAATTCAGACAAAAAAAAGAGAGAATATCGGATTGGATTATTAGCAACTAATGGAGTTATTAAAACACGAATATATCATGAAAAATTTAAAACTCATGAAATGCAGATTTTAACGCCTAATGATGAAGACCAAGAAAAACTCATGAATATCATCCACGATATTAAAATAAATGGAATTAAAAATAGCTTAAAAAAAGATTGTATCCGAATTATAAATAATTTACAAGATAAATATCCCCTAAGCCACGTGATATTAGGATGTACGGAATTACCCTTACTTTTTCAAGGAAATAATAAAATCAACCAAACCTTGCTAATAAATCCGATGGAAATTTTGGCAAAACATCTTATAATTAATATCAAGGGAAAAATAAAAGAAAGTTGAAAAAATTAAAAAATTCTCGTTCAAAATCTAAAATTAACTATAAGATGGCCAAAATTCTACTTTTAATTAAAGTTCCCGGAGGATATATTACATGACGATTGGAATTTTCCTCTCGTTAAAATCTATCCTAAGAAAAATCATAATTAAAACACGTTATAGGCATCCCGGATTATTAAAGCGTGTCATTTCTAGTTGTCTTTTTTTGCCTTTAATTCTTTTTATTATTATTCAATACATTCTAATGAGAAATAAAAATAATTTTGGAAATAGAAAAATGGTTGAATATGCGGATATTTTAGAAGCTTATCAAAGAATTAAAACTGAAATAAACAAAACCCCAGTAATGACCTCAAGAACATTAAATGCAATGGTGAATGCTAAAGTTTTTCTTAAATGTGAAAATTTTCAGAGAATTGGAGCTTTTAAAATGAGAGGAGCATTTAATGCCATTTCTCAATTGACAGAAGAAGAAAAAAAGCGCGGGGTAATTGCTCATTCCAGTGGAAATCATGCGCAAGCCGTGGCGTTAGCTGCGAATTTGCTCGGGGTCAAAGCTACAATTGTAATGCCTTCTACCTCTCCAAAAGTTAAAGTTAATGCCACGAGGGATACTTATGGAGCAGAAGTTGTGTTTTGTGACCCTACAATAAAAGCGAGAAGTGAAACAGCTCAAAAATTAATTGAGCAACATGGGTATACGCTCATTCATCCTTATGATAATGAGGACGTCATTGCGGGTGCTGGAACTGCTGCCCTTGAATTATTTGACCAAGTTAATGGATTACAAATGGTTTTTGCTCCCGTAGGAGGTGGAGGACTCTTGAGCGGAACCTCCTTGTTCGTGAAAGGATATAATAAAGAAATTAAAGTTATTGGAGTTGAACCAAAAAATGTAGACGACGCATATCGTTCCTTTATATCGGGTAAAATTGAGGTAAATGAAACGACAAATTCCATTGCGGATGGATTGCTGACCAATTTGAGTGAATTAACTTTCAGCATTATCAAAAAGAATGTTGATCAAATCATTACTGTTTCTGAACGAGAGATACTCAATGCCATGCGCTTTGCTTGGGAGAGAATGAAAATTATTATCGAGCCTTCGGGAGCATGCTCGTTAGCAGGCGTAATGTCTAAACAAATACCCGTTGAAAACAAAAAAATTGGCGTGATAATAACCGGAGGCAATGTGGATTTAACTGACTTTTTCAATCTTCTAGAAAATAAAATTTCAAATTTTTAATTTCTTATTTTGGAAGATAATGACATTAAAATTATATTGGAAAACACCTTACAAATCAGAATTTCAAGCACGCGTGAAATCCATTTCAGAAAAAGGGCTTCTCCTTGATAAAACGTTATTTTATCCCCAAGGAGGAGGACAGAAATGTGATAAAGGAGTACTCTTTAAAAAAACAAAAACGGTTCCCGTTTTAAGAGTAATTCAAGAAGATAAAGATATTTATCATCAAATTCCTATTCCCGATTTAAATCATTTTAACGTTGGGGATGAGATTAAAGGCAAAATCGATTGGGAATATCGTTTTGGTTTAATGAAAGCTCATTCTTCACAACACGTGTTTTCCGCCGTGCTATATAATCATTTCAAAATTTCTACTACTAAAGTTTTTATTAATTCTGAGGAAGTATCCATTCATTTTGATAAAAACATCACAATTGAGCAATTAAAAGCCGCATTAAAGAAGGTAAATGAAATTTGCATTTCCAAAAATCATTTAATAACTTCCAAAATTTTAAGCCCTTCGGAAGTCATGAACTTGACAAATAAAATAAGAGGACACATTCCTGATAAAAAAACGCTCCGGCTAATTGAAATAGATGAGGTGGATAAAACTTTCTGCGGAGGAACTCATGTTAAAAATACTATTGAAATTGGACCACTTTTCATCCATGAGTTTAAAAAAGGAAGAGAAATTAAATATTACCTGGGAAAGAAAGCTTCAGATCTTCTTTCCGTGATTAATGCTGATTTATTGGATTTAACAAATCAATTAAATAACCCCCTCACGGAATTAAAATACTTGATATCCAAGAGATTTGAACAAAATGAAGCCTTAAAACGAGAAAAAATAAAAATATTATCTCAACTTTTTAAAAAATGTGCAACCCATCCCGACCAAACCATACATGACATTAAACTATCCATAATAGAATCGGATCTAGAAAGCATCATGCTCAATAAGATGATGAAAGAATTTCCTCCTGAGCACGTGCTTATTTTGATATTAAATGAAAATAAAATTAAAATTTTATCAACCAGCGAAAAAATAACGGCAAACGTGCTCATGCAACAATTATTAAAAAAATTTAAAGGTAGAGGGGGAGGGTCTCCTTCACAAGCTCAAGGTAAATTAAAAAATTTCCCAGTAGATTTAAGTTCTGAAGTTATAAATATCATTAATTTCTTACTAGGGTCTTAATTCCTGATTTTTTTCAAATATGATAAAATGTTCCAAAAAAGACATGCTCTTATTTATTTATATTTTATGATTCCATTGAATCGGTATTAATTATCTCTTTTTCTCTTGATGATTTATTTATTATCTTGATATTACCTGAAAAAATAAAATTTCATGGAAATTTTTTCAAAAGTATTAATATTTAATATTACTCGTTTAAAATTTAATGAGAAGTTTAATAATAAAAATATGAACTTGGATACTGAAAAAATCAAAGATTATTAAAAAAAAACAAAAGAGTTATTTAAATATTATTCATTGGTTAGTGGAGATCTTTCTCATGTAATTGATGTTCTAACCACGCTTTCTTCTCTCCCTTAATATCATAAGTTAGCGCAAATAAAAGCGTGAAAAGCGCTGTAGATATCATGGGGATTATGGCAAAAGTGAGGATTATTCCTAATTCTGCTAAGGGCGTTTGCATTCCTTTTCCTATAGGAGCTGCGGCATTAAATCCCGTGATATCGTGAATGAATACCATGAAAAACGTGAATACGATGATTCCTAATCTTCCAAAGAAAATATAAATGCCAACATAGACACTAGAATCTCTCTTTCCCGTTTGTATGGATAAACTATCTAGTGCTTCTGACAAAATAGGTGCTAGCATGCTCCATAAGGCCGCATTTCCGAAACCCGTGATGAAGATGAAGATATAAGCCGTATTTACATCCCTAATAAACACCAATGGCAACGTAGTCATGCTTTCCAAGAACCCACCGAGGACAGCTGTCTTATAGAAACCTATCTTTTTAGAAATCCAAGTAAAAATGGGCACGCAAACGAATTGTCCGATAATGAAAAATACATAAATTAAAGTTAGCTCTGACGCCGGAACGCCTAATATCCACTTGGCGTAATAATTCACGCCCCCTATAACGAACAAGTCCCACATCTTATTTCCAAAATAAAATAAAATATATCCGAGGAAGGCTTTGTTGCTCAAGGCAATTTTGAGCGATTTGAAGAATGGATCTTGTTTGACCATGCCTTGCTGAACTTCTAAAGCTTTTCGAGCGGGATCTTCTCTAGCACCATAGATAACAACCAAACCTGCCACAACACCGATAAGAAGTATGACAGCTGCCATTTCAGCGTATGATTCCACGACATCATATTCATATATATTAGGAGGTAAAAGAGTTCCTATGATAACGCTAAATATGGCTAATATAAGCTTAAACATGTTTCCCTTGCGCTTAGCATCATCCGTTCGAAATTTCTCCGGAAACATCCCATACCACGCACAGAAAAAAGCTGAATAACACGTGTCAGCAAGGCAGAGCATCGTGCACATCCAAAAGAATAATCCAATGGGACCTAAGGTGCGTGGAGGCGCAAAAAGGAGGAAATAAAAGACATACATGGGAATGAGCATGGTAGCAATCCATGGAAATCGTTTTCCGTACTTTCCCCACCAAGATCTGGGTGTTTCCTCAATGTATCCAATGATGGGGTCATTCACGGCGTTCCATATGGCAAATACCACGTTTGCAATTATCAAGAAGATGCCCGGCAATAGGAGTTCCGTTTCATAGAAGAAAAAATATAAGCCTGCGAATGCATTTCCTACGAGTTCAAAGCCAAAAGCGCCAAAGCTAAAACTAATCATGGACTTTAAAGAAGTATGCCATTCAGCCCAATCATCTAGTTTTTTAATATCTTGTTGTTCACTTGTCATGTTATATAATCCCTATTCTCCATGAAAATTGAACGGTGATTAATAAATTTTCATATCATATTTAAACTTAATTAATTAATCATCATTTAATTAACTAAACTTTAAAAAATAGAGAGTATGACTTGTCATGGAACAAACAAACAAAAAAAAAATACCCGAAAAAAAAATAGAAAGACTTCCCTTATTTTTAAATAACACGGAAATTGCCAAGGAAACAATAGAATTTCTCCAAAACAGCATCCAAATTAATACCACCAATCCGCCAGGCAATGAAATTGCTTTAGCCCGCTTCATACAAGAGAAATTTGAAAATGAAAATAATCCACGCATAAAAACCAAATTAATCGAGACCAGACCTTCGCGAGGAAATTTAATAGTCACGGTTGAGGGGGCTGATCCAAAAAATAATCCTATTTGGGGTTTTGCTTCGCATTTAGACGTGGTTCCTGTTAGTGAGGATGAGCATTGGGACCATCCCCCTTTTTCAGGGGAGCTCGTGCAATTAGAACACGATCAATTCATTTGGGGGCGAGGAGCATTTGACATGAAACAAATTGGAGTAGCTCATGCAATGGGGCTAATAGTTCTCTTGCGAGAGGGATTTCAACCAAGAGGAACGATAAAACTGATCTATGAAGCGGATGAAGAGAGAGGCGGGGAAGAAGGAATGGCCATTTTAATGGAAGAGTATTGGGATGACATGAAGGTGGATTATTTAATTACAGAGGGAGGAGGATATAAACTTCCCACGGGGCGAGATTTTGCCATTCAAACAGGAGAAAAGGGAAAATGCCAGACATTAATTAGAGCAACAGGCGTAGCGGGTCATGGATCTACGCCAGATCCTTATGAAAAGTTTGCAATTTATAAGATAGTAAAAATTCTGGAGAAAATTCGTAAGAAAAAACGTAAAATTTACATGCTAAAAGAATACAAGCAACTTATTGATGCTGCTTCCTTGCCCACGTTATTAAAAATATTATTAAAGAGAAAAAGGATGGTTCGAAAAATCCTCTCTCTTGCCTCAAAACTTACTCATGAACCTTTTGATAAATTTTTCATTCCCATGTTAACGGATACCATCGCACCCACTATTATTCGTGCGGGCAATAAAGTTAACGTGATCAGTCCCACAGCAGAGCTCTCATTAGATATAAGGGTATTACCCGGTCATGACCGTGAATTCATTTATAATAAATTAGAAAAAATCATTGGAAAGAAACTTTTTCGAGAATTGGAATTAGAGTCAATTGATTATGCGTTAGCCACAACCTCTCCCATTAACACGATCCTTTATGATAAAATTCAAGCGACTTTAGAAGAGATGTATCCTGGTGCCAATTTAGTACCCATTTTAGATACAGGAGGGTCTGATATGAAGCATTTACGCAAAAAAGATATTCCTTGCTATGGCTTTTCTTTATTATTGAAAGATCCGGACCTCACCTATGATGATTTGGTGGGCATGTCCCATGCTCCTAATGAGCGCATTTCTGTGACTAATCTCATGCTTGCAACGGAATTTACTTATCGACTCATGAAAAAATTATGAGTTAACCGATTTTATTTGTAATAATTTTTTAGTCGTTGTTTTTTCATGTTTCGCTATCGTGGGCCTCCTCTTAGAAATAATTCTATTTTTTTTAATTAATTAATGATATTACGAGCTTAGAGGGGGGTAATCTTTAGAGAAATTAAGGTTCATGAATCCAACTCAAGTGAAAATGAAAAAGAAAAAATCGAAAAAAAGAATTTAAATATGCTCACGCTACCATTTCCGTTTTTTGAATTTCGAAACCTTTCCCACAATACTCGCAATACACGCGTCCGCGAGAGTTTAAAAACTCCTTCATTTTTAACGTAAATTTTGCGCCACATTCATTACAAAACTTAATTTGAGAGTCAATTTTCTGTTTTTTTATTAAAGTGGAATGTACTTCGGTAGGTGATTGGATTTTTTGTTGATGAGGATGATCAGGTTGATGAGCTCCTTGATCAAATATCATGCGATAAATACCCTTGCTTAATCTAAGTAAGAGATGCCCGACTTCCTTTAATAAATAATACAAACCTTTCAATAGATAATAGACGACATATCCAAGTCCCAATATAATGTAAAAAATTAACGCAAAAATTAAAGCAAGAATTGCCATGATGCTTAAAACTATTAGAACTTGACCAAAAAGCGGTAGGCTAAAATACCAGTCAGCTAATTGCTCTCCAGTCATGCTATATTCTCCTAATTGGAAAAAAATCATATCAGACATTATATTACCTCTTATTCGTGATTATTGACATGTATTTTTCTTATATTTTAAACATTTTTCTTCGATAATAAAAAAATTGGAGTCCAATTTTTAAAAACTCTCGATTTTATCGATATTTTCCATGAATGCTTATATTCATACCAAGAAATTCCTTATAATAAGGAAGTAAAATAATTAAATGATATTTAATTATCTTTTTTTTATTCATCATGAATTTTTCAAATTTTAAACAATTTAAATAACCTTTTCATGAAAATGGATACAATTAGAATTGATGAAATGAATTGGGTGGATATCAAGGAAAAAATTGAAAGGGGATATACAACGGTGATATTTGGAGTAGGATCTACTGAACAACATGGGCCTTCCTTACCAGAGCAAACGGATGCATTACAAGCGGATAGATTCGCAAATCTAATTGCTCGTGAACTTGGCAAAGCATTACAAGCCCCTACGATTTCCGTTGGGTTTTCTGAATATCATTTAAACTTTCCAGGTACCATTTCCCTTCGTGAATCGATATTAACCGCAGTAGTTGAGGATTATATTAGTAGTTTGGCTGGACATGGATTTAAAAATATTGTTATTTATGTTTCGCATGGAGGGAATGAAGAATCCGTGAAAAAAGCCATCGCTAACATGCAAAATAAATTTCCTCACATCAAAATGATTTATTATTATACTCAAGACATTTATCCGGCCATTCGAGCTATGGGGCAAAAATATGGATTAACCGTTGGCGAGATAGGTTCGCATGCGGGAGATATGGAAGCCTCAATAATGCTATATTTAGCACCAGAATTGGTTAAAAAAGAACGATTAGTAAAAGGATTAACAAAAGTAATTACACCCAGGTTGAGGAAAAAATTTCGAGCTGAAGGGTTCAATGCCATAACGGAAAATGATGTTGTTGGAGATCAAACAAAAGCTTTGGCAGAAAAAGGCTTCGACAGAAAAAGGAAGGAAGTCATTGGACATCAATGATTTGCCTCGTCCTCCATCTCATTAAAATTAAAACGTAGAAATGTAAATTTTTTTATTTTTATAATTATAATTAAATGAATAAATGAATTAATTCCGGCTTTCAAAAATTCACTCGCGTTTAATTTATTAAGAAGATTTAGAAATTTGTGTGCCTCATTCTTTTTTTATTTATTCTATCTTTTTCAATAATATATGATTTATATTGCTCAATCATAATTTATGAGCTTCTAATTAATGAAGTACGCAAATTAAAGCAAATGTTTGATTTACATGTATGATGATTTAAAAGAATTTCAGAATAAGAAATATAGCGGGATGAAAATAGGAAATTCTCATTCATGGCATTATTCCAATGGAAGATGGTATGAAACAAAAAAAACTCCGGATGAATGGGAAATTAATTTTGAATGCGTGAAGAAACGCATGAATCCTGCTCCATTTAATTCCGGTGCAAAAATTGGAACAAAATATCATTGGTATATACTTGCTGACCAATTTGCCATTAAATTAGATCCGAATTCTTACATGACAATAATGAGGGGTGTGAAATTTAAAATTGGGCACAAGCGCCCTCATTGGAAGAAATTTAGTTATGAATACCCCCAACAACTTAGTTATAAAGAACGAATTATCAATATTTTAGAAGAGACTTTAAAAAGATTAAAAAATGATTTTTCATGTTAGACGAATTGAAAATCATTTTTACATGTTATCCTAAGTGCCGCGAAAATGGATGAGATGTTATATTATTGATCATGGCAAATTTTTTGATATTTTAATTTAACTTGTAAAGAGATTTGAAATCATCGCATATTTCAAGAATTCAAATAGTCTATGAATATTTTCGTGAACTCTCCTTGAACCTTAAAAATCTTTCACGAAAATGTAAAAAGTAAGAAAAAAAATTATCGAAATGCTATTAATTTATTTAATTTTATTTATTCCCTATTTTTTCATGAAATATATTTATTGCCACTAACGTGATCCAAGCTTCTGCTATATAAATTGCTATGAATTCCATGAAAAAATTCCATCCTCCCGGAAGATCGATAAAAATTAAGATAACACTCATCAAACCCGTTAAAAAACCAAAATAAGCAATGGATTTTTTAAATTTTGGGTGGGTTAAAAGCACACCATTAATGAAAAATTCTGCTACAATTATGCTTGTAAAAATTACCATGCTCCAGAAAGCGTGAGTTTCTCCAAAATCCTCTGAAAATATTCCATTCATTACCAAACCAATGCCCGCAAGTATCCCAAAAAATTGCGCAATGTATAATACAAGGTTTTTGAGTTTATTGTCCATGTAGAAAACGTATAAACCTCCGGTAAATAATATTATCGTTAATCCCATCCAAACTTGTCCTGTATTATAGAATTGTGCTCCTAATGGGCTATTATAAAAATTGCGCGTGGGATGAAGGGTAGTTCTTCCCAGATCGCTATGATAATTCGTGAATGGACTAAAAGGAGGGACCTCAGAAGGCCATAAAAGATAGGCGGGAATATTAAAAAAAAGATCCGTACACCACATTAGCAGAGTGGCAAGCACGGATAAAGGCCATTTAAAAGGATTTTTTTCCATAATATCTTCACGGTGTTAAAATTGTTTTATAATATTGTAGTAATAACATGAGCTAAATGAAAAGTCTATGAATAGTGATAGAATTAAAATAATAAAAATACTTTTTCTTCCCTTCAACACCCACCACGGGATGGCTGATTTTCATTAAATAATCTTGCTCATTTAATAATTTGAAATCTTTCAATTAAAAATGAAGCTTCTTTTGGTGGGAATTTATATTATTTTTAACATTGTATCAAATATTAAAACTAAAAATTTAACTTGAAAAATGTTTTGTACTATAGAAGGTATTAAAATTCCGCTTGTAATGACCGGAAGCTCCACATTTGTCGGTTCTGCTCAATTTGGAAAAAATGCCCGGATTTATCGGAAGAAGTTTTTAAAAAACACGGAAGCAATGTTGGAAATTTTAAAAGCTAGTTATCAAGCAGGAGGAAGAGGGTTTCACGTGGTGGATGCTGGCAAAATCGTGGAGGCGGCAAAAATAATGCTTGAAACCCATAATGATTACGTCGTAATTGGTTCTACTTTTCCCGGCCCAGATCCCTTGATTGAGAATTTAATTGCTATCGGAGCAAAAATAATTTTCATTCATGCAAGTGCTGCGGACAGAAAAGATCAAAGATTAAATGCACTCATTGAGGAAATATCTTCTCGTGGAGTTCATATTGGGTTAGCTGTTCATAATGCTATATCCACATTAACCTATGCTTTTGAGAATCTACCTGATATTAAAACCTTTTTGACGCCATTCAATAAAGCAGGACTTTACATGGGTTATAAGGAACAATTAGAACAGTTAATCGATCAAAAAAAAGACTGTTTCTTCATCGGAATGAAGACCATGGCTGCGGGAAAATTAAATCCAGAAGAGGCATTTGATTATATTTCCAAACATAATATTTGTGCGGCGACCATCGGAATGGTAACTCTCGAAGAAGCTACCATTACGACGAAAATGGCATTAGAAATGTTTTCAAAAAAATAGTTTTATTCTTCTTTTTTTTTAGAAAAAGATTGAATTTTGAATTTTGAATTTTAGCTAAGTAATTCAAAAATATCCTTGATTTTTGGTTTAATATGGCTCTTCTTTCCAAAGCGGTTTAAAATCCACCAACAACTCACGCAATAAGTTGTCACGTAATCAATATCATCTCGATTAAAATCCTTCATTCTTTTATTCGCAATGGCCTCTATAATATCCGTTCGATGTTGATAGCCGATACCTCCTCCACAACACCAATGGGGCACGTTGGCTATTTTATATCCACTTTTTTTCATGATTTCCTCAACTTGTTTATCGAGGTCGGGAAATCCGCGATTTTTTAATTGGCATAAATGTTGGAATGCAACCGTTCCTGATTTTTTGGTTTGGCTGGGTCTTAAATAATCCGTGATATATTTTATCTCAACATTTTTTAATTCGGGGCAATAATAATTTGCATATAAATAAAAACAAGCGGGACAAAGGCAAATTATCCTCTTGAACTGAGAGAAAATCTCCAAGTTTTCTTTTTTACACGTGTCAATCTCGACAGTAGAGCCCGAGACATGCCATGTTCGGTATATCGTGGAATTCGAATGGTAGAAAGGCACCCCATGAAGAAAAGTGTATCAGATTTTTTTGGAATGCCCTCTGGAATTCTAATGCGCATGGTATTGGAGGGATAAGGAGTTCGATATTTTTTAAAATACTCTTGCATTTGTTCCCATCCCTCGAACGATTTCACTTGTTTTAGATATTCTCTTTTTAGCTGGATTCTCTCTTCTTCAGTTGGGCATTCACCGCAATGTACGCAATTATAGAGTTTCTTAAAATCTTCCGGAACAAACTTGATTTGGTCTACATGTTTAATCATGTCTTTAATATCTTCATCCTTGATGAAATTCTCGGGATCAATTTCTTTGGTAGGATAATTTTTTCTTCCGGGAATTCTTTCATTCACTTTAGCTCATCTATTCTCTTAAAATTTCAAGGCATTTTTAAATATTATTCTTCTTTTTAATAAATCGACGATAACAATCAATATTTAACTCAGGAAATTTATTTTTTTTTAAAGAGGCTTCTTAAAAATCGAGAAGTTTATTTTCGTGCTTTACTCTCATTTTTATACGTAAGTAAAATTAAGCTCTTTTTTGGTATACATCGCGCAGTCCTTTAGAATAAATAGGGTTATAAATTTAAAATGAATTAATGAAGAGGTTCCAACGGATGAAATAATATTTAACATTAAAAGAGGGAAACAAATTTCAGGAAAATAAGAAAGGAAAATTCGTAGGATACTTGGTTAAGTTTCAACTTTCATTTATAATCTTCTCGTGTAGGGCTAAAAATTTCTACGACTTCACTATATTCTAACATCTTAGCACCATGCTTTTCAAAAGAATCAAATACGTAGCTATCACCTTCTTTTGCTATAAATTCCCCCTTTTCCGTAATGAATTTTATTTTTCCCTTTAAAACATAACCAATTTGATGCGCCTCATGATCATGAAGGGGAATTTCCGCATCTTTTTCGAGAATGAAAAAACAAGACATCACGGTGTCATTATAAGCTAACGTTTTTCGATAAACACCTTCGAGCATTTTTACCATATCTACACCATCCTTATTGATCGGACCTTTTATCATTTTATTCCCTTTTTTATTTTTTTTAATTTTCTCTATTTATCATGTAATTTAAAATTTCTTAGTTCAAGAAAATCACGAGGGCTTTCAAGGTTATGGCCATTCATTTTCGTGGGAATAAGTTGATAGTAATATCTCTAACTATTATGGAACCGTGATATCATTATTCGAAATGGAACTTTAATTGATGTAACTGGAAATCCACCATGTTCCGCAGAAATGGGAATAAAATCCTCGGATTTAAAAAATTCTTCAACTATATTTTTCACTATATATTCCAATTTTAACCGGGATCCCCGAAAAATTAGAGAGGATGAAAAATAAAAAAATTAGGAAACTTCATGCCTACAATGCTTATATATTTTAAGGATTTTAAATTAAAATTAATAATATTTTTTCTTAAGGGGGTACCATGCGAGAATTGAAATTTTTTATTAAACCTTTGAAATTCTCTGATATAATTTTTGATTCTAACGTGTTTTCCTATTGTAAAAATGAAAAATTCACATGTCCGAATTATGGTCATTCTTGGGCATGTCCTCCGGCTTCTACTTCTTTAGAAAGGGAGTTTTCGCACTATAAACACTTTTATCTAATAGGTGTAAAATTAAATTTAGATAAATATATTAAGCGCTTGCAAAAGAAATTTCCAAAAAAAAAAAGAGAACGTTTGATTAATGAATTATATAGAAAAAAAATCCTCGAGCGCGAATTGAACAATTTTATCATAACTTTTTTAGAAAAAAAGAAAGAAAAACACGAAAACTTTTTTATACTATGGGCAGGGTCGTGCGATACATGTGAACTTGAAGGAAAAAGGTGCACTTATGAGGAAAATGAGCCTTGTCGCTATCCCGAGAAAATGAAACGTGGAATGACCTCTGCTGGAATAAACACGGTTGAAACCGTAAAAAGATTTGGATTAAATCTTAACTGGAAAAATGAAAAATACACCTACCGATTTGGATTAGCGTGTTTTAATTAAAAATTTTTGATTAAGCATTTTTCCCTTTTCTTAAGATATATTACTCCTATTAAATTATCTTTATTTGAAAATGCAATCTTCGAGTATCTACCAAGAATTAAAAGAGAAACCATTTAACAAGGCGGATATCCCATTATATCGATTATATTGTCATGGATTTCGCTCTGGAGGATATGTAGATGTCATCAATAGAGAAATCAACCGCATGAGAAGGGAGAGACTGGATTTAAAAGAGTTCGATGCCTTATTTAATGCCCAAATCGCGCTTGAAAAAATTTTAACTTTGCGGGAAGAGCCCATCCCCATTGATAAACATGTAGTACGACGATTTCTTCATTATGACTCTCTCCATGAAAGAGCTTCAAAGCATTTAAAGGAAGCTGGAAAACAATATAAAGAAATAAAAAGATTACACCAGATTTTCATCGAGATTTTTAGAAAAATTAAGAATAGTGGAGGGTATTTTATCATTAATTGGTTAGATCCTTTTTTATTAAACCATGGTGCTCTTGATCTTCCTGATCAAGGATTGAAAATTATTCAAGGAGTTTTTGCTGATAATTTTAGTTTAAATCATGCCGTGGTTTCTCCGGGATGTTCATTCTATCACGACCATGCACATCTTTGGGAATTTCATTTTATTGATCATTATAGTAAGGAATTACTTTATGAACATTTTCGGGCGGGAAAAAAATTTAAAATCATCGGTAATGACATCATCTCAATGGGACCTACCATTCCTCATGGCGGAAATAATCCTGAAAATAGCATTCCTTTTTTATTAGGATTTGTTTCTGGAAGCTTAAAACATGGTCCATGGCGATTTGATTTTAATGATAGAGGCGTGCCTCCATGCGAAAATTTATTGACCGAAGATAAAATTGAAGCGTTAAATGGTGTTCAGCTAGATCCTATTTTGAAAGACCTTTCTTCGAATTCTCGAAGTAACCAAATCAACCATGTTGTTTTCCCGAGTCAAGATTGCGATATTACCGTGAAACTCACGACAATTCGAGGAAATTTTACCATTCAACCCATAAAAGAAGACACTATCGTTAAAATCTTACAAGGAACTGGATACATGCATTATGAGGATATGAATGAGCAAGATATTGGTTCAATGGATTCTTTTATCATCCCTAAAAACATGAAATGTTTTCTTCAATCAAAGAACATATCATTATTGGTGTTTGGATAAATTTATTTGTGATGGTTGGAAATTAGTCTTGGACGTTTTTTTAAAAATTCTCATTCCCCTTCTTATCATTTAACATGAGAAGCAAAATTTTTTGCGAATTCAAATATCTGCTCCCAATTTCGAAAATCGTTTCGTTTACCTTTCATGATATTAGGATCTTCTTTAGAAGCCAATTCCATCATTTTTTTATTTAGAAACCCAAGAGTAGAGTTTTCGGATAAATCTAACACGCCCCCGAACGCTTGTTTTAAACCTGGTGAGAGACCATATTGATTTAATATTGGATCAATATATTTTTCTCTTGCTACTTCACATTTATTAGGATTCATGGCCTCTCCACAGCTCACATAAATACCTAATAGGTTTTCTTTTTGTTTTAAGGCTTTCGTGTTTTCTTTCAAAAATTTCTTGGCTTCTTTTGTCCAAGAACCGATTTTTATTCCCGAACCAATTAAAATCCCATCGAAATCGTCAATCTTTAATTTTTTCTTGGACGATTTATCTTTTAGATTCATTAAAGTGGTGGTAAAACCTTCCTTATTAAGATATTCGGAAATTTTTTCTGATATTTCAGCTGTACTTCCAAATCGTGAACCATATATAATTAAGATTTTTTTCATGGATTTTCATCTTCTTTAAATTTTTTTTTTTTTTTCATGAATTGAGTATTCTTATTTTTTATTTTACTAATCTTTTATCTTTTTTATGAAAAAGTAGAAAATTTTTAATTTTTTTAAAAAATTTTGAATAATATGAAAGCAATGAGTAGAAAAATCATTGCTATTCTTTTAAATCCTACTATCGATATGATTTATGAAATTAAAAATTTTAAGGCCGGTCACACTTATTTAGTAAGGGATCCTATCATTTATCCCGTTGGAAAAGCCATTTCGTTTTCTTTAGCCCTAAAAAATATTGATAGATCTTTTAAAAACTTAAAAATTTTAGGATTCGTGGGAAAAAAAGATAAAGAACTATATTCCCATTTCTTAAGAACTCACGGTGTTGATTTTAAATTAATTCCCGTTAAGGGAAAAACGCGATCAAATAAAACCATAATAGATCCTGAAATGCATAGAACAACACATATTAGAGAATTAGGATTTTTTAAATTGGCAGAAGAGAATTTAAATAAACTTATTGATTTAATAGAAAAAGAATGTAAAAAGGATGATATTATCATCTGTTCTGGTTCGATACCTCAGGGCGTGAGCTCTAAAATCTATTCTGAAATCATGAATGCTCTAAAGGAAAAGAAAGTAATGACCGTCTTGGATAGCAGCGGAGAAGCTTTAGTACAAGGACTTCAAGCATCCCCAACTCTTATCAAACCAAATTTAACAGAATTAAATCAAATTTTAAATTTAAATCCTCCAATTACCGTCAATTCTTTAATAACTCTTGAAGATGTAATAAATTTAGCGGAATGCGCGAAAATTTTACTAAAAAAGGGAATTAGATACATTCTAATTACTTTAGGAGAAAAGGGTGCAATTTGTTTGACTAAAAATCTAATTCTCTATGGTTATATTAAAACATCCGGCATCCTTGATACCGTGGGATGTGGTGATAGCTTTTTAGGAGGTTTTTTATATAATTACCTTCAAGAAAAATCAATATTAGAATGCTTTAGACTGGCACTTGCGTGTGGAACTGCCAACGCACTGACTATCGGTCCCGGAATGTTTAGAAAAAAAAACGTGGATTCTCTTTTATTTCAAACAAAAATCCATCAGTTAGATTAGAAAAGATCGTCAATTAAACAAATCGTATCTTCTCTACTTGGTCCAATTGAAATTAATGCAATCTTAGTTTCAAGTTTTTTCTCAATAAATTCAATGTATTCTCTCATCTCAGAAGGTAAGGAAGAATAGCCCCGTGTAGCTATTTTTGACCATTCTTCTGGCGTTTTAACGTCCCATCCCTTAAATTCTTTATAAATGGGCACGCATTTTTCAATGATTTCGGGATGAATGGGCCAATGTTCAAGTGGAGTTCCGTTCAATTCATAATGTGTACAGATTTTCACCGGATTAATTCCTTGGAGGGCATCTAATAAGGTAATGGCAAGAAAATCAACCCCATTTAACATGATAGAATATTTAATGTTAAAAAGGTCTACCCATCCTACACGTCGAGGTCTTCCCGTGGTGGTCCCATATTCATTTCCTTGCTTTCTAATTTGGTCTCCCACATCATCCATGAGTTCGGTTGGTAAAACTCCACCTCCCACTCGTGAGGTGTAGGCTTTCATTATTCCAATGATTTTCCCAAGTTTCTTGGGGGAAATTCCCGTTCCAGGCGGTATTCCTAAAGCATTCGCATTGGAACTCGTTCCATAAGGATACATGCCATGATCGATCCCTAATAACGTACCTTGTGCGCCCTCAAAAATTATTTTCCTCCCCTCATCAATGAGCTTATTTAGATAAGGGGCAGTATCCACGATGTATGGTTTCAGTTTTCTTCCATATTCTAAATACTCTTGATAAATTGAGTCAAAATCAATTTTATATGTTGGATTAAATACCTGGATGATTTTTTCTTTTATGGGTATTAATTTCATTAATTTCATTTTTAATATATCGGGATGGATTAAATCGTGCATTCGAATTCCCCATCTCGACGCTTTATCAGAATACGTGGGACCAATTCCCCTCCGCGTTGTACCCGCCGCCAAGTCCAATTTGGATTCTTCTTCGAGACCATCTAACACTTTATGAAAAGGAAAAATGACATGAGCCGTTGAGCTTATTTTTAAATTTACTTTTTTGCCATTTTTTTCTAATAATGCAATTTCTTCTAAAAGAACTCTTGGATCGATCACTACTCCATTTGCAATGACAATCTCCTTTTCTAATACGGCTCCCGAAGGAATTAGATGAAATTTATATTTTTTTCCATTACAAACGACCGTATGTCCGGCATTATTTCCTCCTTGATACCGAACAACCACATCTGCTTTTTGACTAAAATAATCAACAAATTTTCCTTTTCCCTCATCTCCCCAAGATAATCCTATTATGGCAAGATTCTTCTTCTTGATTTCACATTTGTCCATGGGTTTACTTTCTCTCTCCTTTATTTATTTTCCGCATTCTCAACTTACTTAAATCTCAAATTTTTTCTTCCAAAATCCAAAATCTATATTCCTTTAAAAAATTTTCAATTATTTTTATCTCAACTTGTCAGTTCAATTGTATTTGAAGGGATAATTTTAAATATTACGCATTCCTTAAGCGTGATTCAAATATAAATTCGATCTTTTTCTAAATCCTTCCCTTTAAATAGAAAAATGAATAGAGGATCCATGCATCCGCTTTTTTAAAGGAAAATGGTATCCAATGATTTATATATGAAGTTTTTCATTAAAGAATTAACAAAGATAAGTTAATTTTTTTTTTTACAATGCCGTCGAGCTTGAATGGAACCATCCTTTTTGATTTATATCACGGTGAAATGCTGGATCTGGAGAATCAAGAATATTCGGAATTCAAGAATCTATTAAAAAAACAAGACATGAATGTCTTAAAAAATGATAATCAACCCCTTACCAGAAAACTATTAAAAGACATTGACCTTCTCATTCTGGGAAATCCCATCAATAAATATTTTTCTGGTGAAGAAATTAAGGAAATTGAAGATTTTGTACGCATTGGGGGCAATCTATTATTAATTTCCGAATATGGCTCCGATTATCTCCAAAAAACTAATCTAAACGAATTAGCAAAACGTTTTGGCTTCTATTTCTTACCAAATATCGTAAAAGAACTAAATTCCTCTAATGAAAATTGTCAAAGTATCATATCCATCAAGATTTTACATGACAATGAAAATGAATTATTATCTCATGTAAGATTCCTTCAAATTGGAGGATGCTGTTCTCTACTCTTGTTGAATCGATTTGCTCAATCATTTTTGAAAATCAAGCAAAGAGAAGGGATCTGGACGGAAACCTACGATGCTTTGACCAAATCATGGATCATCAATGATAAAAAAGAAAAAGAAAAAAAGAAAGAAATCATCTTGGCAGCATGTTCACATCACGGCAAGGGGAAAATTATTGGAATCGGAGATGTGGATATCTTTTCCAATACCCCTCGCATCGGAATCAGCGCTAATGATCATGAGAGATTACTTTTAAATCTGCTCAAATGGTTTAAAGAACCGGTTGCAGAATCAAAATTACGAATTTGGATATTAAATCAAATAGGAATGCTTCAACATTCTGTAAAAGAGATTAATTTAAAATTAAATAATATCATCGAAACCCTAACTCTTTTAGAAAAAAGAATTAGCTTAGTGGAAGCAAATTCAACTTCCCTTCCTGTTAAAACCTTTCATGAAGAAATCGTTGAAAGAAATGATTCATGATCTATTATTTTTATGGTTCCAAAATTGTCATGCCCTTCGGCTAAAAAGAAATACTTTAATAGAAATTTGTTAAGCACGATTCACGCTTAGCTAATAAGATTTCAAAATTCAATTATTATAAATATTAATATAGTTCTATGATTAATTAATAATTAATCAAATATCTATTAACATGGAGATCTAAAAATGAGTGAAGAAAAAGTTAGAAGCAAATTCGAATTATTTGTCATATTAACTGCCGCAGTTATCGCATGGATGCATGATGGATATTCTCTCGTTATCATAAGCCTTCTCGCAAACGACCTAAAAACATTTTTTGGTGTAGGCGACGCAGCAATAGGGTTAACAATATCCCTACAATTTGTAGCAACGGTTCCTGGGGCAATTTTATTTGGCGAATTGGGAGATCGATTTGGAAGGAAAAAAGCACTTATCATTTCTATTGCATGGGATGCTGTATTCTCGGCAAGCACAGCCTTCGTCCCAGCTGGAGAATATTTTTTATTTGCTGTTTTGAGATTTATTTCTGGGCTCGGCGTTAGTTGGGGAATTTCCTTTTCTTTAATTTCGGAATACTTTCAGCCTCAAAGAAGGGGAGCGGCAGGAGGATTAGTTCATTCCACGTTTGTCGTTGGATATGTTTCCGCAATCATTGCCACTCTTCTCATATCGCCTTATGGGTGGCAATATTGTTTTTTAACTGCCCTATTTCCTTTTCCCTTTTTGGTACTCTTTTGGTTTGCATTGCCGGAATCTGCTGTTTGGGCGGAATATGATCAATTAACAAAAGAAGGGAAAATTGAGCAAAAAGTAAGAATTAAGGAATTGTTCAGTGGTCGCTGGTTAAAAATCACGGTGCTACTCATAATTCTGTTCTGGTTATGCGAAGCCGCCTATCACATGCTTGTCGATTTTGCCCCCGTATTCTTTGAATATCTTTTTGCATATCAAGGTGTGGCGAATCCAGGAAACGCCGCATTATTTTTCATGTTAGGTCTCATGGTGGTTGCAGCATTTGTCTTATTTGGTTTCGGAGCCCTTTCTGACTATATTGGACGGAAAAAAGCATTTTACTTGGATAATATTTTTGGCGTCGTGGGAGGCTCGCTATTTGGAATATTTCTATTGCTTTCTTTTAACTCTACCATGATCTTAGTCGCATCTATATTAATTACGGCAAGTTTTGGCCTACACGGAATTTTTGGTGTATGGAGTTCTGAGCTATACGACACGGAACTTCGAGCCTCGGCAAATGGTATCATTTTTTCAGTGGCACGCGGAGCTGGGTTCGGCGGATTCATCGTGGGCTTGATTTCCGATGCTTTAAATCCTTATGAAACTACTGCTGAGCGCCTTGCGAATCCTTTTGTTTCTCTACAGGCATTAGGAACGGGCATGCTCCTCTGTCTTGTTGCTTATATTGGTATAATGATTGTCTTGTGGTTTGTTCCCGAGCCCTTAGATAAAACGATTACAGCTTTACCAAAATCCTCAAAACTCATGAAACCCTAATTATATTCGGATAAAAATCATTAATTTTTATTTTTTTTTATTTTTCTCTTTAAATTCGAGGAAAAAATTCTTTCTCTATTTGCTTTCTTTAGGAAAAGAATTAAAACGTGATTTTTTTCAAAGAAAAAGGAGTAAAAATAATTAAATAACAAGAATAAGAAATAAAATTAAGATATTTATTAGTATTTCCAGTTTTTATGAAATGTAATTAGTAGCTCATCCACAACTTTAAATAAATTTTTCCAATTTAATCGATATCAAGGATATCTTTTGCAAATTGTTTTTTTTCCCCTAATTTGGATTCTCTATAAATCATAATTCTTTGTGCTTGAGGAGAGCCGGCGCCATGCATGCTCTCCGTTCTATAGCTCACGGAAGCGACTCCCATTGTTAAATTTTCAATGAAACGCAAGATTTTATACCGATCTTCAGGCGAGAGATTTTCACAAGTAGATAAATATTTTTCTAAAAGAGGGCCAATCTCATTTGATCTTAGATCTGCTTCAGAGGGCATCGTACAAATTAAACCACCAGCAATATCTTCGGCTAATCTGGCAATCTCATAGGGAAAGCGGGTAACATTTTGCTTGCAAACATTTGCCAAGAGCATGTTCATTTCATAATTTCCGGCTTGCCGTGGAAAACCAAGAGAACTACAAGCAATTCCACAGCTAAATAGGGTCTCATTTAAGTGGGTCATTTCGATTAGTTTATCCCGAACGTGAGAAGCATTTTGCACTCCATTAAATTCTGCTGCTAATGCGGTGGCCCCTATGAGAACATCTCCCACTCCCACCTTGCAACCTCCATAAGATTGTCGATGAAAACCGGCAAATCTATTTACTAATTCTCCTGAAAATTCTATTTCCCCGTTCATGAACACGTGCTCTTTGGGAACAAATACGTCATCAAAAATCACGAAGATTTCCTGACCCCCATATTTATAATTTCCAATATCGAGAGGATTTTTTTCTAATTTTCGGGTGTCGCACGACTGCCTCCCATAAATCATGATGATCCCCTTTTCATTAGTATCCACTCCAAAGCTCACGGCATATTTCTCTTCTCCGGGACGCAAGGCTAAAGTAGGCATGATGATGGCGCGATGGGAATTAAGAAAACCCGTTTGATGTATTTTAGCTCCTCTAACCACGATCCCGTCCTCTGAATCCTCCACGACATGTAAATAAGCGTCGGGATTAGGTTGCTCGATCGGTCGCTTGCTCCGATCTCCTTTAGGATCAGTCATTGCCCCTCCTACCATTAAATCTTGGGCTTGTACTTCGCTCCAGTATTTTTTAAATCGCTCATGATAATCTGTACCGAATTTTTTATCCATTTCAAATGTGACGCTATACAATGCATTCGCAGCATCAAATCCCACGCATCTCTGAAAGCAACATGCCGTATGCTGTCCTAATAATCGAAGCATATTCACTTTTTTAATTAGATCTTCCGTGGATTGATGAATGTGAGTGAATCGATTAATGATCTCCCCCGTGAGATGGGAGCGTGCCGTCATGATCTCTTGATAGTTAGGATCTTGCGCTAATTCATAAATTTTTTTCACGGTATTAATAGAAGGTTTGATAATCGGATGATTCCAAAAATCTTGTATTTTCTCTCCAAAAAGATAGAGGTTTACGGGACGTTTAATGCTTTCAAGATATTCCTCCGGTGTTTTTAATACCACTTGAGATTTTCACCTAATTAAAACGTGATTTGATATCGTTTTATTGTTGAGTTTAGACATAAAAAGAAATTAAGAATTAAAATTCTTTCTTTAATATTTAAAGCCTTTTTCCCTTAAGTCCTTCATTTTTTAAAAATACTGAAGAAAAATTGTTCTTTTTAAATCTTCTTTAAAGAGAAATAATTCTTATTTAGCTCATTAAATATTTCCCGTGCTCGAATGGTTAAAAATTAAACAAATTTAAAAGTAAAAAATCTGACTTTTAAACCGTCAATTTACTCGAACTCTAAAATTGCTCCTTTAGAAGCGGAACTTACTAATTTTCTGTATTTTAGTAGGGTTTTACTCTTGATCTCTCTTTCAACAGGTTGCCAATTCTTTAACCTTTTCTTGATCTCCTCTTCTGAAACTTTAAAATCTAATCTCCTATTTGGAATATCAATTTGAATGAGATCTCCATCCTCTACCACGGCTATAGGACCCCCGACGTAAGCCTCCGGACTGACATGCCCAATACAAGGCCCTTGAGAAGCTCCGGAAAATCTTCCATCCGTGATCAAAGCAAAATCGGTCATATCTTGTCTCACCATTAAATTGGACGTGAGAGCAACTAACTCCGGCATTCCTGGCCCACCCTTTGGCCCTTCATAACGAACTATGATGACATCTCCATTTTTAATTTCATGCGATGATAATGCTTTTATTGCCTCTCGCTCTGAATTATAGCATCGAGCAGGACCTTCAAATTTTAATAAACTTTCCTTCCCTACAGCAGATTGCTTCACAACGGCGCATTCTGGAGCAAGATTTCCCTTCAAGATTACGGTTCCTCCCTCGAGAGACACCGGTCTATCAAGAGGACGAATTACCTCATCATCGAGCACCTTAACTTTTCTTAAAAGTTTCTTTAATGGTTTTTCCGACACGGTCAGGCAGTCCAAGTTCAAGTGATCCGCGATTCTTTTCATCACTGCCGGAACGCCTCCTGCCTTATATAAATCCACGATTCCATACACGCCGGAAGGGGATGTATTGACAATCATGGGTATTTTCTTGCTATATTCATTAAATTTCTCCAGGTCAAACTCGATATCCATCTCATGAGCAATAGCTGGGATGTGAAGCGTGGCATTTGTAGAGCCCCCAATTGCCGCATCCATTAACAGCACATTTTCCAAGGATTTCTCAGTCATTATCATGGAAGGTGTTATGCCATGCTCTAATAAATCCATGATCTTTCGACCAGAATTTTTTGCAATGACTAATTTCTTGCGCGTGAAGGCAGGTGTGGTTGCCGCATTGGGTAAGGTCATTCCGAAAGCTTCCATTAAAATTTGAGTCGTATTCGCTGTTCCCATGAATTCACAAGCTCCAGCTGTAGCACATGCTATGCAATCTGTTTTATGTTGAAAATCCTCGTAATATTTTACATCAACGCCTTTATAATCAGGGGAAAAAGCGATTTCAAATAAATTGGGTCCACCTGGCACGCATATGGCAGGGATGTCCAATCTTACTATCGCCATTAATACTGCTGGATTGATCTTATCGCAGCTCGAGAGCGTGACAATCGCATCGAGTCGATGTGCTTCTACCATGGCTTCGATGGAATCAGCTATTATTTCTCTCTGAGGAAGGATAAAACGCATTCCAACATGGCCATTAGCCCATCCATCGCAAGGGGCAATGGTATTAAATTCTAACGGAACTCCGCCTCTCTCAGCTATTCCTAATTTTACCGCATCTGCTAATTGTCTCAAATGCATGTGCCCTGGATTAATCTCGTTCCAAGTGTTTACAATCCCTATAAATGGTTTTTCATGAAGTTCTTTCTCATCTATGCCCGTTCCCATTATCATCCCCTTGGTTGCGAAGTAATAGGCAGTATTTTTAATAACTTCAAAGATCTGATTGCTACGTGCTTTTACATTTATTTTTTTTTCATTCATGAGTCTTGCCTCTTTCTATTTAACTTATTGTTATTTTATTAATTAATAAGATACATTGATGTAAAAATACATCATGAAATTAAAAAATTAATTAAAATTTGAGATAGAGCTTTAATGAAAAAAGTTTGGAAAAAAATATTTATCACGGGTTTTTTTTAAAGGGTGCTCTACTATCCTTTTTATCATTCACGAGTTAGCATATTTCGAATGAATCCGGATTAAATCTCATTTTAAATCATAATAACATCGTTTAGGAGAATAGACGAGACCTTCTTCTCTTAATTCTTTAATGATTTTGGATACCTCTTTGGATTCGATTCCTATTGCTTTTGCTATATCTCCGGGACGCAAGGGTTTTCCTGCATTTTTAAAAGCTTCCAATACTTTTTCTTTTTCTGACATGAGGATCAGTTGCTAAATTAATTAATTCATTTGATAATTCTTGTATTTAATCAAGAATTTGTTTTTAAAAATGTTTTCATTTTCGATGTTTATCGAAGAGAAAGCAAAAATCATGATATCCTGTTTTATTAAAAAGGAGAATTAAAAAATCTAACCATCTTGAGAAAATTAATGGGCATTCCAAAAGAGGAGTTAAGAATAAAATTAAACGACGTGATTAACCGGGGTAAACTTCGAAAAATTACCCCTTATTATTACGTGTTGCCTTATTCTCCCGGAGGATTTCGCGCTGATTTTAATTAATTCGTGAAGAAGAGATGAATTTAGGCATGTTTTATATCATTCGTGCTCAAGAGATGGAAAAAGCTAGAAACTCGGTGGCTTCCACTTTTTATAATAAGATTCATATTTCTTTAATATTTCAGTGGGCTCAATTTTTCTATTTTCTTGAAGAGCTCGCAAGGCTTCCAATAATATCTCTGTTTGTAGTAAAACAAATTCTTGGTGTTTGATATCACTGGTGGTTAAGAATCGGTGAGTTATTTCATTCGATTTCAGTGTATCCATGGTGTTTATGTTAAAAACGTCTAAAAAATATCCTATAATAAAAGCAGCTAATAAAATAATGGGGAATATTAATATTATCATCCAAAATTCGATATTAAATGCCAAAGAAATTAATGAAATCGCACTTAATGTAGATACGATAATGGAATAATACGATTGCCCTAATTTTAATCTAGAAAGTTGACGTCCAATGAATTGAGCAGATTTTACGGTCTTAATAAAATCTGTCTTTTTGATTCTTAGCATGGTTCCTACCTCTAATTTAGTGATCTTTTAATTGATATCATGGAAGATAAAACGTATCATTTCTATTATTTTATTGCATGTTTTATTATCCGAGGAGAAATTTTGTGTTCCCTAAAAGGAAAGAATTCGATTCTTTCATTTCTCCTTCAATTTCATTCAAGATTTTTCCAAGCATGTCAAAGTAATCTTTTAAATTCGAAAAAAAATCTTGATCAATTCTTTTCAAATTCCTCTCGTTCCGTACTAAAATTTCCCCTGCCACGGAAATAAAACGGATTTCTTGACTCGGGGTGCTTCTTTATTATTTTTGGTAAATTTAAAATGAAACCATGTACTAGTTAATTAAACACTTTTGAATTCGTCATTTAAAGGATGAAGCAAAAATGAATAGTAATGACTATGAAAGAGAATAATGAATATTCCAATTACATGTTCAATTTAATTGAAACAATCTGTAAAAAATTTGGCTCAAGATATTCTTGTAGCCAAGCAGAAAGAGAAGCAAATGAATGGCTCAAAAAAGAATTAGAGACTTTTTGCGATGAGACTCATTTAGATACATTTGAAACTTATCCCGGTTTATATCCTCAAGGGCTCATAAAAGTTACAGGCTTTTTCGCTGGTATTTCCTTTATTTTCATGCCGCTCATCTTTCCCTTTCCCATTTTATCCATGATTTTTGTCTTGTTCGGTTTATTCATATTATATACGGAATTAATCCTCATGAAAGAATGGATCAAGTTTCTCTTTAAAAAAGGGACCTCCAGCAACGTGTTTGGCATCATTAAGCCATTGAAAGAACCGAAATTTCGAATAATCTTTGAAGGACATACGGATAGTGCCAAGGAAATGAACATTGCAAGCTATAATTATAAATTAAGAAAATTCGTAAGCACGTTTGGCATTGCTTATTTAGCAATTACAATTGCGTTCTCCATCCTTAAATTTGTTAGTCAAATCCTCTTAGGAAATGCGATTATTTTCGCAGGATGGGGCATGTTTTCTTGGACCATCATTGACACGTATTATTTCATTCTATTTGCAATCACGTACCCTTTTTTCTTGTTGCTTCTTAGAGGATTCCTTGGAAAAACAATCGTGTTGGGTGCTAATGATAACTTATCCGGATCCGCAGTTTCATTAGCCATTGGAAAATATCTAAGCGAAAAACGACCTAATAACGTGGAAGTGTGGGTCTGTTCGCAAGGCTCGGAAGAAGTAGGTGATAAGGGTGCCCGTGCTTTCGTTCAAAAATATGGAAAGTTCTTAGAAAATGCGTATAGTGTTGTTTTAGAGTGTTGCGGTGCAGCAGGTGCCATGTTCATCATCCATAAGGACATGCATAAAGCAATTTATAGCGAGAAAATCAATGAAAAATTAGAACAAGCCTATCAACAACTCAAGAAAAAATATCCGGATCTCTTACCCCTCAGAAAGGGCCGGTTAAGAATAGGAGCATGCGATGCTGGGCGCTATATTGAAGAGGGATATGAAGCTGCCGCCTTATTTGGTCGAGAAAAAGATAGAAATAAGGCTGTCAATTGGCATTCCGTTTTAGATACCCCGGAAAACATCGATAAAAACGTGTTAAATCAATTCTTCCAAGTATGCTTGGAATTCGTCCGGATAATTGATAAAGAGTTTGATTAACCTTGAAATTTTGGAGGAAAAAAAATTTATTACCCAATTTCTTATTTTTGTTTATTTATTTGAACCTCTATTAAGGAATAATTCCTTGAGCCGAGGCCCATTTCTTCCGCCGCTTGTAATTGAAACTCCCAATTCCTAAAAACCTTCCCTTCCTTGTTTAAATCATATTCTCCCGTGTTAGGATCAAAACGGGGTGTAAAAGAAAACCACGGCTTTTTTTCTTCTAAAGATAATTTATCTATCCCACCTAAAATCGAATACGGATTCATGTAAGAAGAATGGGCTAAATCAATACATGCTTGATCCAAGGCAACGGGATCTAAAGAAGATAAAATACCAATGTCAGGAATAAAAGGCGTATCACTCCCACCTGTACAATCACATTGCCAGGTAATGTCTATAGCATAATTTATATAGAAAATCCTATCCCTTCCAAAGTAATCCACCACCCCCCTCGCATTATCTACCATTTGCAATAGGAATTCCTCGTTCGTAATGGTATCAGTAACTATAACACCATTCTTGCAAACAGACCTACAGACATAACAATATCCGCAAAGCTCCCAATTTTTAATCAAATTATTATCATTATCTTTCCTTAATGCACCCCTTGGACATGCTTTAATGCATTTATCGCATTCCGGAGCACAATTTTTCAAGACATACTCAAATTTCTTTCCTAAATGCGCTTGAACTTTCCCACCTTTAGCAACGCAGCCGATTCCTAAATTCTTTATGGCTCCTCCAAAACCAGCACCAACATGTCCCTTAAAATGAGAGGCTAATATCAAATGATCAAATTCTCTTAATCTCCCCGCTACTAACACTTCTTGAAACCGCTTCCCCTCGATTTTTTGAATTTCAAAATCCGTTCCATCGGGACCATCCAGCATTAAAATCTCTGCACCCATTGTTTCTTTTGTGTATCCATGCTTTAAAGCAACTTCTAAATACTCCTTTTCTGTAGCTCGCCCGCTGTATTCCGTGTGAATACCCGTTATTTCTTCGGGAGCCCCCCAACCACACGATTCAGCAACGCTCGGAATTGCTCCAACACTCTTAATATAATCACAAAGAAACCGGATGTATGATGGCCTGAGATGCCGCACGTTTTCTAATGCTCCAAAATGAGTCTTTATCACTACCTTATCTTTTTGCCTAACTTTTTCTTCAAACCCTAATTTTTCCAAGGAAAGCGGACCTTTTACCATGGACATGCTCTCCTCTTTCGACAACGTGCGGGCTGTAAAAAAATATACCTTCGATTTCACATTATCTCCTCATCAATTATCTTTAAAAAAATCCGTGCTTCTTGTTTTAATGATGAAATGTATTGTATGATTTAAAGGACGTGATTATAAGATCTTAAGTTTCCCTCCCATTCATTGAATTGGAACTCTTATTTAATGAGAAATTGAGCGCATGAGAATAAAAATAGTGAACACTTGAACCATGATCTACATTTATTTCAAATTCCAAGCTAAAATAAGGCAAAATTTTTTAGTAATGTCTGCTTGTATTGTGTATGAGATGCCCTGAATGCGCAGGAAAAATGAAGTGGCAATCCTCGATTAAGCGTTTAGTATGCGAATCTTGTGGATTATCGTTAACCCAATACGAATTAGATACTTATTGGAAAAAAATTAGAGAGCAAAACATTAATGAATCTGATGAACTTGATAAAAGGAAGCAGAGAAGGAAAGAGTGGCTGGAATGGTATTCCAAATCAAAGATAGAAAAAGAGCGCTATTAAAAGTATTTCAATTTTCCTGAGAACATCAAAAAAAAATTCTAAAAATTGCAGGAAGCTAACATAAAAGTTTAATATAAACGCATTTAGGCAGAAATATTTACTTAGGTTGATTTTTTAAGAAATTTTAGCATTTTTCTTACAGCAACATGATTGAGAAGTAAGTAATTAAAACTTTTCTTTTTACAATAATAATTAAGAGTCGAATTCAATTCATGATGTTGTAACGAAGGAAAAGGTTTAGAAAAACCGGGTTTAAAACTTCTTTTGGAAAATGTCTTCTAGCAATTCCATTAATTTTTGGGGTGGTATATCGAGCAGAGTTATACGCAGATGGCGTCCTCGTTCCGAATCTTCGATTCGTTCTGTTTTGGAGGATATAATTTTTAATGATTTTAATTGGCGTACATATTTTCGGAAACTCATTTTAACATGCGCTTCCACGTTATATGTATTACAAATCTCTTGATATTCATCATAGGCATCATCAACGAGGGTATAGGGTTCTTTATTACTGAGCAAGGAACGTGCGATGCCATATAAAGCCAATAATTCATGGTCTTTTAACTTATCGACGATATCGCCGCGGAAAGTGGGATAGACGTCATTAGAGGCTTCTCGTACCATATCGGCAGTAATGGTATTTAATCCTTCTTTATCGGCGTACATTCCACATTTTCGTAGGATTTCTATTCCGTGGCGCATGTTTTTGTGATCTACAACAATTTGAGCTATCATTTCGAGGACATCTTCGTCAAGACTTTCTTTAAATGCCAGTTCACTCCTGTATCTTAGGATTTGAAGGCTTTCTTCGAAATTATAGGGTTTTAATTTGATTTTTTCATTAATTCGGCTAAGGATTCGTTCGGTTTCGATTCGCATCCAATCTTGGATTCGTGAGATGAGCAGGATAGACAATTTAGCGTTTTGATGGCCATAAGTTTCTGCGATATCGAGCAAGGCGAGTACTTCCTCGCTGCTCAAGATTTGGACCTCGTCGAGGATGAGGAGCATGTAGCCTTGTTCATTTATTAATTTTGCTAAAATTAACTTAATGGCTTCATCATCGCTAAACCCTCGTCCGGATCCATGAGTATATTTAGCTAATAATTCTCTTATTATTTTTGATTTGCTTCTGAAATTAATGCAATTAAAATATTCGATGAAAAGATTCACATCATATTCCAAGGCGATGGTTCGAAAATTTCTGCCGAAGTAGCGTGCCGTCACGGTTTTTCCCGTGCCTCCCTTTCCCAAAATCAAGCAATTTATTGAAGGTTGCTCTTTTTCTTCCAAGATTCTCCTGAAGTTAAAAATTAATGTTTTAATGGGTTCATCCCTGCAGAATAATTTTTCAGGGACATAGCTCAAGTCGAGGGAACTAGCCTGTCTGAACACCGATTTAGCGGAGAATTGCGCTCTAAATTCGTTTTCATCCATTATATACGAAACCATGAAAATATTTTAACATTCAATTAAAGTTTAATCTAATATTTCTAATATATTTTAGGTTAATTAAAGATTAATGAAATCTTTCCACCTTAGGGTTTCACGAGAGGTAGAAAATGAGGAAAAAATAAAAGAAGATTATATTCTTTTAATCTATCATTCGAGGAATGCGCCATTATTTAGCGGATGCATCAAGGTATATGATTTTTTAATCCGGGTAATGTCATTTTTCGCATAAATTCTGGTAGTATTGGGGCTACTATGCCCTAAGATATCTTGCAGCTCACTAATATCCATTCCCGAGCGGCGTAAATGAGTAGCTCCCGTATGTCGAAAGACGTGCGGTGTAATGATTCTGGACTTTGAAAATCCGCATTTCTCCTTGATAATGTTTATATCTTTTTGGATGACACGAGCGGATAGTTTCTTACCTCGCGTGTTAACTAATAAATAATCATCCGGTTCCCATGTTAGTCTATCAATTAAGCTCTGTTTAAGTACTTGAAGGGTTTTGGAGTCAACGGGGACGATTCTTTCCTTGTTTCCTTTCCCTCTTAATCGAATGTATCCTCGAGAAAAATCCACGTCTTTAATTCTAATATTACAAATCTCACTTACTCTTGCCATGGTGGAATATAAGAGGCGTATTAAAATATAATACCGTTGGCTTTTTTTTGAATTGAAAAGGGTTTTATTGGTTAATTTCTTGAAAATAAGTTTCATTTCCTCAATGGTTAAGAACTTGGGCAAATTTTCCTCCATTTTAATTTTCGGTGATTTAATTTTTTCCATGGGGTTGTTTTTTAAGAATTCATTTAGAGTTAAGAACTTAAAAAAGGAGCGCAAGCAAGCAATTTTTCGGCTGATAGCTTTCTTGGTATAATTTTTTTCCTTTAATTTTTTTAAAAAAAACCGTATTTTCTGCAAGAGAAAGGGCGAATTAATATCTAAATCCCCGACAATTTCAATGAACTTGCATAAATCATATTTATACGCTTTAATCGTGGAACGAGAACATCCTTCTTCGATTTCTTTTGCGATTAAAAAATCTTCAATGAACTGAGAAATCTTCATTCCATCCATGTTATGTAGATATTATTCTAGTACTTATTAAAGGTAAGTAATATCCACGTGATACATGAAGAAATTAAGAAACGTTGAAGTTTTTTAAAGGAATCATTAAAAAAGAAGAGAAGAAGTTCTTTTTCATTCTTTTTTTTTCGTGCGTATGTACTTGTTCGCATTAATAGCGGCACGGGCTCCCTCTGCTGTAGCGAAAACGACTTGAAAAAGCCCCCCCGTCACATCGCCTGCTGCATAAATCCCTTTAATATTGGTTTCCTGCTCTTCATTTACTTTAATATTTCCTTTATCATCCAGTTCAATACCGGCTTTCTTAAAAATAGAATTGGAAGGAAGATGGGACAAGATAAAGAGGCAATCTAATTCAAACACTTCAACACGCCCCTCTTTTTTAGGATCAAGGGATTTGGCAACAATTTTTTGAATGGTTCCTTCCTTGGTAGGTACAATTTCGGTAATTTCCATTTGATCTATTATTTCGATTCCTTTTTCTCTAACTTCTTGGACTTGTTCGGGCAATTGTTCCATGGGTACTTTCGTGATGATTTTTATCTTGCAACCCATTTGATGGAGAACAAGAGCATCCTCTATGACTTCTTCATCCCATCCATAGAGATATACGGTTTTATCCTTGTATAAAGGTCCGTCACAGAGTGCACAATAAGATACACCAAATCCAATGAGTTTTTCCTCTCCTTTTATTTGTTCTTTTCTATGACCTCTTCCAGTGGTGATGATGACAGCATCTGCTGTAAAATTAGCATTCTTAGTCGATATCAAGTTAGCGCCCATTCCCACCATGAGCGAAATCACGTCTCCTCCCATGATTTTAACATTGGAATAAGCTTTTAATTGTTCTCTAAATCGTGATAATAACTCGGAGCCCGAAATATTCCAATAACCGGGATAGTTCGAAATTTCTTTGGCTTGAGTTAATGCTGAAGGTTCTTTTCCTTGAAGAATGATCGTGTTTCTATTAGCTCTCCCACAATATAAGCCAGCAGTTAATCCAGCAGGGCCTGCTCCTATTATTAACACTTCACATGAGTAATCTTCCATAAAGCTCACTTTTAATTCTCATTTTGATAAACAATAGAATGATTTTATTTTTAAATTTTTTTATTCCGTGAAATAAAAACATAATCTCAAAAAAGAATGTTATTAAATGCTTGATTGATTTTTTTCCACTCTCTTGAGAAACTATGCCCAATAAATATTAACGATAAAGTATTAATGATAAATAAGCATGAAACACGTGCTCTTACAACCATCCTCATGAATTTAAATTAGAAAAATATTCAAGATTTATTAAAAGATACCCTGAAATTATTCTTGAAGCATTTTATCTAATGAATTAATTATTCTTGCGAAAAAATATAATGAATGAATTTAAAAAACTATTTCACTACACAATACTTAGCAAAAAGCAAATCTTTTTCTTCGCTTCCATACCATGTATGGCATTAGTTTTTTTAAATTTAATTTACCTCGATGTTTTGATTGATTTACAGCAATATTATTATATAATGAGGCTTTATCGTGGATTAATTATAATGAGCAGTATAAGTATCATTCTTTTTTTCCCTTCTGCTCCGTTATTTTTCCTGATTCTTAAGAACAATAAAGATTTTACCTTTTTAGAAAAATTGAGTTTAACCATTATCACTAATACTTGCTTCTATATTATTTTTGGATACATTGCTGCGATTTTTAATATCCCCATAATGGGACATTATTTTTTTTCAATATTAATTATCTTTTTTCTCCTACAAGTAGGTTATTTAAAATTCCAAGCGCATAAAGGAAAAACTAAGAAAATGCTGAAAACAAAATCATCAGTATTAACTAATATTAATGAATTTACATTAAAACAAATTTTCTTAAAGAATTTTTCCCTAAATTCAATATTGCTCATTATTTTTATCTTTTTAATTTGTATCCTGAATTTAGTTAGAAATCCTTATTTTTTTGGAACAGATCCTTGGCTTCATATTTTAATCATTAAAAAAATAACCGAAATGAATTATTTACCGCTAATGGATTATCACGATGAATTGGGGCTTCATATTTTTTGTGCCGTCATTCAATTTTTTTCTGGAGTAGATCATCTTTCCATTCCGCGATATTTCATATTTTATACTTATTTCATTTCAGCTCTTGTTCTTTATAACCTTTTCATGAGAATTTTTAAAAATCAGAACCTGGCCGTTTTTGGCGTGTTCCTTTTAGAGTTTTCTATGTTAGGATTTTCTTACATGATGCTACAATTTTGGCCTTCTGGCTTAGCTTTTATTATCGGGTTGGAAATATTTTTTCTTTTTTATGTTCGATTTCAACGATTCATTCAACCAAACCGTCCTGAATGGGGGCAAATTCGCTCGTCTCTCAAGCTCTATTATTCACTCATCCTTCTTTTTTTCACCTGCTCTACACTTACTCATGCCATAACCTCCATAACATTATTGCTTCCCTTGATAAGTACTTATTTTATTTACTTGTTAAAAGATTGTAGACGAGGTTTTGATTTTCTCTTATTAATTGGATTATTTGGAATTTACCTCGTTCTTACTTTTTTAGGAGTAGGATATGGACATTATTATTTTTTACAGCCCATGAGTATTCCATGGTATTACGTTTTGGGAGCAGTCCTCATCGTCGGAACCATAGTTTGGAGATTTAAAAAATCTTTGATATTTACGAGCGGAAGATTTTCTAAAGCCATTAAGGGAGAACGCTCGCTTTTATATAAAAAAATTGAAGATAAAATCATCTTGCCTCTTATTTCTTCTATATTGCTTCTCATTTTAGTAATTTTTATAATTGGAAACATCTTGATATTAAACTTAAATATTTCTTTTTTATTTTTATTCTTTGACATTTTTGCTTTTTTTTCCTTTTCTTTCTGGGGACTTGCTGTATTTCAAAAGAAACCCCGTGGAAAACCTATAACCATTTGGGCTTTATCCATTAATTTTATTTTCTTAGGTGTTTTGTTTATCGATTTAATGACTATAAATGAAAAAGTATGGACAAGGATTCTTTATCTAGGCTCCGTGGCCATTATCATCGGTTTTGTCTCATATATTTATAAAATTATTAAAACAGATGGCATCTCATTAATGAAATACAAGATACTCCTCTTATTTATTGTATTTTTCTCAATACCCGCCACGGCTTACTATGAGCATCTTGGCATTGCTAATTTTTCCATGAGGCAACGAGAAGTCCGTGCCATTGAATGGTTATCCCAACACACTTCCGGGAAAAAAGTTCTCATCATGGAATTTGGACACGATTACGTATTTCTTTATTATGATTATCCGTATGATTTGGATAATAAGTCTTTAAGAAATTTTGATCTTCATTATATTATTAGCCATGAAAATAATTATTTTGACCCGGCAAATCACGTGGATGAAAAAGGAGTAAACCAATTAAAAAAGTTAAAAGAGGAATACGGAACGGATGTATACGTAGTAGTTGATAATTTTTATTTTTTAAACGTGGGATGGCAAGTATATGGCCAATTATCTGATGAACAATTAGAACAATATTATCATTTGGATTATTTAAACAGAATTCAATCCTCTCGTTCCATTAACGGCCAAGGGACCTCGTATTATTGGGTAATATAAAAAAATAAATTCTTTTTTTAAGAATTAAAATCATTTTCTCAAGGAAGTAGATATCATGGAAGAAAAAAAAACAATCCCGATTTATAAATATTATCTTTATTCCATTCTCATCATGTCGGCAGTTCTTACATTTTTAAGAATTTATTTTTATTTTTTTCAAGATCCATTTTTTAGCTATAATAGAGATATTGATTTTAATACATTGTACGTGTTCATGGAGAGCGGATTGGTCAATTATTATAATACGGATTCTATTGGTGGATTTAGAGCATATTATCTCTACTATTGGTATTTTTTGTTTTATCCCATCTATTTATTTCCCGTACATGTAGGCGTGTACATTTGGGATGCTCTTAGAGTAATTACCAGTATCTTCGTGGCGAAAAGGATTGATTCGATTACTGAAAATGATGTGGATAAGGTTATTTTTTTTGTTTTAAGCGGACTTGGTTTTTTTGCTGATGCATATTTAAACAATAACAATTGGTTAATCCAAGCGTTTTTGGTTCTCTCTTTTGACATGCTAAATGAAGATAAAAAGTGGCATGCGGGCTTATTATTTACCTTGGCGATGTACAAAATCATTGTAATTATATTTCCATTCATGTTATTAATTGTCAAGAAAATAAAATTAAAAGACCTAATTTACTATTTTCTGCCATTGAGTATTTTTTTCCTGCCCTATTTAATATTTCCCGACTATTTCCTGGCCATGTATTATAATTGGACATACATGGAAATTAAAGTGGAGGAAATGAATTTTTTATTATTAATCTATTTATACTCCTGGCAAGTCTTTCAAACTGCTCAATTAATGTTTGAAGGGTTTATCATTTTAATTTTTTTAGAAAACATCAAGACTTTCAAGTGGCGCAAGAGATACCGAATTTTAATCCTTACTTTGCTAATTGCCTTGAATACAACCTTTCCTTTTATTTTATGGCCGCTTTTATATGATTGATAAAATAGTTTCCTTTTTCAATTCTCTCAAACCATGAGCAAGTTAAATTTAGAAGTTCAATATCTTTTATAAAAATAAATGGTAACGAGAGAAAAAGCAAGCACTAAAATAAGAAATACGGGGAATTGGTAAATAAATTTGGATATTAAAGAGATATCAATTAAAACTTGATGATTTCCAATATATAGTTTATAGGAGACCAAGATTCCTTGAGAATCATAAAGTGCCATGACTTTAAAATCTTCTGAAGGATTTCCTCCCTGCTCATCCCCTTGTTTCACTTCTAAAGAAAGAGTTAATAAATATGTCACGTCCACTTCATAGCCTTCATGAAGTGTAGTTTCTAATTCTTTTAAATATTCTCCCACGGGTATTGGCAACCAAAAAGGAACGTAATCCAGAAAAATAAAGTTTTCTGGAAAATGATTTGGATTAATGAAATAGTATAATCGCATTTCCAAAGGGGTACCTTGAGTTCTTTCACTCTCTGTCCATCCCAAATGATTAAAAACAATTTTAAGTGCTCGTTCATTGCTTCCCGTTCTCATGCTATAAACGAGGTCATTCTCACTTGTCTCTAAAATCTCCCATTGCATTATCGCTCCTTCTCTTATCCCTTTTAAAAGTAGGAATTTTTCTTGCCATCCTATTCCAAATAGCTTCTGTAATTTTTTCTCATCAACTATATTACATTTCCAAGCAAGATTATCCCCTTGTTTTACTCCAATTTTATATTCATTACCAAGAACTAAAATTGTAGTTGTCCCTAAAAGCAATAAAAACAGGATTAAAGCAGTAAATAAGAATTTAGTTCTTCTCACCGTGAAGTTCTACTCCTTTTTCGGATTTTCCTAAAATTTTATCGAGAAAAACGCAACATTTGCAAGTTCCGATAAAAATAATGATGAGAAAAACAGTCGAATAGAAATTGTAAGGAAAATAAGGGGCGGTAAGAAACCAGAAACTCATGAATAGTAGATCAAAAAAATTGAGGAAGAAAAAACCTCTTTTAAAATACGGGGTGGTCATCTTAGAATGACGGGGTAAGTTAAACATGAGGATGATTAAAAGAGGAGTCAGATTTAATAGATGATGGTCCCAAGAATCATAAAATACTAATAATTGGATTAAAATCCCAAGTACATATCCGTAAATTATTTTATATTGGTTTGGTTTTCCCAAGAGATATGCAAAAAAAGCCACGCCAGCGACAATTGCTCCCACGACAAATAAAATTTGCAGTTGATTGAAGGGAATGTTATAAACATAGCAAAAATTAATAATGAGCTTGGTAATGCTAAAAGAAAAATTTATCCGTATGGGACTTGCCCCCGTGAAGTTAGTGATCATGAATCCTTCAAACATTTCAGGATATAAATAAAATAATAAAACATTCAATGAGCTAGGAATCAACACGCCTAAAATTCTCATGAAGCTTCTTGGAAAATCAAAAATTATTTTTTTTTGTTTCACGTTCAATTGAATGATCAATAAAAAAGGAACGAGAGCAAGGGAAATGGGTTTAAAAATAATACTAAGTCCTATTAAAATTCCCGCTACTAGCTGCCATTTTAGTTGGTTTTTTTTAAGTAGAATGTATAAGGAGAGCAAGATCACGAATATAAAAGGAACATTAAATTGCCCCAATATGTAATTAAACACGTGGGGTACTCCCATTAAATAAAAACAGGTGTATAATATCACTCTATCATCATTTTTTTCATGGTCGGAATGTCTCACGAATAAAGCAATTTTATATATCAACACGCTCGTGTAAATGTTAAGAACTAAGCTCAAGGTATTAAAAAGAACAAAACCTAAATCAAATCCCGCCAAATAAAAAGGAATGAAAAAGATCGCAACTAAAGGCAAATAACGAAAATCCCATAAATAATTATCTTGATTATATAGAATCCTAGGGTCGCTCATGAAAATTTCCCCTGCTTTCATGAAGACGATAAAATCATTCTGATTTCGAAAGAATATTAATGTCAAAATTACCGCCAAAATAAAATAAAACGAATGTAAAAACACTGCTGCTCGAAATATTTTGAAATTCCATAATTCTTTTAGCCGTTCCTTCAAAATGAAAAAACCTCTTCTCGAATTTAAATGGTAGCGCTCAATTTGGAATACTCAATAAGAATTAATTCCTTCATGACATTCCTTCTTCATAATTTAAAGGGTTTCTTAAGTAAGAATAAAATCTTGACTTCCAAAATATTACATGCTTGAAAAGGTTATTTATCTCAAGCAAATATCACATCTATCTCAAACCTTTATTTTCCCTTGAGTTAATGTAAAAGTCAGCAAGAATATTTCTTTTTTATTAATTCGAAAAAATTATTAGGGAGAAATCAAGAATTTCAAAAATAATATGTAGTGCGGATGATTTTAATTAAGTACATTTACTTTAAATGTTCGTTAAATACCATGAATGATGTAAAAGAGAAAAAACAAATAGATGAAAAGGAAATAGAGAGAAAACTCGATATCTTGTGGAAAAACTGGGAATCTCGAAGACGATGTGAAAAAACACACGTCCCTAAATTTATTCAACAGGAAAAAAATGAATCAAATTAAATGTCTAAATACAAGGATTTTATGAATGATGATTTGGCAAACTAAAATAACTAAAATGACTAAAATTAAGTATCCACTCATCATGGGTGCTTTTGGAGGATGGGGAAAAGCAGAGTTCGCTTCTCATTTCTCTAATGCAGGAGGTTTGGGGATTATCGCAGCACTTAATTTTCCGGATTTTAACGATTTTCGAAAAGAATTGTTTAAAATGAAACAACTAACCGATAAACCCTTCGGAATTAATTTGTCTTTACCTCATTCGAATTTAGAAAACCCCAAGAAAAAGACTCGATCCATGGAAGATTATTTGAACTACGTGGAGATGGCTTTAAAAGAAAATATCACGATTTTTACAACTTCGGGTTATAAAGCTAGCTTTATTGGAAAGCGTATTCATGAAGGCGGAGGCCTCTGGTTTCATAAATGCGTGCTCATGAAACATGCGTTATCGGCACAAAATGACGGTGCGGATGCAGTCACGATAGTTGGTCTTGAAGGAACGGGATTCAAGCATCCATTAACAAATACTACATTAATAAACATTACCATGGGGAAAAAATTATTGAAAATCCCCATTATAGCAGCCGGAGGTATTGGAGATTCTCGAGGTTTTTTAAGTGCACTGCTAATGGGCGCAGAAGCCGTGTGCTTGGGAACAGCCCTCATGGGTACAAAAGAATGTCCGGTATCCGAAAAAATTAAAAATAAATGGCTGCATCAAGACATATTTTCAAAAGAATTTCATGAAAAAATTTATCTTTATAACACGAAAAATTTCATGGCGCCTTCTACCGCAATCGGGCATTGTAATAAAATAGTTTCACTAAAAGAATTTATTGATGATCTAATGAAAGGAGCAGAAGATATTTTAAAAAATTGGGGATTTAAATCAGGCTTTTTTAAAACTATAAGCTGATTTCCGTTTTTCAAAAACTTAAATTAAGTTTAGAGTTCTAAGCAAGAAGAAAAATTAAAGGAAATTTACTTCACCCTACATGATTTTATTTTTATTGACTTGATAATTTTAATAAATACTGCTAATTACTTGTCATGAATTATGAAAAATAACGAAACTTTAAATGTGTATGAAAAATTAAGGCAAAAAATGGATCGCTGGCCAACACGTGCTCCAAAATCCAGAGAAATCATTGCAATTCTTTAAGAATTATTTACTCCCCAAGAAGCCGAACTGCTTACTTATTTTTAAGCTCCCTTAACAGATCGGGCTTCTCCTCGTCTTATTTTAATTCTCCTCGTCTTATTTTAATATTTAAACCAAATGGTAATCTATCGAAAAGAAATTAATGCTCTGAAAACGATAAGGTAAGATTCCGGCTAAACTATAAATGGGATCCTATATTTCACGCAAGGGGTATTTCGAAATACCACTTAATAAAATTCAAGCTGGACGGGATGGACCGATTTTTTCATTTCACTTCTATAGAATGATTGTTTTTGTATGGGAAGGAGGAATCTATAATATCTATTTGATAAAAATGTAGAAAAATCATCACAAAATAAGTAACCTTTTTAAGAATAGAAACCATATTAGATATAAGTGATGAGTGTGAATAATACTACAATATCGATGTTATTAGTACAAAATCTTTTATTACTGATTATCGAGATTATTGTAGTACTTATTTTATGAGCGAATGAATTCCGCTTGATCTTTTTCTTTCACTTGTCCCGGAATCGTTCGCTCGCATGAGACATTTTCAAGAAAAAGATCAAGGTGGGAATTTTTTTCGCCCTTGAAAATAAAGAGAAATATTAGGTAAGGAACATGTTAAAAAAAACGGAAAAAAATTATGATTTGAATTCGGATCTCCTCGGAATTGGATTTCAAACCCTAAAGGAGAGCATAGTGAATGAAAATAACTGTGTTTTATGCGGACTCTGCGCCTCTCTGTGCCCAAGGATCGAAATGAATGAAGTTTCGCCCTTGCTTTTGGAATATGACCCGGAATGTTCAATGTGCTTTCGCTATTGTACAAGAACTCATTTTCCCATGGATATAGTTGAAAAAGAAATTTTCAATGAAGGAACGAAAAAAGATATCTTGATTGGATATCATCGAGCTCTTCTGACGGGCAAGAGTACCGATGAGCAAATAAATGATCAAGCCCAAAATGGGGGCATGGTAAGTTCTTTATTAATTAATGCTTTAGAAAAAGGATTCATTGATGGAGCTCTCTTAACGGCTCGGGAACCCGATTGGAAACCCAAGCCGATTATCGCTAGGACTTCTGAGGAAATTTTGAGTGCTATGGGCTCAAAATATACAATGGCACCCTCTTTATTGACCTATCGGGAAGCCATAGATAAATACCATCTTAAAAACTTAGCCTTCGTGGGAATGCCTTGTCAAATAAGAGCCGTGAGAAAACTACAATTATATCCTCCTCTTTCAGAATCTTTTGGGCAAATATCATTAATAATTGGACTCTATTGTTCTGCTAATTTCTCAGATGACTTACGACATGAATACATCAAGAAAAATTTAAATCTATCCTTGAATGATATCAAGAAAATGGATATTTCTAAAGGAAAATTTATTTTAACCAAGGAGGATGGAGTGATTCTAAAAATTCCCTTGAAAGAAATCCTTCCATACAAATGGCCTGGATGTGAAACATGTAAAGATTATACGGCTGAACTTGCAGATATCTCCATTGGAAGTGTTGG
Source organism: Promethearchaeota archaeon (assembly GCA_029838195.1). Classification (GTDB taxonomy): domain Archaea; phylum Asgardarchaeota; class Lokiarchaeia; order Sigyniarchaeales; family SOKP01; genus JALGVJ01. The sequence goes on from JALGVJ010000010.1 coordinate 91,004, forward strand.
TGCTCAATCTGATGATTGGAATAGTATTATTATTCGAACTAAAAGAGGAGAGGAAATGTTTAATGATGCTATCAAAAGTAAAAAAATAATGACAAGTCCGGAAGTTCAAAAATCTCAAATTGAGAAGGCTAGCCTACGAAAGAAGCTGGAAAAAATAAAGATAAATGGGGAAATAATCAAAGCTTTGAATTATTTAAACGTATCCGACATTCAAATTAGAATTTATGGAAATTTAGTGTCGTTAAGTGAATCGCCCCTTGAATTATTGAAAAAAGCATTAGATATTAATGATGACACCTTGTTGGAAAATTTAAATTCTTTAATGAAGAGAGGTTGGATTTATAAAAATAACGGATATTATTATCCTAATAACCCAAAAGTCGTATTGGAAAAAGAAATTAGAGCGTATCAAGAAGAATTTAAGAGACAAATTGAAGAAGTGCGTCAAAAAGCATTAATCCCCTTAAAAAAGATGTTCCTACGCAATAACGCTGAAAGACTTGAGCTTAATGATTTTATAGATTATCCGTAGAACTTTAAGAAATGAGTTTTTCTTTATTCTTTCTATCTTTTTAATCGCAAATCCTATTCAATTAATTTATTTTAAAATATTAAAAAAATCTACGAGAAAACAATCTCGAATTATTTAAAAATTAACGTGGCTCAATCACGCTTTTTTTTTCTTCACGTTCGAGCAAGCGAATGATTATCATTAAAAAAATGGTAATCGAAAAGGTCATGCTCCAGGAAATTAATAAGATATTGTTAATGGAAATATTAAGCTCGAGAAGTTGGTCTTTTAACAATATGTATACTGGTATGATTAACAAGTTTAAAATTGCCACTAAAAAGAGACTAACATTCAGATAATTAATGATAATTTTCTTGTTCATTACAAGTTAGTTTATATCATCAACTTATTTTAAGCTTTATTAAAAAGTGGAAAAAATAGAAAAAAAAGTTAAACATTATATAAATCTCTCTCTAAAAGTTAAGAGCGTGAGAGTACACGATTTAACAAAAATCCTTCTCATGTGATATGGACTTCTCAAGATTGTAAAAAGTTAAACATTTATTAGGAAAGAGATTTAAAATATATTTAAAATGCAAGAGCAATCATTTAAAATATTAATAATACTCACGTTAGTGTCCTCAACACTCTTCAGTATTATTAATCCAATGGCTCGCGAGCTCACGGCAGCCTTGAATTTAGAAAGTGAAGAGAGAGTGATTTTTGTAAATTCAATATTTTTAATGGTAGCCGCTTTTAGTTCCTTAGCTTGGGCATTCTTGGGAGATAGATTTTCTCGTAAAAAACTCTTGCTTGCTGCCACTTTTTCATGGACTCTCTTTACCTTTCTTACCCTTTTTTCCACGGATTTTTATTCTTTTCTGACTTTTCAAGCTTGTACTGCTGTTGGATTTGGAGCTATCATCCCCTTAGTATTCTCTTTGACCATTGACCTCATTCCTCCCGCAGAACGAGGCATGAAATTTGGATATTTGAGTGCAATATACGTGTTGGGAAATGGACTTGGGCAAATTCTTTCGGGAACTTTAATCGATTACTACACGTGGCATGCTCCTCTCTTGATCATTTCTATTAGCGGTGTTTTTTGTCTTCTTTCATTATTTTTCTTAGAAGATCCTAAAAGAGAAGAAATAAAAGAACTTGATAAAAAAGCAGAGAATTCAGACGATTATTACTTTTATCACGTTAAACTGAATGATTTAAAAAAAATTTGGCAAAAAAAATCCATTTTTTGGATCTTGCTTTTTAACTTTTGCATGTTTATTGGAATTGGAGCCATCTCCTCCTTTCTCATTTCCATGTTTAAAAAAGATTTTACCCTTCCCTCCTCCATTGCGACCTCCTTATTGATTGTTGTTTTTGGCACTCAAGTTCCTTCGGGGTTAATATTTGGGAAAATAGGTGATAAAAAATATGAAATGAAAAAAAGAGGAAGAATCAACGTGGCTTTTACATGCCTATTAATGGGCTCTCTAAGCTATATTGCGGGATTTTCCATCGTTTTAATATCAAAACAAGCATTATATTTTTCCTTTTTTCTTGCTTTTCTTATCATGGGAGCATTTTTTTTTGGAGGGATTGATCCTCTAATTCAAGCAACATTAGGGGAAAGCACTCCTCCCCCCATTCGTTCCACCGTATATTCTATTAATTATTTAACCACAACAACACTCGGAAGATCCCTTAGTTTACTTGTATTAGGTCGGTGTTATCTCTTTTTCAATTATCACTATGTACCGGGTTATCTTTTACTCTCCCTAATTGCTTTCTGTTGCGCCTTGTTTTACTTACCTATATTGAAAAATCTCATTAACGACCTCCAGTGGAATAATAATATAAAAAGTGAAAACTGATCAAGGCAAGCACTACAAAAAAATAAAGAAAAAAATTCTTAATTAATTATTTTTTTTGCTAATTCTTCTAATTCTTGCTCCGTGATAAATTGTCTTTGTTGAATCTCTTCTTGGATCTTTTCACGCAAGATTCTAATGTGGGTATCCGTGAAGGATAATCCCATTTTTGTTAACTTTGCTTTAATCGCTCTCTCTTGTAAGGTAGTAGCCCCAAAAATTAATTTACGACTCTGACCCACGACGTGAGGCTGGAAAAGCTCCCAAAACGTCCAATTACCAATTAATATTTGTTCTACATGTAAATCTGACTCGTGGATGAAACAATTTTTTCCAACAATCGCTTTATGAGGTTGCAGGGGCACGTTGCTGTATTTTTCAATGAGCCTTGAAACTTCCATGATCTTTTCCAATTTAATACCCGTATCAATTCCATATAAAATCTCAAGACTCATGATGACCTCCTCCGTGGCTGCATTTCCCGCTCGATCACCTAATCCATTAAATACGACATCTGCTACTTCTGCGCCTCCTTCTATTCCTGAAAGGGTATTAGCTACAGCTAACCCTAAATCATCATGCGCATGAACTTCTATGGGGATGTTTTTCACGATTCTTTTTGTAAAAGCAACATATTCTCGAAAAGAAAGAGGAAACATGCATCCATTTCCATCATACACGACAATCCTATCCACACCCGCCTCCATTGCCAATTTACAAAATTTCTCCCAATATCTTGGAATCACGCGCCCTGAACCAAAAGCCACGTGAGCTCCCATGGATTTAGCAAGTTCAATCCCCTCCGTAATCCTATTGAATACAGCTTCTTTAGACTTCAAGGCCGGACTTGGAACTAATAAGAAATTTACAGAATCTGCTTCTGCAGCCAAGATATCTTCTACTTCCTTTCTAATATCTTCAGCATATAAACGAGCATGGGAGGATAATCGCATGTTGATCCCTTCTTTTTTTAACGCTTTAAACGTTTTCGCGTGTTCTTCAATACCGGCTGCATATCCAACTTCGATTTCCGGAATTCCCATTTCTTCTAATAGTTTAGCAATTTCAATCTTTTGGTCAATAGTGAAATATGTTCCGGGAGTTTCTTCTCCTTCTCTCAATGTATCATCCTTAATGATAACTTTCTGCGGTAATTTCATTTTATTCCGAATGGATGTTTCAAAATTATAATCAAAACTCCACCATCTCTGGTCCTTGTCCATTTTCATGGACGCCCAAGCATTAACCCACATTTATCGTCCCTTTTATTCAATTTATTTTAATTTTTACGGATAATTTATAACATGAAAAATTAACATGTTCATATAATTAATTTTTCGCTTGAGCATTGATAAAATTAACTCAGTTTCCAAATGAGCATGGAAAAAAGTTTCATTACATTTTAGGAAAATAATAATTCTAAACAACAAATATATATCAATCGCATTGAATTATTGATAATTTGGTTCCGGCCAATTAAGCAGTTAGGAGAAGAAATAGAATGGTAGCAAGTAATTTCATCATATGAATGAAAAGCTCCGGTAATGAAATTAACCTTTTAATTTAATTAAATAAACACTTCAGGAATTGTTTGGTCGTTTTCGAATACGGATTTAATTTTTTTCATCATTTCAGGAATATTTATTTGCTGAGGGCATTTTTCCAAACATTCTAAGCATTCAATACACAAACTTGCAGCGCCTTCATACTCATCACCTTGGATTTTCCTGTTTTCAAGCTCTTGAGGTGTTTTTACCATTCTTTCATAAAGATTAGCTATTTTTTTTCGATGTTTTTCTCCCCAATATGCAAGCTCATTTACAATATTAAAATTCGTTGGAATTGACACACCATTTGGACACGGAAGGCAATATTGGCAATTTGTGCACGGTATGATTTCGAGCTTTCGATAAGCGGCTCTTAAATCTGCTATGACTTTAAGTTCTTCTTCCGATAAATGATTAATTCCGGAATTCTCAGCGGATTTTACATTTTCGATCACGTGTTGCATGGAACTCATTCCACTCAATACAACGGAAACTTCGGGATGGCTCCAAACGAACTGCAAGGCCCAATCTGCTAATGTTCTTTTGATTGGAGCGTTATCAAGGACGTTTTTAATCTCCGGTTTTGAATCTAATAAATGTTGAGGAATGGCCAACTTACCTCCACGTATTGGCTCCATGATTATTAAAGCTACTTTTTTCTCCCCGGCATATCGAACACCTCTCGTTCCCGCTTGATAATTAATGTCAAGATAATTATATTGGATTTGACAGCAATCCCAAGCATGATAATCCAAAATCTCCTTGAATACATCAAAATTATCATGAAAAGAAAATCCAATATACTTAAATAATCCTTTTTCCCTTGCTTTTTCCATCTGTTCAATTAAATCAAGGTTTTTTACCACCTCAAAACGAAATTGATTCATTCCATGAAAAAGATAAATATCGGGAGTCGTTTGTAATCTTTTAATTTGTCGATTTAGATACCGATCAAAATGATTCGCTTTTTTTATCATCCAAACGGGTGATTTCGTGGCTAAATAGACCTTTTCTCGGTATCCATCTTGCAGCGCTTTCCCGACAATTGTTTCACTTTTTCCCCCGTGATAAGGATAAGCCGTATCAATATAATTCACGCCGTTATCAATCGCATGTCTTATCATGCGAATCGCCTCTTCTTCCATGATTCTACTCTGCTCATCCAAGGGTAATCTCATGGCTCCAAAACCCAAAACCGATACTTGAAAATCCAGAGAACCAAATTTTCGATATTTCACTCCTTTTAACCTCTCTTATTTATCTACTCTTGATTTTTAAAACAATATTTCAAATTATAAATAAATTCTAATTAATTTTTATAAAAATTTTAACATCTCTTAAAGCATCGGAAACGGAATTGTTCTTGAAAATAATGTGTATTAACATTAAACCGAAAGCTTGATTTTTTTCTCAATAAAAAATATAGAGCAGAAAGCCCCTCATATTTTTATCTGAGAATTACCATTTCATGAAAAGTAGCTCCTTCCTCTTCATGACTTTTATTCTCAATGTTCAATTGCATTTTAAATTGTGAAAAAAATCGGAAATAACACGGATTCAATTTCAAAATATTTTTTGCAATGAATCTGACCACGGGATTTAGTTCAAAGAGAAGATTATCGGAATCAATAATTTGTTGAACGTTCAATTCAACTCGATTGTTTTCATGTATTTGAAAGATGAGCTTATTCGGATACGTGCTTTTTATTTTTTCATTAAATCGAAAATCTTCTTGGACTAATTCGTATTCTCCCGTGCTTTCAAGGATTTCGCCATCCTTGGCTAACATGAGCACTTTTATCGGATAATTCCCCCATTTTTTATTGCATTTAATGAACGCATAAATCAAGGTGAAATTATCAGAGTACATGCGGCCCCACATCCAATAGTCAATGATCTTAATTGGATTAAAATCAAGCCAATTGTGATCATGATACCCCATTCCTTTCACGTTCATCTCCTTGCCATCAATTTTTATCTTGCCTTGAACTGTAGCGAGGGGTAGAGGGATGACCCAACCAAAGACGCCTAAGTTTCCAAATCTCGTGTATCCCTTACCCGGCATCCAGCTTGGAACCGTGGCGGTATAATTTAAATGGACGCCATGCTCTCCCTCATCTAAATAAATTTCATAGGAGGGAAATTTTTCATTAGAATAATCCACGTGAATGTAATTCTTTCCAATTTTTACTTCGGCTTGCTGAAGCGAGGCCGTGAAATCAGAACGTTTATAATTATATATTTTTTGAATCTTTTCATGAGTTGGCTTATAGATAACAAGTTCCACTCCCGTTTTTCCCGTCCTTTCATGTTTTGCCCTAAAAAATACCACTACGGTATATCCATTATCCAAGCGGGCGTCAAAATACCACCATTCAATATTTCCCCGCTTGTTCATGTCAATGTGCAGGGCATCATGTTCCGGCTTAAAGGGCGTGATCGTGCCATCTTTCTTTCCAGGTCCCGTCCAGCCTTCGAGAATCTTCCTTGAATTTTTCCTTTCATCGTACATCATGCAAATTCCTCCTTCCTTTTATTTCCTTCCCTTTTATATTCATTATCTTGATCACCAAGAATAATTAAAAATTTTAATGAGCTATGAGAATATTTAAATATTAACTTAATAATTTAAATACTTTTAATAACGTCAACAACTTTCTGAGTCCTCTCATTTTAATCTTGCCCGCCATCCAGTTCCTCATCACTCCAAGAAGAGAAAGCCTATTCATGGCTAACATCAAAAATAGCTCGGAATTCATCTCTAAAAACGCATCCCAACCAATTAAGTTCCGATCTAAATTGCCTGGAGGCTTGTTCTTCACACTTTTTATCCCAATCTCGCCTTTATTAATAATAATCAATGCTGCATGATCTAAATTTGAGGCGTTCAGTAGAATCTTTAATGAAATGCTTGAAAATTTTTCTTTAAAAACGGGATTAGAATTTAGGGGTAGTAAAGCATTTTTAATAATGCCCGCAAACCCGCGAGCTTCCTCATTAATGATCGTGGAAGTATTCATCTTACTTTACCCTCACTCGTGTTTATTTTCTCGTGGTTTCGCAGAAATGTAAAATCCCGGATCTGACACGCCATTCGGGTCGAACTCTGCCTTTATTTTTCTTAACCAGATGTGATAATTCATCATGTGAGGGCCCCATTCATCATGTAACTTATCACCTTCAATAAAAAATGGAGCTCCCAGCTTCTTCAAGAGGTCCATTTGATTACTCTCTTCCATGTATTCTGCCATCCCTTTCACGCTCTCCTCATTCGTTTGATCAAACATCGTGGGTGCCTCCATGTGAAAATAATGCCCTCCTTCATAACTCGTCATCCATGCACCTTCCCCAAAATCGTTGGCAAGAACTCCTTTCTCAATATATTTCTTTTTTAAAGGAATGTTTAATCGCTCCGCCCGCAAACAAGTAGCTGCCGTATCGCATTGCCCTTTTGAAGATTGAAAGCCCCCTGTCGCAATGAATCCATGATATCCTAAATTCGCACGCAAGCATTCTGCATAAAAGATCGATTCAGGCTCGTATTTCGTGTCAATTATATTAGTTAAATTCAATTCTTCGAGAACATATTCCATTACTTTTTGTTTATATTCAAATTCTCGTTTCGTACGAGCTGTAATGACGACTAATAAAGGACATTTCATGGTGCCAAGCGCCATTTTGTCCATTAAATCTTCTATGTTGTGGGAAAATATCGCCATGACTGCAAAACTTGATAAATGAGAACATATGAACGCAATCTCCTCCTCTTCCACCCTTAACATCGCTTTTTCTAAGTGCTTGAAAGTTCCACAATCCATGACATATGCCCGAATATAATCCGGAATTTCAAATTCATATTTCGGCCCATGCCCTTTTAATTCATATTTCGTATCACACGGATAGGGAAATAACTTGATAGCAACTTTCGTGAAAATTCCAAGCCCCGATTTCGCGCCTACCCACCCACGCATGATACCCCGCAAGCTGGGACCTGGTCCATCGCCAGAAAACCAGTCTGCTTCATTTTTTAATCCCAAGGAACCCAAGCGTAGAATATCTCCCGTTGGTAATACCCATTCCGTTGCCAACACGTTCCGGGCGCTATGGCCGGTTGTAGGTGAAGTAAATCCGGGACCTGCCATGCTCGTGTGGCTCGCAAGCGGGCTTGCCATCGAGCCAGCACCCGGCATATGGAGAGTCAATCCAAATTTCATGACTTCTGCTTGTAATTGGGCTCCACTCACGTATGGTTCAATCACGGCAAACAAGTTTTTTACATTGATCTTTACAATTTTATTCATCCTACGTAAATCTATTATGATAGAATTGCCCGTGCTTGGTTGATTCCACGGACCAAGTCCCGTACTCTGCGCTTTAAATACAAGATTATATTTATTGCATGCCTGAACGATTTTTTGTACCTCCCTCGTTGTAGAGGGCAGGATGACCGCTTTTGGCACGGCTGAGAAGGGAATAGGCTCTTTACCATCCATGTAGTTCACGAATTCCGTACACCAATTATAGGCATATACGTTCGTAATCACTTCTCCATCATTCACGTTTTCCTTTCCCACGATTGCTTGAAATTCTTCGAGTATTTTTTGTTCTAACACGATTCATTTCACCTCTCTAAGAATAAATCTCAATTTTTCCGGAGCTAATCCTAATGCCATGAGGATGATTTCACTAATATCAAAAAACTTTAATTTTGAGCCTTTTTCCTTGATTGCATCTTGGAGATTCGTGGAGCAAAAGGGACAAGCAGAAATAAGGATATTTGCTCCGGTATCCTCTGCCTCTTCAATTCTCATGAATGCTGTTTTAAGCGCCATCTCCGGGAATGCAGCCTTCACACCTCCTCCTGCCCCACAACAATAAGCGTATTCCTTTATTCTTTCCATCTCTATCAGTTGTAATCCTGGAATTTTTTCGAGGATTTTTCTCGGAGCTTCGTATATTCCGTTCGCACCCATACGTTTTGGCTTTGGAGGCACGTTAATATTTACCAACGTCATGATCGGAACGGTATCGCCATTCCATTCTTCATATCTCTCGGCATTTCTCCCTAAATGGCATGGGTCATGATAGGTTGCGCGGAAGGGAAGATTTTGAGTAAATTTTAACCGCCCTTTCTCAATTAATTCCTGGAAAAGCTCAACTGAATGTCTTGTTTTAATATCGTACTCTCGAAATAAGGGATAATCCACCGTGAATGTATCATAACACCCGGCACAACTAAATATTACGGTTTCAATTCCCTTGGATTCCAATACATCTAAATTCTTGTTCAAATATTCTTGAAAGGCTTTAACATTTCCCGTCCTTAAAACAGGACTTCCACAACAAAATTCTTCCTCCCTTAAAATGGTGAAAGGAATCCGGGCGGCCTTTAAAATTCTGGCCGTAGACACGGCAATTTCTTTCCTTCGATAAGAAGATGTACAACCCACGAAATACACCGTTTTAGCATCCGGATCAAGAGAAATATCGTCAGGCAACCAATCAACGCGCGCTTCGTGAGGCTCATTATAGGGATTATGGAGTTTTTCAATGGACTCCGTGTATTTCACGTGTTGCGGCATGGGTCCGACGCCCGCAGCTACTAATTTCTCTCTTAAAGTCATTATAATTTCCAATGGCTCTAATGTGTTGAGATATTTACAGGAAATCGCACAATTGCCACATTCCGTACACTTATATACGATATCCCTCACTTCTTCTGAGGGTATAAGGCGTCCCATTTCAAGAGCTAAGGCAAGAATGATTTTTCCTCCCCCGCTGTAAGGATGAAAATTATAAACATCAATGGCCGGACATGCGGAGGCGTATTTTTGACTTTTTATTTGAACTTGGGGAATCCATTTACAAATGCTGCATCGAAGGCAGCGCTTAATCATCTTTTTATATTCTATCTCATCCATCCTCCATCCTTCTCTTTTCCTCAAGAATCTTGATTAATCATCAAAGCATAACACTCCTGGGTTCAATACATTATTAGGATCGAAAATATTTTTAACTTTCTTCAAAGCTCTAATGGTTTCTTCCGAATAATTTTCGAATATCATTTTAGCCAAGAGACCATGAGGCCTGTTGAAAAAAGCCCCTTGTTTTATTAACTGCTGACCGATAGTTAAAAAGAGTTGTTTCACTCTTGAAAGCTTGTTCCCCTCCATGGGGTCATGAAACAGGTCAAACTCACAATGATAGGCGGTTCCTTGGTTAATTGCTTGAATGTAGGTTCCCACTTCTACCTCTTGTCCCACGAGTTTTTCCACTAATTCCACGTGTTCCGGCAGTTTTTCAAACAGGGTGAGAAAGTAAATATCTTGAAAGCTTCCCTTATAGCGTGCCCTCCACGGAAGAGGAGTAGATTCACTCGTGCAATGAATGATTTCTTTTTCTTCGATTAAATCCTCGCATTTTACATTTTTTAAGTCTAGGTCCTGCATTAAATCCGTGATATCTCCTTCCAGATAAGCTAATCTATCATCCGCTAATCCGCCTCTACCCGAAATGATGTAGATTAAATTCCATTTTCCCAATATATCAGCTAATTCCTTGATTTCTTGCGGTTCTTTTTTCACTAAGGAAGCAAGTGCCAAATCGTTTAAAATGAAAATCTCATTACACAAGCGATATTTAATTAATTCTTGCTGCAATGCAAGTAAAGAGTGTAAATCTTCTGAATGATAATGAAACACTTTTTGTTTGGAGGGAATTAGCTCTAACTTCATGGTTGCCCACATTACTATTCCCATGCTTCCTTGTGCCCCTTGAAGGATTCGAAACGGTGAAAAATGCGTCGGACCCATGGGATTTACTTGGGCTTGCCCTCCTTTCCACTGTTCTTTAATTGTTCCGGGACCCGCAGCCGTTCCCGTTCGAAAAAGATCGCCCGTACCAAAAATTACTTCCGTACATAAAAGCGGGTCAGACGAATCCCATTGATAGCGTGGAATGGTAATAGGAACCCGGTCTAAGGCAGCAGTCACTACGGATTTATTATCTCTGGGATGCAAGGGCAACAAGAGTTGCAAGCCTTTTTCTTTCAGAATGGGAATTAATTGCTTGAATGTTACTCCCGGTTCAATCATGACCACGCGGTTTTTCTTGTCAATTTTAATGACTTTTTTGAAGTTAGAAAGATCTAATATAAGCGTGTTCTCTTTTCTCGGAAGGGTATCTCCATGAAGTCTATTAGTTAACCTCGAACTGATGGGAATCACGTGATATTTAAAATCATTAGCTAATTGGAGGATCTTCTCAATTTGTTTCTTATTTGATGGCCAAACCACGTGACTAGGAGAAACTCCTTCCACGAAACTCGAATCAGAAGCATGAATCATTAATAAGGAATTGGCCGTGCTCACGCGCTTCTTACCACACGTGGCTATTAATTGTTCATGAAATTCTTGAACCCTCATGGCATGATCCCAATTGAAATATTACTATAAAATGGTGGGGGCTTAAAAAACCCATTATATTAAAATAAGTGCCGCTTATTTATTAATTTAAATAGTTGTTGTTTTCCCCTTGTTAAAAAATACTAAGACTCTCCACGCGAGCTATAAAAAATTCTTGGTAAGTCAAAAAATTTTAAAGAGAGATCCATCTCATCTTCAATGAGATCAATTTTGATAACATTTTTTATAGAGAAACCCAAATATTCATTTAAGAAATCTATTCACGATAAAAAATAGTTAACATGAAAATAGAATCATGAATCAGTATGACTTAATAATTGTGGGAGCGGGTCCCGCAGGCTCGATGGCCGCTAAAACGGCGGCAGAATTGGGTTTAAAAACCATCTTTTTCGAGCGGGGGAGAAAGCCGGGTGAAAAAAATAGCTCAGGGTGTGGTCTTGGTCCGAGATTATGGCGCGAGTTTGATATCATGAAAGAATTAACTCCGGAAAAATGTCCTTCCATGAGAGCGGGGACAGCCGCTAGAAATTATTTTATCAATAAAGAAGGAGAAGTGGCAGGCTATATAATGACAAGGCCAACGGAAAGCGTATCTTACAAGCCCGCTAGAGATTGGATCACCATGAATGTATATCGAAGCGAGTTTGACCCGTGGTTAGCTCAACATGCCGTGGATGCTGGAGCCGAATTGAAAAGCTCTACCCTCATCGTGGACCTCTTGAAAGAAAATGGGCATGTAAAAGGTGTCGTTGATGAAAAAGGAAATAAACATGAAGCTCCCGTGGTTATTGGTGCTGATGGGGTCATATCTATGGTAGCAAAACAAAGTGGGCTGCGGACTAAATGGGAGCTGGACCAAATTACCGTGGTGCCCCAGTACGATTTTTACGCCCCACCTGATAAAATCGATGATATCATGGGGGATGAGACCCTTGCAGTATGGTGGTCCGCTCAATTTCCCGCCTCTTATCAAGTTTTTTTTCACGATGGGTTTCATCAAGGCTTGGGGAATTGGTTAAATAAATGGGATAAAAACCCATTGTTTTACTTGAATCGTGTAATCAATCTTAAATATTACAAGCGATTGTTAAAAATACTTGAAGCTAAACCGCGAGAACTTCAATCCCATTGTCTCCCTTGGTTAAAATATCCCTATAATACGCATGGTAATGGGGTCATTTTAGTGGGTGATGCGGGAGGATTTCCTTGTCCGCTTGAAGCAGAAGGCATTTATCCCGCAATGTTAACGGGGAGTATAGCTTCGAAAGTTGCCGCAGATGCCATTTCCTCCGGAGATGTCTCTAAGAAGGCTCTCTCTAAATTTGATGACGCGTGGAAAAAAACAAGCATTGGGGAAGATTTTGAGGCAGGAGAAGAACTATACGAGATTTGGAAAGCACTACCTTTTTCTCCAGAAGAAACGATGACGTGGTTCGTACCCCTATTCATGGAAATAATGGGAGGAATTTACGACTGGTCCGAGCCTCATCCCAAAAGAGTGCGACAGATTGCTTCTAAAATTAAATCTTACATGCCCGTAGCATTACCTTTCATCATGAAATACGTATTTCCCTTAGTTGCAAAGATTTTTGAAAATGATCTCGACAAGATGATGGATGGAGCGAAATTAGCGCCCATGCTTCCAAGGTTAATAGAAATGATTCCTAAAAAACGGAAAAGGAGGAAGTAAGATGGATGTTAAATATAATTTAGAAAATCTAACCAAGCACGTTCAGGGAACCGGAGAATTTATTAGATTAGATAAAGATAAATGTAATGGATGTGGGGCGTGCACCCTCGTGTGCGTTTTAAATTTGTGGGGAATCAAAAATGATATGGCTTTTATTAGAGAAGAATATAAAGAGAAATGTCTGGAATGCGGTAGTTGCTATCTAGTATGTGCCCCAGGAGCAATAGAATTCATGTATCCTGCGGGAGGAACGGGGATCGTTTATGAAAGAGGTTAAATTTTAATAAAAAATCGCCAAAGGCTAAAAGAAATTCTATGCCGTTTTAAGCGTGCCATCTTTTTAATTTAATTCACTTATTTTAGGGAAATCCATCACTACACGATACATTAACTTGGCACAAGCCACAAGCATAGATATTAATATTATAGTGTTCTTTTATGTAGGGTATGGTACCCGTAACTTTAATAGAGCATTTTTGCTTATCATATCCGTTCTCAAACGTTATCGCCCCTACGGGACATCTCTTCACGCAATCCCCACATCGGTTACAATATTGATACGGAGAAGCAGGTCGTTTAGAAGAATCGGAGGGTAATTCATGAGCAATGATAAAACTCCCGCATCTCAAGGCTTTTCCCCTTTCATTAATGAATCCGTCCGATAATCCAAATGAGCCCAGTCCTGCCGCAAAACAAGCGTGTCTGTGGGACCACGTGGAAGCCCAAACGCCTTGATAAGCTTCCGCATGCATTCTGTGAACTTTAAATAATTTTGGTTCAGTTGATGGAGCAATTCCAAAAATGCCAAATTCGTTTTTTAATTCTTCCAATAAATATCGTTGTAGTTCCACGTTAGCCTTCTCTCCGAACAATCGGGTATGAGCCCATTTTTCTGAAGGCCATTCTCTCGAATACTCGAAATTTTGTCTTTTAGTCTCTCGATGGATGGGTAAAATATAGGCAATTACGGTCAAGTGTTTGGTATTCTTGCATTTCATTTCCTTTATCTTACAATATCGTTCAATAGCTTCGATGGGAGTTAAATGAAAAGGCCCCACGTATTTTTTATATTCCAAGAAAATGGGATCCGTTCCCGCACAAAAACCAACAAGAGCATTTGGCTCGAAAAAAAGCTGTCCATCCACGCCTTCCATTCGGTTGTGGGGATCGTTTTTCAAATAATAATTAATCTTCTCTTCAAACTATTTTTTATTCAACATGGTGTCATTCCTTCTTATTTTCCTCATATCGTGAAATTAAGATATAAATGATCTTTTTCTTATACATCTTTCCCTTAGAAGTTCGAAAACTTGATAATAACACTGAAAATATAATGATATAAGAATCTCTTCTTTATAAAATTGACAAGATTCATATAAATCCTTCAATATCTTGCATTATCTTGCTTAGAAATCCAAGATTTTAATGATAATTCAATAAAAAAAAAGAAAGTAAGTCCAAATTAAATTAAAGTAGATTTATTTTTCCAACTTTATTATCATTTATTCTTCAAACTCATCTTGTATCATGCTCAAGATTTCACCAAAAGCTATAGCATCTTGGAGGTTTCCTTCAATTAAAAGATCTCCGGACATGTATAGGCTTGTAGCATCCGCTTCTCCGCCGAACATGTTCGCCCAGTTTTCTTGAGTCGTAGAAAGGGTAACACTCGGCTCGCTCGCTTCACCTTCACCATACTCAAACTTTCCTTCTCCTAATTTCACCCACCATTTATAATCGACATCATTCATGATGAATTGAACGGTCATTTCATCCATGTCTTCGAGCTCTTCTTTCATATCTTCCGATTCTTGGGATAATTGTTTAGCAAGCTCGAATAGCTTTAGCACATCCGAAGGTCCACTAGGCCCTTCTTCTCTCATTTTTTTCAAATCATTTAATAAATTTTCGTCAACCATTCGAATTATTCACTTTTTCACGTTATTCATGTTATGAGAAGTTACAATTGGATAATATGTAACATTCTATATAAATATGAAATATTTTTATTCTCAAGGGCAAAGATGATTCAAAAGCATGACAAGAATTTTTAATCTTTAATTTTTTTAATAGAAAAATATAATTTTTAATTTGAGGAATAATAATCATTCATTAAATTAATTATTGAGGTGGTTTAAAATCATTAAAAATGAGGAACATGAAGCCAACTTGAAACAATTGGCAAAAGACTATCTTTATTCCGCACAATCGTATCCCCATGATGAGAATGGAGAGCCCAAACGAGAATATCTGGAATATCTCAGTCTCATGTATGATGAGGAAATCGCTAAACTCATGCTCGAATTTCCCATCATGCCAAAAACCATTTCTATAAAGAAGGTAGCCAAAAAATTAAACATGGATAAACAAGATTTAGAAGATAAATTAAAGGAACACGTGAGACGGGGTTTTATAGTAAAGATAGGGAATCATTACGCCAGGCCATCTCCCCTTCAAATCCACGATCTCCCCTTCATATTACAAGCAAACCTTGATAGAGAAGATATTGTTGAATTTGCAAGATTAAGCAGGCAATATTTTGAAGATGGATATTATAAAACCTGGGAAACCAGTAGAAAAGGCATTCCAAGAACAAGAGTTCTCACCGTGTCTGAAAAAGTAGAGTCTCAAAGACAAATTATACCTGTGGAAGAAGTTTATGCCATTATTGACTCTCATGAGGATTTTGTAGTCATCCCTTGTCCATGCCGCCAAAGAAAAGAAATAGAAGGAATTAGAGCGTGTAAAGATAAATATCCCATTCATAACTGCATTCTATTCGGAGCCTTCGCAAAACAATTAATTGAATTAGGAGATCCTGCTGTTAAGGCAGCTACAAAGGAAGAAATAAAAAAAATCACGCAAGAAGCGGCTGAATTAGGACTCGTTCACATGACGGATAACAATGCTGCCAATACTCATATTTTATGCGCCTGTTGTGAGTGTTGTTGTGGTAATTTGGCAGGCCTATTGCGCTTTAAAGATAATCCAAGAGCCATTGCTCGAGCCAATTTTATTTCAAATATTGATGTGGATAAATGTATTGCCTGTGGAACGTGCGAAAAGCGATGTAAGTTTGGAGCCATTACCATCGAGGAATATGCTATTGTAAATCCCGAAAAATGCGTTGGATGTGGACTCTGCGCCGTGACATGCCCAGAAGAAGCGATTACAATGCGCCGTCTCGAACGAGAGCTAATACCGGGGATGAATTAATTATTTCTTAATTTTTTTTTATTTGGCCGAATTATTAAAAGCATTAAATCTTAAAATACTAAAAATTAAAAAAACTCAGGCCTGATCCATAAGAGATATAGAAGCCATAAGAACCCCTGATTCTCGATTTAAAAATTTACCCGCGTTTCCTTTTAAACCGAACTATATCACGGATTTAAAAGGATATGAAGGACTTCGCTTGCATTACCTTGATGTAGGGGATAAAGATTCAGAGGAGGTTTTTTTATGCTTGCATGGTTAGCCCACGTGGTCATATCTTTACAGGAAAATGATTCCCATTTTTTTAAAGCACGGAATTAGAATCATTGCTCCCGATTTTTATGGTTTTGGACGTTCTGATAAACCAGTTAAAGAAGAGATTTATACTTTTAATTTTCATCGGACAATGCTAATAAATTTTATTGAACATCTCAATTTGCGAAATATTACTTTAGTTTTTCAAGATTGGGGCGGGATTTTAGGATTAATCTTACTCATGAAATTTCCTTCTCGATTTTCTCGCCTTCTCATCATGAATACCATGTTAGCAACCGGAAATTTTGAGACCACTAAGGGTTTTTTGGATTGGCGGGCTTGGAGCAATACAAGCCCTAATATGAATGTCGGCCGCCTCTTGAGTCGAAGTTGTCCACATCTTACTCTGGAAGAACAAGCGGCGTATGATGCACCTTTTCCAGATATTCGATATAAAGCGGGAGTACGGCGGTTTCCGAATATCGTTCTAGATAATCTTCAGATGGAAGGAGCGGCTATTTCAAGAAAGGCACGGGAATACTTATCAAATCAATGGAACGGAGAAGTATTCATGGCAATTGACATGCAAGATCCTGTTTTAGGTACTCCTATCATGTACCCTTTAAGTGAAATCATTCGTAATTGCCCTCCACCTTTAGAATTACCAAACGCAGGTCATTTTGTTCAAGAATGGGGGGATATTGTAGCTACCAAGGCATTAGAACATTTTCGGTTGATTTAAAAGAAAATGTGAGATTAAAAATGTAAAAGCATGAAACATGTAAAAAAAAAGGCTAATTTTTTTATTGATTTCATGAAATCATTAAATTAAAATTCACGATAACCCTTTTACCTTTTTGGGAGGACGAGGTGGAACTCGATAAAATTTAACGTCGGGATATCCCAATGTGAAACCTCCGAAAACGCTTCCCCGTAATTTTATCATCTTTTTTAATTTTGGATTTCTTTGAAATGCCAGCGTGATATAGCCAATCCAACACGTGCCTAGTCCTAAGGCCTGCGCCGCTAATCGCCCGTACGTGGCGATGATACCGATGTTAAACCCTTCCATTATCATGTTAAAATTCGATGTGATGATGATGATATGAGGGGCATTATAAAATACGGGGTCTCGATTTGTTTTACCATATCGTTCTTTTCTTTCTAGCCAATGCTCTTTTTCGGCGGGATCGCTAATGAAATCTTCATATATAGCACTTGCTAAGGCTTGAATTTGTTCTGTATCTGAAAGAACGTAGAAATTCTCGGAGCGCATGTTGGCTGCGGTGGGAGCTTGTTCCATGGCGCGAATTACTTTTCTCAGCAACTCTTCCGGAACTTTCTCTTGCTTATAAAAACGGACGGAGCGATTTGCTGCTAAAAATTTAAAGAGGGTTTCATGGTCGATTAACTCGGGAAGTTTTTGGATCTCATCGAAAGTAAAACTTTCCCCCATTGTTTCGTAGATAATAGCATCCTCAGGACATTGAGCAATGCACTGGCCGCATTGAATGCATTGCTTGTTTGGGTCCTCAAAAATTACTTTATTTTTTTCAGAATCAAATTTAAAATATGCCTCTGGCTCAGTACAAGCTTTTAAACAAATCTTACACGTGATACACTTGTCATAATCAATTCCTACGATGGGCATAAAGATCACCTTCCTATTAATTTTTACTGAATTATATTTACAATTACAAGCAAGAACATAAAAAGATTATCATGTAAAAGGAAGCTAAAATTGGTAAAAATTAATACCACGTGTTACTAACGTTTTTCAAGCCAGTTAATAAAATTAAGATATTATTTTCCTTAAAATATTTTTCATGAAGGAAGTTTCTTATTTCTCCCTACTTTAAAAACTTTAGAGTTTTTCTAAAGATTGGGATGGTAAAACTCGGAAGATCCATTGCAGTTGAAAAATTGGTGCTACATGTTGAACGCCGCTAATCTCGGGTATCCTGATATTGCTTTCCAAAATGTATTTGACCTCACCCGTTTTAATTCTTTCATTCATTATCCCTTAAAGTATTGCGACCAAGGTTTCTATAAGGAAAAAAAACCATGATTTATTACCTTGAATTATCATTATCATTAAAACCTTAAAGGTGAAAAAAATGGGAAAGTTTGAAAAAATGAAAAAGGCTTATCAAGCTTCTTCCAAAATCATGGAAAAGCGCATGCAAAAAGAAAGACCTTTAGATTTGGAAATCTTAAAAAAAGTTAAAGAATCTTCAATCATAGTTGTAGCTGGCGAGTATGATAGAATAGAAATGGTATTGGATTTGGTGAAAATCCCTTATATTTTAATTAACCCAAGAGATGTAGAACGTATCACCTTGAATCCCGATCAAATTCTCATCATTAATTGCCCGGGAAACATTTCCGATAAAGGTCTTGCCAAGATCAAGGAATTCGTCAAGCATGGAGGGTTTTTATTCACCACGGACTGGGCCCTCCTACATGTATTAGAGAAACTTTTTCCGGAATACGTGGAATATAACCATAATCCTACAAGAGATGACTGCGTGAAAGTGGAAATATTAGATAAAAACAATAAATTTTTAGAAGGATTATTCGAGCAAGATGCGGACCCTATTTGGTGGTTGGAAACTAGTTCTTATCCCATTGTCATAAAAGATAAAGAGAGAGTAAAAGTGTTAGTAACTAGTCGAGAAATGAAAGAAAAATACGGCGAAGCTCCCATCATCATTCTTTTTCATTATGGTTACGGTGGAATGGTTCTACACATGACCAGCCATTATTACTTGCAAAGAACAGAATTACGCTCTCGCCGACATCAAGCCAGCGCTAAGGATTATGTCAAGACAGAAATGAAATTTTCATCCAAGGATGTCGAAGAGATGAAAGAAGATTTAAAAGATTTAACCCTTGGAGAAGCAGAAGCTGCCTATTCTTCAATGCAGTTTATTAGCAACGTGATTATTGAGCAACAAAAAAAAATTAAAAAACGTAAGGAAAAAGAATCCGAAAATAAGGAGCCATGAATTCAGCCTCCTTTAACTTTATGTAAAGGAACACCATGCAATTTATTATCACCATCCCTTCATTTCATCGTACTTGTTCTCCAAATTTTAATGAAATCAGCCTCATCTCGATTTATTTCCATGTTGGTATTCATTTTCAAATCCTTTTTATTTAAACATTAATTAGGAATAACAACAACATGCAACTCGATATAATTGCATTTAAAACATAATTAAAAACTAAAAAAGATAAAAGATGAGCTATCAGATATTTTTAACTATAGGTTTAATCGCAGGGATAATTTCCATTGTTATGGCGTTATATCTCCGATCGATCGTCCTTAAACAAGACCCCGGCAATGAACGTATGATTGAAGTAGCGGGATACATCGAATCCGGCGCTAAAACCTATCTAAAAGTTCAATACAAAATCCTCGGCGCATTCGTCATCGTCCTGGCAATAGCCTTATTATTTCTGCCGTCTCCCTTAGAAAACAGTGACACTTACACGAGACTTACGCCCGGCGCACTAAATTGGGAACAAGCTACAGCTTACGTGATCGGTGCTGTCGGTTCCATGTTCGCAGGTTGGCTTGGCATGTACGTCGGTGTTAAAGCTAACACGCGCGCCGCCCAAGGATGTTCTGTCAGCACTAAAAAGGGATTCGATATCGCCTTTTTCGGAGGGTCCGTTATGGGACTTACTGTTGTAGGCGTGGCTCTCATTGGTATATCAATTCTCTACTGGATCGTCCCTGATCCTAATATCGTGCTCGGATTTAGCTTCGGTGCGAGTTCCGTCGCCCTATTCATGAAGTGTGGAGGCGGGATCTACACCAAAACAGCTGATGTGGGAGCAGACCTCGTTGGTAAGGCAGAATATGATTTGCCAGAAGATGATCCCCGCAATCCAGCGACCATAGCTGACAATGTTGGGGATAATGTGGGCGACATTGCCGGAATGGGTAGTGATCTTTTCGACAGCTACGTTGCTTCTATCATTGCGGCTATGATGCTTGCGGCGTCCATTGCCTTTACTCGGGCCAACGTGACAATGGAATTGAGATATTATTTCGTGATTTATCCGGTGTTATTATGCGGAATTGGATTACTTGCTTCTTTGATTGGAATTTTCTTAATCAAGTGGAAAGGTTCGGAAGATCCCGGAAAATCTTTAAACGCGGGGACGTATATAGCGACACTTATATTTGCCGGGCTTTCTGCCTTGTTCACGTTCTTCTTAACTCTTGCTGTTCAAGAAACTACAGTGGTGGCTGAAATTTGGAGATTATATGGCGCCTCGATTATAGGTCTTTTTTCAGGAATAATTATTGGGTTTACGAGTGATTACTTTACTCGAGATGATAAGGCTCCCACGAGAAATATGGCATATGCGGCTCAAGAAGGACATGCAGTGGTGATTTTAAGCGGGTTTTCTTATGGCTTGTTGAGCGTGGTCCCTCCGGCGATTGGAATAGTAATAGCCATGACAATAGCGTATCTTCTGGGTGGCATCTTCGGGGTGGCGATGAGCGCAGTTGGCATGCTCTCAATCGTAGGTACTATTGTTTCAAATGATGCATATGGGCCGATCGTGGATAATGCTCGAGGCATAGCAGAACAAGGCGAATTGGGTGAAGATGTTATCAGTCAAGCGGACAGATTAGATTCCGCCGGTAATACGGCAAAAGCTATAACGAAGGGTTTCGCGATTGGTGCGGCAAACTTGACGGTATTAGCATTACTCTTTTCCTTTAAAACAGAGGCTAACTTGCTTTCGGCCGGGACTATTGAAATAATCGATCTTCTTACTATAAACGTTTTAATCGGAGCGTTTATTGGCGTGGTCGTTCCGGCTTTTTTCTCCGCATTACTAATTTTAGCGGTGCAGAGGAACGCTGCCAAGATGGTAGATGAGATCAGGAGGCAATTTGAGGAAAATCCCAAGATCTTAACGGGAGAAGAGGCAGCAGATTTTAATAGGTGCATTGCCATCGCTACTAAAGGCTCACTAAAGGAATTGCTAATTCCGAGCATCATTTCCATCGTAATTCCCCTTGCTGTCGGAATAATATTTGGAGTTTCGGCATTAGGAGCATTCTTAGCTGGGGCTATCTTAAGCGGATTCGTGTTTGCCGTGTTTATGGCAAATGCTGGAGGCGCATGGGATAATGCTAAAAAGTGGATCGAGGATGGACACTTAGGAGGTAAGGGAACGGAAACTCATAAGGCTTCTATTACAGGGGATACAGTCGGTGACCCATTTAAAGATACGGCTGGCCCCTCTATTAACACGCTTTTAGTGGTAATGTCCCTGACGGCTTCCATATTCCTTGGATTATTGATGGTGTTTAATAGCGGTGCCGGATTACTCGTGTTTTAAGAATTCTATTTAATTTTTTTTTTAATTTATTTTTTCTCTTTAATAAGTTTTTTTAGCCCATGAAGTTCATTGATTCAATACAATGAATAAAACGTGGAACCAAGCATTAATAAACGGGGATCAAAAGAAGAAGTAGTAGGGTTCGCGAAGAATGGATGTTCATGGATGTAATAATGATGGGTAAAATCTTTATTTCATGCTAATGGTCCCTCCAAAAAAATCCGAGATGCCATATTTTCTTTTTTCTACTTTTTCAAATCCAAAGGTTTCGATAAATTTTTGTGAAGTGTTATTCCCTTCATAGACTTCACATAAGATCTCTTGGACATTTTTAGTTTTGAGGTAATTCCAAGCTGCCAGTCCTAAGGCCGTTCCCAAGCCTTCTCGCTGATATTTGGGAATAATGCCTAATCCTGCAATGAGAGCAATCTCATCGTTCCTGCCGGCAAAATCGATTAAAATGAACCCGGCTATTTCGTGGTCTACACGTGCAATGAGAAATACCGTTTTATCATCCTTGAAGATTTTTTCAAATTTTTCCAATTCTAAAGGACGGAAAGGAGCGCACGTGGAAGGCCAGCTTTCATTATAGATTTTTTTTATAGTATCTAAATCCTCTTCTTCAGCTGTTTGAATCTCTAAAGCTCTTTCGATTTTCGAAACGCGTTGTTCTAAATATTTTTCAAATTCGGGGGTGATTTTTTCAATGGGCAATCGCATTCGAATATATTCCAATCCCCCTTCACAGGCATTTTCATGAAATTTTTTCTTTTTTTTTATGAGGTAGCAAATTAATCTCACCTCCGACTAAATTGCGGCCTCGCTTTTTTTTATTTTTTGTCGAACATGCTTATTCACATCCACGTCAAATTCCCTGTATTGCT